>JARRNY010000007.1:0-41791 GCA_037384445.1 Candidatus Thiodiazotropha sp.
ACTGCGAGTCGATTTCGACAAACAGAAATCGGTGGTAGAGAAATTCGGCGTCATCTACCAGAGCACTCTGATTGTATTTCGTGAAGGCAGGGAGGTGGCCCGCTCTACGGCCGAGACGGACAAACGAAAAATTGCCGACCTGCTTCGCAAGTCTTTGTGAATCGAGCAGAGCAATCGATAGTGGTTCGATCTTCGAGTAAAACCGAAGTTCGAACTCTATTTCTGTTTGTCCGATAAAAGACAGAGCTAATATCGAATAAATAATTTCTTTGTGAAGAGCGAATATAGCAGTCGTTGAGACAAAAGCACTCTGTTAGAAATGAATTATGCCCTGCGTTGATCTTTGTTTGATCTAAGTGTTGCTGGAATCAGGAGGAGTAAAAATAGTACGACTGAAGAATCCACTACCTGTCCGATTGCTGGAATGGAGGTAAATGCGCCCGTAATAATCGATAGAAATGGGATAGGCAGAGGAAACCAATAATCAAAATGAAGTAGCAAATACCGGCAACATAAGAACATCACAATAGAAACAATCGTGGTAAGCAGTTTATTATTCGACCTGCTTACCAACATTATCAGTGTTATCGTTAATTGTACGACTATCATGACCCCAACGCTGATGTGGCCTAATTCCTCAAAGGATCTTATATCACCCAAAAGAAAAGCAGACACAGCCACTGAAATCACCAATGAGATGGCAAAGGCATAAGAGCTGACTTCTAAGATTACGAGGCCTGATTCTCTCTTTTTATTACCGCCTTTCGCATCTGCGATATTCACAATTGACTCGATAAATGCAACAAACACCATTGTTATCGCAAGTAGTAAGTTGGCTGCTAAATATACAAGCAGCAATGTAAGAATAATTCCAAACATATCTTAAGTCCGCCTAGCTTGATGTTTTCAGATCGCTGCTTCTTTTGTGGCATCCAAGCTAAAGCACTGGCTGTTTTTTCCCTTCACATGCTCCACCATCAACTGCCGCATTTCCACTTTCCCGCTCATACCGGGTGAGCGTGTCCGGCAAAAGATGCAAATACATCTAACATAGCAATACCTGCTTCATCACTACGGAGTTGTTCGCCAAAACAGATGCTGTTAGCGGACAGTGCACCTATGCCTTTACCTGAGGAAAACAGCGAAGGAAGTTCTCTGCCGTCTGCTCAGTCACCGCTTCAGCACTGAGCCCCTTCAGCTCAGCCACACACTCCGCCACTTTCTGCACATAGATAGGTTGATTGGGTTTACCGCGAAAAGGGACCGGCGCCAGGTAGGGAGAGTCAGTCTCAATCAGAAGTTGTTCCATCGGAACCTGTTTGACCACATCGCGTAGATCGGCGGCGTTCTTGAATGTGATGATACCGGAGAAGGAGATATAGAAACCCATCTCCAGGGCCTGCTGGGCCATGGGCCAGTCTTCCGTGAAGCAGTGCATGACGCCGCCTGCTTCAGCGGCCCCCTCCTCCCGCATAATGGCGATGGTGTCGGCCTTGGCTTGACGGGTGTGGATGATGAGCGGCTTGTTGGCTGTCAGCGCCGCCCGGATGTGGCGCCGGAAACGCTCACGTTGCCACTCCAGATCGCCTTCACCATGAAAGTAGTCGAGTCCGGTCTCGCCAATGGCAACCACCTTGGGCGTGGCCGATAACTCGATGAGCTCTTCCACGCTTGGCTCGCGCCGATCCTTGTCATTGGGGTGGACACCAACGGAGATACTGATCTGGGGATAGGGCTCAACCAACTTGACCATAGCGGGCCAGGACTCCAGATCGATGGAGACACAGAGCATATGACCAACGCCGCTTTCGAGAGTCTTGTCGACGAACAGGTCGAAACGGCCCTCATAGTGGTCGAGAGCGAGGCGGTCGAGATGGCAATGGGAATCCACCAGCATGGTCGTCAGTCCTGTAATCTGCTTATCTTAGGGAGTCTATTTTGCCGCAAATAGCAAACGATTTCGTCCTATCGTGGGCCTTTTCAATACAAGGTTTATTTCGGGTAGAGGATGGGGTGCAGGGATATCACTCGTCACGCCAATTTGGAGGCTATCCAGGGATTAAAAACTTTGCCGTGACGCCTTACCCGCTAAAGGGTATGGGTCGGGCGATCCGACTTGAGGGCACCAGCCAGGTAGGTCTCGATCTTGTTACGAGCAGCGCCGCCATCCTGATCACTGAACTGGACACCGATGCCTGCTGCCCGGTTGCCTTCCGCACCGACGGGTGTGATCCAGATGATCTTGCCGGCCACCGGCAGGCGTTCTGCCTCGTCCATCAGCGTCAGCAGCATGAAGACTTCGTCGCCCAGACGGTACTGCTTGGTAGTGGGAATAAAAAGACCACCAAATTTCACGAACTGCATATACGCCGCGTAGAGGGCATTTTTGTCCTTGATGGTTAGAGAGAGTATGCCTTGTTTGGGTCCACCAGCCATGATGATCTCTAAATTTTACCTCTTAGTGGGGCCTGTTAATGGCAGGCTCGCCACTCGATGAGCAGTTTTTCCAATACCAGTTGCGGGTTCAGATTGCTGTCGCTGAGACTCTGGGCCTCATAGATCAGCCCGAGATAGCGATGCAAGGTCTCTGAGTGTAACTTGTCGGCCAAGCTGTGAAAAGCTTGAGCCTGATCCTGATTGAAAAGGTGTGGCGGATCGGTGTCCGTTTGCAGACGTAACAGGTCGATGATCCAGCTGGAGAGCCACTCCAGCATGAGTTTTACATCGAACCCCTGCCAGGCACCAGCCAGTGCCACCGGATCCTCGCGTGAATTGCCGAGGGCGAGGAACTGCTTGATCATCCTCTCACGGGCCGCGAGCAGATCGGCATCATCCATTTCCAGGGCCAACAGGGGCGCACCACTCGACAGCGCCAGCAGGGTAGCCGCGTCGCTGTGCTGGATCTTACCGGCCAGCCAGGCCAGCGAGTCTGCCTGGGGCGGGGTCTGAAACAGCACCTGCTGACAGCGGCTGCGGATGGTCGGCAGCAGGCGTGCGGGCTGATCGGTAAGGAGGATGAGCAGGGTATCCTTGGTCGGCTCCTCAAGGGTCTTCAGCAGGCTGTTGGCAGCGGATTTATTCATGCGATGGGCTGGCTGGATGACCACCACCTTGTGTCCACCGCTTTGAGCCGTCAGCGATGCCCCGCCTGTGAGCTTACGGATCGCTTCGATCTTGATCTCCCCGCTTTTACTGTCTGCCTCCGGCCCGACCCACTGAAAATCGGGATGGCTGCCGCTGTGCAGCAGGTGGCAGTGTCGGCAGACACCACAGGGACGCCCTTCGTTGTCACTTTCCGGGCAGAGCATGGATTGGGCGAGCGCGAGCGCGAACTGTGTCTTACCCACGCCACGGGGACCGCTGAAAAGCAGTGCATGTGGCAATCTTGCCTGCTGCCTGGCCTGTTGCAGACGCTGCCACTGGGGCTCCTGCCAGGGAAAACGGGCATGCACCGCCCTATCCACGACTCGACTCCAGAAACGTCTGAATGACCTGGCCGATCTGCTGCTGCACCTGCTCCAGGGCCGGAGAGGCGTCGATGATCTTGACCCGGTCCGGCTCGGCAGCAGCAATCGCCAGGTAGCCCTGACGGACCTTGTCGAAGAAGCTGGTGGCCTCTTTCTCGAACCGGTCGGGTTCGGATCGACTGCCGGCCCGCGCCAATCCGGTCTCCACCGGTAGATCGAGCAACAGGGTAAGGTCCGGGCGCAGATCGCCCTGAACGTAGTTCTCCAGCACCTCGATACGCTCCCGGGCGATACCCCGCCCCGCGCCCTGGACGGGCCGCAAACATCAGCAGCAGTTCGCTCTCGTCAGCCATGCCCGTATGCTTGTGCCCCAGCAGCAGCTCACGAATCGACTCTCCCAGCGGTGTACCTCCCGGTTCGCGGGTGAATAACACCGCTTTACCGGCCTCTTCCAACAGGGACTGCACGAAGGCCAGGTTGCTGCTCTTACCAGCACCCTCGCCGCCTTCGACCGTGATAAAGCGCCCTCTGTGTCTGTTCATCGTTTCAGCTGGTATTTCCGCACGGCTTTGTTGTGCTCTTCCAGCGTGGCGGAAAAGTGGTGGCCGCCATCACCGGTAGCGACGAAGTAGAGCGCGTTGCCGTCTACCGGATGGAGGGCCGCCTCGATCGCCTCCCCGCTGGGCATGGCAATCGGGGTGGGCGTCAATCCTGAGTGAACATAGGTGTTGTAGGGGGTATCGGTGGAGAGATCCCGTCGCCGGATGTTGCCGTCGTAGGAATCACCCATGCCGTAGATGACAGTGGGATCGGTCTGCAGGCGCATGCCCTTTTTCAATCGGCGAATAAAGACCCCGGCAATCATGCCCCGCTCCTGCGGGATGCCGGTCTCTTTTTCGATAATCGATGCCAGGATCAGGGCCTCATAGGGGGAGTTGAGGGGAAGATCCTTATCCCGCTTCTCCCAAGCCGCTTGCAGGGTAGTCTCCATACGTCGATAGGCCCGCAGCAGAAACTCCGCATCGGTAGTGCCTTTGGGAAAGTGGTAGGTATCGGGGTAAAAACGGCCCTCTGGGTGAACCCCCTCCAAACCCAACCGCTGCATGATCTGCTCGTCATCGAGCCCTTCCAGAGTATGCGTCAGGGCTTCATGGTGACCAATCGCCGCTATCATCTGTTTGAAGGTCCATCCCTCGATAATTGTCAGCGCATGCTGCACGACACGAGCCGAGGTCAGAATCTGCAACAACTCAGAGGGGGTGATGCCGGCAGGCAGATGGTATTCGCCCGCTTTGAGGCGGCTCGCCTGACCGCTCCATCTGGCCGTCAAACGCAACAGGAGCGGCTTGTTCAACACACCAGCCGCAGACAGATCACTCGCCACGCGGCGGATAGTCGTTCCCGGTTTAAGCTCGTAGGTCATACCCGCTTCTGGCAAGGCCAGAGGGGTGTTGACGAATTCGTCATACTCCATCCAGCCCCATGCAACCAGGATGCTTGCGACAAAGATTGATATACCGATGATTCGATTCAACATGATGGGACTATTTTACTGATTTCAGGACACTTTGCAGTGCTGAATTCGACCCTTCGGCCACTACTGATTCACATTCGGAACGCAAGTTACCCATGCAGAGACGTCAGCTATCGTCAACGGCCGAGCAGTCATCATTGATCCAGCGTGGAAACAATCAGGCGCCTGCCCGTAAAACACCCGCTACCGCTTCGATCAGTGAATGCGGTCTGCGATCGGGGGCATAGGTTCGCCCGTCCAACGCCCCTACCGGACAGAGCCCCAGCAGGGCATTGGTAACGAACAGGGCTTCGGCTTCCAGCACCTCTTCGAATTGAAGCTCACCGATCCGCACTGGCATAGCCAACTCCTCTGCCGCCTCGATGACGATCTGCCGCATGACACCGGCAATACCCGATTGGCTGAGGTCCGGCGTAACAAGAGTACCGGCATGGTAGAGAAAGAGATTGCCCTGAGTGGCTGAGATCACCCGCCCCTCATCATCCAACATCACACCCTCGGTAATCAGTGGATCCTGCCACTCATGGCGGGCCAGCACCTGCTCCAGCCGGTTGAGATGCTTTACCCCTGCCAGGCGCCGGTTTCGGCTCCATCGCGTCTCACACAGTCGCAGCCTGATACCATTCTGGTACCAGTTATCCGGGTAGTCGGGCCAGGGATTGAGAGAGAGTATGCGGCGGGGTTGTGGCTTCTCTGGCGGGCGGTAGCCGCGTCCGCCGCTGCCACGGGTGATGATGATTTTCAAAACGCCCTGAGAACATCCCCCACAGAGTCGCTCGGCCTCCGTTTGGAGTTGTGCCTTGTCACTCGGCGGAAAACCCAGTGTAGCTTCACCGCGAGCCAGGCGCGCCATATGGCGTTGCCAGAAGCGTGGGGTTGAATCGACAACCGCGATAGTTTCAAACAGTCCGTCACCGTACTGCAGACCCCGATCGGAGACGGGTATCCTTTCGCTGGCTTCTCCATCGATCAGAATCGAGCCCTGCATAGCGTTAACAGGCCCTATGGCAACCGAGGGGAGATCAGCACCGGTCGCCTTTGGCTCACTCAGCCTTGCGGAAGACCAATGTACCGTTGGTGCCGCCGAAACCGAAGGAGTTGGAGAGCACCACGTCGAGTTTCATCTCACGAGCTGTGTTTGGCACAAAGTCGAGATCACAGTCGGGGTCCTGGTTCTCCAGGTTGATGGTCGGTGGCACAACCTGGTGGTGCAGGGAAAGCACACTGAAGACCGCTTCGGCGCCACCCGCCGCACCCAGCATATGGCCGGTCATTGACTTGGTGGAGCTGACGCAGAGTTTGTGAGCATGATCACCGAAGGCGCGTTTGACCGCCATTGTTTCGGCCAGATCACCGGCCGGGGTGGAAGTGCCATGGGCATTGATATAGTCAACCTGATCCAGGTTGAGACCGGCATCCTTGAGTGCCAGCTGCATGCATTTGGCAGCACCAGAACCGTCCACAGATGGAGCGGTCATGTGGTAGGCGTCGGAGTTCATGCCCACACCGACCAGTTCAGCGTAGATCTTTGCCCCGCGCGCCTTGGCCATTTCGTACTCTTCCAGCACGACGACACCGGCGCCATCGCTCAAAACGAAGCCGTCACGATCCCTGTCCCAGGGGCGGCTGGCTCCCTGCGGATCGTCATTACGCTTGGAAAGCGCGCGAGCCGCAGCGAAGCCACCCAAGCCAACGGGTGAGGTGGCCATTTCGGCACCCCCGGCAACCATCACGTCGGTGCGGCCGTAGCGAATCATCATCGCCGCTTCACCGATACTATGGGCGCCGCTGCTGCAGGCAGAGACGATGGAGTAGTTGGGGCCTTTCAGGCCATACATGATAGAGAGATTGCCCGCTACCATATTGATGATGCTTGAGGGCACGAAAAAGGGCGAGATTTTGCGTGGACCGCCATCGAGAAAGGCCTGATAGCTGTTCTCAATACCAGTGATGCCACCAATGCCTGAACCGATCAGCACACCGATCCGATCCGCATTCTCTTCAGTCACCTCGAGCCCGGAATCCTTGATCGCCTGGATGCCGGCTGCCACTCCGTAGTGGATAAAGTTATCCATCTTTTTGGCTTCTTTCTTCGACACATAGTCGGTGATCTCGAAACCGTAAATGGGTCCGCCAAACTGCGTGGTGAAACTGGAAACATCGAAATGGGTAATCGGCTTTATGCCGCTTCTACCTGCAGTGATGCTCTCCCAGGCGGAAGGAATATCCAAACCGACAGGCGCGACCATGCCGAGCCCTGTAATGACGACCCTTCTTGCAGTCATGATATGACTACCCCCAATGTCAGTGATATGGCATAAAAGGAAAAAGGCCGCGCCCCATGGTGTGGGGGGCAGAACGGCCTATCATGAAAGTCTGTTTTTTAATCAGCTGTGGGCGTTGATGTAGTCTACGGCCAACTGCACAGTCGTGATCTTCTCAGCCTCTTCGTCTGGAATCTCGGTCTCAAATTCCTCTTCGAGGGCCATGACCAGCTCAACCGTGTCGAGAGAGTCGGCGCCAAGGTCATCGACAAAGGAAGCCTCGAGGGTCACTTCCTCTTCTTTCACGCCCAGTTGTTCCACGACAATTTTACGCACTCGTTCTACGACATCGCTCATTTTATTAATTTCCTCTGGATTATCCGACGGCCAAGCATAGGACCGATGCGGTATTGTAGTAACAAAAAAGGGCTGAGAAAAGCGCAATCCTCATGCAAATTCAGGACGCTTTTATCAGCTTCATTTAACAAACAATTCAATTGGTTATAGAGCATTCTTAAGGAAAGACGACACCTGGAAGCCTAGCCTCGCAATGCCTAGCCCATGTACATTCCGCCGTTCACATGCAGAGTCTCGCCCGTGATGTAGCGTCCTGACTCACCCGCCAGGAAGAGCACCGCATTGGCAATATCCTCAGGTTGACCGAGGTGTTGCAGCGGGATGTTGTCCACCAATTGCTTACGCTGGGCCTCTGGCAGCTCCTTGGTCATATCAGTCTCGATGAAGCCCGGTGCAATCGCATTGACGGTAATGCCTCTTGAGCCAACTTCACGCGCCATAGAACGAGTAAAACCGTGAATACCCGCCTTGGCTGCAGCATAGTTGGTCTGTCCGGCATTCCCCATGACACCGACCACTGAAGAGATACTGATGACACGTCCCTTGCGTGCTTTCATCATGCCGCGCAGAACCGCTTTACTAAGTCGGAAGACAGAGGTCAGATTGGTGTTGATAATCGCCTCCCACTCCTCGTCTTTCATGCGCATCAGCAGATTGTCGCGCGTGATACCTGCGTTGTTGACAAGGATACCTGGGGCACCGTATTCGCTCGTAATGGCTTCCATCAGGGCATCGATGGAGGCCTGGTCAGAGACATTCAGCACCATCCCCTTACCTTTGTAACCCGCTGACTGCATGCGTTCGGATATCGCTTCAGCACCTTTTTCAGAAGTCGCAGTACCGATAACCGTTGCTCCTGCTTGCGCCAGTTTGTCCGCAATGGCGGCACCGATGCCGCGGCTAGCGCCGGTGACCAGCGCGATTTCGTTTTCCAGACTCATTTTGCTGTCTCCAAAGCATCTTTCAGGCTGCCGGGATCGAATACGCCGACACCTTTGATGGTCTTATCGATACGCTTGGTCAAACCTGCCAGCACCTTGCCGGGGCCCGCTTCGTAAAGCGTATCCACACCAACCGTGGCCATTTTCTGTACTGTCTCCACCCAACGCACCGGACTGTGAAGCTGGGCAGCCAGAAGCTGTCTGATTGAGTCAGCATCGCTTTCGGATTCCACATTGACGTTGTGCAGAACCGGGATATGAGGCGCCTCGATCCTGATATCCCGCAAGCGCTCGCTAAGACGCTCAGCTGCGGGTTGCATCAATGCACAATGGGAAGGGACGCTGACCGGCAGAGGCAGTGCGCGCTTGGCTCCGGCATCTTTGGCCAGTACGCAAGCTCGATCAACCGCCGACTTGGAACCGGCTATGACCACCTGTCCCGGGGAGTTGAAATTGACGGCTTCGACCACCTCACCCTGCCCTGCCTCGCTGCAGACACTCCGCACTTGCTCGTCATCGAGCCCGAGTATGGCCGCCATGCCGCCACTGCCAGTGGGAACCGCCTCCTGCATGAAACGCCCACGATCAGCTACCAGGCTGACAGCA
Source organism: Candidatus Thiodiazotropha sp. (assembly GCA_037384445.1). GTDB lineage: Bacteria > Pseudomonadota > Gammaproteobacteria > Chromatiales > Chromatiaceae > Thiodiazotropha. The sequence continues at coordinate 9,170 of JARRNY010000007.1, forward strand.
TCGGCGAAGTTCAAGGCACCGGCACAGACCAGGGCCGTATATTCACCAAGGCTGTGACCGGCCATCATCTTAGGCGCGTTACCGCCTTCAGCCTGCCACACTCGCCACACGGCAACACCGGCAGCCAACATGGCTGGCTGCGTCTTGGCAGTCTGATTCAGATCATCAGCCGGACCATTCTGCACCAGGTGCCAGAGGTCGTATCCCAGGGACTGTGAAGCCTCGGCAAAAGTCTCACCCACCAGAGGGAAGGCGTCGGCCAACGCATCCAACATACCTACCGATTGGGATCCCTGTCCGGGAAAAACAATACTGAAGTTGGAGTCACTCATATCGATCTTTGTTTTTTAGTGTCAGCGGGCTGAATAGACAGCGTTAGAATTTTGCCAGCACCGAGCCCCAGGTAAACCCGCCACCGAAGGCCTCCATCAACAGGGTTTCACCCCGCTGAATGCGGCCATCCCTGACGGCTACATCGAGCGCCAGCGGGACGGAAGCGGCTGATGTGTTGCCATGCTCATGGACCGTCACGACCACCCGCTCCATTGGGGTCCGCAGCTTTTTTGCCGTCGCGTTGATAATGCGGATATTCGCCTGATGGGGAATCAGCCAGTCCACATCGGACTTCTTCATTCCGTTTGCAGCAAGCGTCTCGTCCACGATGCGACCAAGCGTCGTCACCGCCATCTTGAAGACTTCGTTGCCTCGCATCTCCATATAGGCCGTCCCCGCCTGCAGCTGATCATAGCCGCGCGAGATACCGGCCGGCACCCGTAACAATTGCTCAAAAGCACCATCAGCATGCAGATGGGTCGAGATGATACCTGCCTCATCACTCGCTTCGATTACCACCGCTCCGGCACCGTCTCCGAAGAGCACGCAGGTATTGCGGTCGCTCCAGTCGATAATGCGGGAGACAGTCTCCGCACCAACCACCAGGGCCTTAGTCGCTGCACCAGTCTTGATGAATTTATCGGCCACGCTAAGTGCGTAGATAAAGCCGGTACAGACCGCCTGCACATCAAAAGCCGCTGGGCCGTGGATGCCTAAACGGGCCTGCAATAGACAGGCGGTACTGGGAAAAACCTGGTCAGCGGTGGTAGTGGCCACCACCACCAAATCGATGTCCTGCGGCTTAAGCCCCGCCATATCAAGGGCGTTGCGTGCGGCCTTTTCCGCCAGATCGCAGGTGTATTCATCATCTGCTGCGATATGTCGCTGTTTGATTCCAGTGCGCTCGACAATCCACTGTTCGGTCGTATCGACCGTCTTTTCCAAATCCTTGTTGGTAACGATCTTTTCGGGAAGGTATCCGCCCGTTCCTGTTATCCGGGAATAGATCACGCGATCTCCCTTTTGTCCAAGTGCGCCTTGACCTGCTCAGCAATACGGCTTGGCACGTCGGTCAGCACCTCTTTCTTGGCAATCGAGATTGCATTGACGAAAGCCAGCACATCGGCACCGCCATGACTCTTGATGACGATGCCACGAAGACCCAGCAGACTGGCGCCGTTGTAGCGGCGGGGATCGATGCGCTTGCGCAGCGAACGCAGCACCGGCAGCGCTACCAGACCCGCCAACATGGTCAGCGGATTCTTTTTAAATTCCTGCTTCATGAAATGACTGATCATCTTGGACACGCCTTCAACACTCTTTAATGAAGTGTTGCCGACGAAACCATCCGCGACGACCACATCGGTTCCGCCTTTGAAGATATCGTCTCCCTCAACATAGCCCACGTAATTTAGGGAGCTGTTGGCAAGCAGTTCATGAGCCCCTTTGACCTGCTCGTTACCTTTAATCTCTTCCTGACCGATATTCAGCAGTCCGATACGGGGATTGGCGATCTCAGCAACAGCCGAAACCTGCTCGCTGCCCATAACGGCGAACTGAAAGAGGTGAGAGGCAGTACAGTCTACATTGGCGCCCAGGTCCAATACGTAGGTCTGGCCTTCTATGGAGGGAATAGCCGTGATGATTGCCGGACGGTCGATATTGGGCAACATCTTGAGCACGAAGCGTGAGGTGGCCATCAAGGCGCCGGTATTGCCGGCACTGACACAGGCATCGGCCTCACCCGACTTCACCAGATCGATGGCAACACGCATGGAGGAGTCCTTCTTTCCACGCAGCGCCTTCGATGGCAGGTCGTGCATTTCCACGGTTTCGGTGGCGTGCTTTATAATCAGCCGGTCGCCAAAGGGGTGACTGCCGATCTTCTCGCGCAGAATCTCCTCACGACCGACCAGAATCAGCCGACTCTCCTTATCACGCTTGAGGTACTCGAGTGCGGCTGGCACCACAACATCAGCCCCGAAATCACCACCCATGGCATCCAATGAGATTGTGACTGGCTTACTCATTCGTTACTGAAAACACCCATATGAAAAGAACCCGGCAAAGGGCATAGCCCTGTGCACGGGTTCAGACTCGCCAAAGAAACAGGGAGAATCGAAAAGTTACTCGCCCTTGGTGTTGACAACCTTACGGCCTTTATAGAAGCCGTCTGCTGTCACATGGTGGCGCAGATGCACCTCACCGGAAGTGGAGTCGATGGATAGGGTTTCACCCTTCAGAGAATCGTGGGCGCGACGCATGCCACGCTTGGAAGGGGTCTTTCTGTTTTGTTGAACAGCCATGGCTGATCTCCTGAAGCAATAGTCAAAAAAATGTTAATCTTTATCGTGTTTCAGCCCAGCAAGCACCGCGAAAGGGTTCTTGCGGGAACTGCTATCCTGTTCCGCTGGCGCCTCCAGCGACTGATCCGCCAACCGGATCTTGCAGGCACCTGCATCGTGCATAGCCACCTGAGGCAGCATCAGCAGCAATTCATCCTCAATCAAGTCTCTGAACTGAACCCTGCCCTCTTCAACCAGACAGGGATCAAGCGTCTCCGGCAATCGTCCTGCCTGCTCAATCCCCTCGACAAAGGCGATCGAGACATCGGACTCGACCGGCACGGTCACGGCCTCCAGACAGCGCTGGCATTCGAGCGTCAATTCACTGCGAAGCGAACCGATGAGAACAGCCCGATGCCGGGCATCCCGCTCGAAGCTCAATTCAAAGCTCGCTTCACCGCTGGTGTCATGTAAACACTGGCTGAGCCGAGGCATCGAGTCGAGCCGTATCGTACCGCTGACAGCCTTGCCGAGATCGGCATAACGCCAGGGATCAAGACGATCAGGAATACGCTGCGACATAAGCGGGCAATAATATTATGGGAGGGACTCCCGTGTCAAAAAGTCACGGGAGTCCAGTAGGATATAACTCAGCCGCCAACGATAGCGAGCAGGACGCCAGCCGCCACGGCAGAGCCGATGACGCCTGCCACGTTGGGCCCCATGGCATGCATCAGCAGGAAATTATGGTGGTTACTCTCGAGACCCACCTTATTGACCACGCGTGCCGCCATAGGCACGGCGGAGACACCAGCCGCCCCGATCAGAGGATTGACCTTGCCGCCAGTGACCCGGTGCATGATCTTCCCCATGATCACGCCTGCTGCAGTACCAACACAGAAGGCGAAGGCACCCAGTGCGAGAATACCCAGGGTATCGAGGGTCAGGAACTTGTCCGCCGACAGTTTGGAGCCCACTGCCAGGCCCAGAAAGATGGTGACAATATTAATGATCTCATTCTGCGCCGCATGGCTCAGGCGCTCCACCACCCCACTTTCGCGCAGCAGATTGCCGAAAGTCAGCATACCGATAAGCGGCGCTGCTGAGGGCAGAAAGATGATACAGAGAAACAGCACTGCAAAGGGGAAGAGCACCTTTTCCAGCTTAGAGACATGGCGCAACTGCTGCATCACCACGTTGCGCTCCTTCTCTGTGGTCAGGGCACGCATAATGGGGGGCTGGATAATCGGCACCAGGGCCATATAAGAGTAGGCGGCCACGGCGATCGCACCCAACAGATCGGGTGATAATCGTGATGCAAGAAAGATCGCGGTCGGCCCGTCCGCACCGCCGATGATCGCAATCGCTGAAGCATCCGCTAGTGAAAAGTCGAATCCCGGGATGAAGTTCAATCCCAAGGCACCCAGCAGAGTGACGAAGATACCGAACTGGGCTGCCGCGCCCAGCAGCAGCGTCCAGGGCATGGCGATCAGGGCGCCAAAATCGGTCAGGGCCCCTACCCCCATGAAGATGAGTAGCGGGAAGACCCCAGTCTCTATACCGACATGGTAGATATAACCGAGCAGCCCCTCGTCACCCGCAATTCCGGCAACCGGGATATTGCTCAGGATGGCGCCAAAACCAATCGGCACCAATAGCAATGGCTCGAACTTTTTGACGATCGCCAGATAGATCAACAAACCGCCGACGCCCATCATGAGCGCCTGCCCCCACTCCATATTGGCCAGACCGGTGGACTGCCAAAGTGCGTCTACGCCTATCTCAACCATGTCAGGACAAGCTCAGCAAGGGAGTACCAACCTGAACCGTGTCGCCCTCTTTCACGAGGATCTGGGCGACAGTACCGCCAACACTGGCGCGCACTTCGGTCTCCATCTTCATAGCCTCCAGGATCATTACCACATCGCCTGGATTGACACTCTGGCCGACCGCAACCTTGATGGTGTGAATGTTGCCTGACAGGGGAGCGTTAACACTCTCCCCGCCAGCAGCCGGTGCCGGTTCCGCAGGCGCCGCATTAGGCGTAGCCGATGCGGGGGCCACACTGGTGACCGCACCCGCCGGAGAGACCTTGACGTTGTAGGTCACCCCATTCACCTCTACCTGATAGGCTTCGGGTCCGCCGGCCTGTGCTGCAGAGGCTGCGGGAGCAGCGGCCGGTGCCGCCTCGGGCTCGGAACCCGGTGCTGGCTCGAAGGCATCTGGGTTGTGGCGGTTCTTGAGAAACTTCAGACCAACCTGCGGAAACAGGGCGTAGATCAGGACATCGTCCACTTCCGCCTCTGCCACATCGATGTTTTGCTCCTTGGCCAGGTCACGAAACTCGGCGGTGAGCTTATCCATCTCATCGTCCAGCAGGTCCGCAGGACGGCAGGTTATCGGCTCTTCACCATCACCGAGCACGCGTGCCTGCAGTTCGGCATTGACCGGGGCCGGGGTAGCACCGTATTCGCCTTTGAGGACGCCTTCGGTCTCTTTTGCGATGCTCTTATAGCGCTCGCCCATCATGACATTGATAACGGCCTGGGTACCGACGATCTGTGAGGTGGGAGTGACCAGAGGAATAAAACCCAGGTCTTCACGCACCCGAGGGATCTCCTCAAGTACCTGATCCAGCTTGTCGGTTGCGCCCTGCTCGCGCAGCTGATTCTCCATGTTGGTCAGCATGCCGCCTGGCACCTGTGCCACCAGAATGCGGGAATCGACGCCCCTGAGCGAACCTTCAAACTTAGCGTATTTCTTCCGCACCTCACGGAAGTAAGCGGCGATCTCCTCCAGCAGGTTGAGATCGAGACCGGTATCGCGCTCGCTCTCTTTCAGGATAGCCACGACCGACTCTGTGGCCGAATGGCCGTAGGTCATACTCATGGAAGAGATCGAGGTATCGACCATGTCGATACCGGCCTCAGCTGCCTTGATGTTGGTTGCGGTGCTCATGCCGGTGGTGGCATGGCTCTGCATGGCGATCGGAATGGAAACATTCTCTTTCAGCTTGGTAACCAGTTCGAATGCCGTGTAGGGGTTAAGCAGGCCCGCCATATCCTTAATACAGATTGAGTGGCAGCCCATCTCCTCCAGACTTTTGCCCATGTTGACCCAGTAGTCCATGTTGTGCACCGGACTGACGGTGTAGGACATGGTGCCCTGAGCATGTTTCTCCACCAGCAAGGTAGCCTGAACGGCAGTCTCCAGATTGCGCAGGTCGTTCATGGCATCAAAGATCCGGAAGACGTCGACACCATTGGTAGCAGCCCGCTCGACAAACTTCTTCACCACATCGTCGGCATAATGACGATAGCCGAGAATATTCTGGCCACGGAAGAGCATCTGCATCGGCGTATTGGGCATGGCAGCCTTGAGGGTGCGGATACGCTCCCAAGGGTCTTCGCCCAGGAAGCGGATGCAGGAATCAAATGTCGCTCCACCCCATGTCTCAAGAGACCAGAAGCCGACTTTGTCGAGCTTCTCAGCAATCGGCAGCATGTCGTCGATGCGCATGCGCGTCGCGAAAAGGGATTGATGCGCATCGCGCAGGACAACATCTGTAATACCGAGGGGTTTGTTTTCGCTCATAAGCTAGCCGCCGTATTCGTGTGAACAGCCTGAAACAGGTGTGGAAAGATTGTAGGGAACAAACAGGTTAATTGTGGGTAGCGCGATAGCGGGAAACTGCCGCCGAAATCACTGCGATGAGATCGCCCCTCACATTACCCGCTCCCTGCGCCGCAACTCCTGCAGTCGGATAGGTTAACGCTTCGGTGCTCCCTTGTCGCTCCGATATCAAAGCCGCCAACTGTGACATGCCTTTCATGGCAAAAACCAAAACCAGGAGGAAGACAAAGACAATCCCCATCCCAACAAACATAAGGCTTACACCGGACATCAGCATGTCAGTAATTGGCATAGTTCAATTCATCTCGTTGTGGTTATCGGGGCCTTTCTACGTTGCAGAAAGACATGTTGTCAAGCAGAGCTACTTTAAGGAATATCTATATGCTACTGATTTTAATTATTTTTTATATTAATATTTAGAATATACATTGTTAGTATTTATCTACTCAATGATAATGCCAACTACCTATAGAAAAATAGCCGACGTTACTCCAAATGACAATACCTTCTGTTACTATCCCCCTCTTCGTTCGAATCTCTGGCAGAGTTGTAAATGCATCCAGTCATATCCCATCCCCACTTACCTCTTATTCTTGCCTCAAGCTCACCCTACCGACGTGAGGTCCTCAGCCGCTTAGGTGTCGAATTCAGCAGCGTCTCACCCGACATTGACGAGTCGCCACGAGACGGAGAAAGCCCACAAGCACTGGTAGCACGCCTAGCTGAAAGCAAGGCCCAGGCGGTTGCGGAATCTCACCCCAAGGGGCTGATCATTGGCTCCGATCAGGTAGCAACACTGGATGACATCATATTGGGCAAGCCGGGTAACCATGAACGAGCCGTCGAACAGTTGACCCTGGCTTCGGGCAGACGCATCACTTTCCACACTGGACTCTGTCTTCTCAACAGTGAGACAGGAGAGAGTCAAGTTCGCTGTGAACCCTACTCTGTCGAATTCAGGGATCTGAGCGGCGAAGAGATCGAGAACTACCTGCGCAAGGAACAACCCTACAACTGTGCAGGCGCCTTCAAATCAGAAGGCCTTGGTATCTGCCTTTTCAAGCGCATGGAGGGTGACGACCCGGCATCCCTGATTGGACTTCCGTTGATTCAACTGGTGGATATGCTGAGAAACGAAGGGCTGGATGTCCTTCTGGCCTGACTCGGGTCCGGACGAGTAACCTCGCGCCGGCTCAGAAGATAGCTTCTTCCACCTGACGGGTGTCTTCGTCCAACCCGGAAGGTTCCGAAGATTCTCCGTGTTTGATTCTGTCAAAGGCCTTAATGGTTGAGCGGTCAATATTGGCAAGCCGATGTTCACTACCTTCGTGAGCGATAATATTCGCGACCTGCACGATATCCACGTAATCGACTGGTGCATCACCGGGATCCCGGGTGAGTGTTTCGTGCTCTGCAGCGACCTTGATGACCTGCTCGTCGAATTTCCATAACTTAAGAATACTGCCGCCCAGCTGAGCGTGCAGTTTAAGAAGTATCTTATCGAGAAGTTCCGGCTTTTTGATTAGCAGTTCGTAGTCGCAGGCCTTGACTAGCAGGGGGATCTGGCCAATGTCGTGTACCAGTCCGGCTACCAGTGCCACATCAGCATCCATGCCGGGCTGGCTCTTGGCTAACATGGCAGCCTGAGCACCCACCTTGACTGAATGCGACCAAAGCTCGTCCATTCGCCGTTCGATCTCTTTCACAGAGGTCCGGAACACCTCTTTCATGGAGACGGCGTAGACTGCATTCTTAACCCGCTGGAATCCGATCCGGGTAATTGCCGGTTTGATGGTGGTGATGGTGTTCAAGCCACGATAGAGAGGGCTGTTGGCATAGCGGATCAGGCGTGCGGTCAGGGCCGCATCCCGTGAGATGACCTTTTGCAGATCGGCAGCCGAGCTATCAATATCGTTGATAACCAGCAGGGCCTCAAGGGCGAGCGCTGGCAGGGTCGGCAGGTAGATTTTGTTGGCCCGCAGATCATTGCGTACCGATTCTACAAACTCCTTGACGACGACCTCGTCACTCTCCTGCTCCTGCTCCTGCTTTTTCTGCTTATCTACCGCATCGACTGGAGCGCCGTCTGCTAGATGAAATACCGATTTACTCATAGATAGCGAACGATAGGCCTCAATTGTTTACACCTATTAACAAACTTCTAAGCTAGTTTAGCTCACAATTATGGGAGAGCCTCTGCAATAAACATCGGCCACTTGCAGCCATACTGGAGAGAGGCCGTTTGGTGAGTTGAAGCGTTTAGTGATTCAGCTCTCATTTTCTCCATATCAAGATTCCCCTACAAAGTTAATTAATTCTTAATAAACAATGCATTAAAACATTTCATCAGGATCTCATTAAGGCGCTTAAGCTAAAGAAAAGCTTTAATCTGTCGACAAAACTCCCAGAAAACCCTATCCAGCGATGCATAGAAAACGACACACATGGCCCAGCACGCACTCGATGGAAACGCAATGAATCCCCAGGAACAACCGGTCATTCTGATCGCAGACGATTCCCGGGTGGTACGCGTTTCGTTGAAGAACATACTGAAAAACGACTGCCGCCTGATTGAAGCGGAGGACGGTCAGCAAGCATGGGAAGAGCTGCTTGAGACCCCCAGTATCCGGCTCATTTTTTCCGACCTCTCCATGCCCAAGCTCGATGGTCGTGAACTCCTGCAGAAGATCCGCAACTCAGAGATCACCCGCATTAGAAACATCCCCTTCATCGTCGTCACCGGAAATGAACAGGAGAGCGGCATCCGGGATGAACTGCAGGACCTTGGAGCCACCGAGGTTATCAGTAAACCCTTTGATCCTGCCAGTATCGTCAATTTCGTCTCCACCCTGGTATCACGCCAGGAGAGCGAGAGCTACATGCTGCTTCCCGAAGAGGAGAAGCAGACCGAATCGCTTCCAGGCGTTATCAATCAGAAGGATTTCATGGTCAATGCGAGCAAGGAGCTCTCCTTCGCCATCCGCAACAAGAATGAACTGGCCATTGCGTTGCTGCGCATCGATCAATTTGATCAACTCGAAAGTCACTACAGCGAACCGGCTATCGAACACATTCTGCTGACCACAGCAGAAGTGATCCGGCAGCACATCCACCCCGATGACAGCATGGCCTACTTCGGTGACGGCCTGTTTGCCATGCTGCGTCCTGCCTCAAATGCCATCGGGACACGCTATATCGGTCGTCGCATCCTGGAGGATTTGAGGTCCAAGCAGTTCTATCTGGGCGAGTCTGATGATGTCGTCAGTGTCAGCATCGGCATCTCGGCGCCGCAGATCAAGCCCGGCATCAGACTCAGAGAATTGCTGCTATTGGCCGAGGGTCGGCTCAAGGCAGCCATGGATCTTGGCGGAAATCGCGTGATCGATAAGGGCAACGACACGCTAACCCCCGTGGGCTTGGCATCCGATTCCTTGCCGGGACAATCACCAGACACAGACCACCCCACCAATCTGCACAGCGACAGCATCAACACGTCCCATCTTCGGCTTGATAGCGAACCTTCGCGACTTGCCATGCAAGCCTCCGTCAAACACGAAGAGTTGGCACAAAAACTCGAACGAGCGCAATCACAGCTGGAGAGACTGACACACGAAAACGCGGATTTGCAGAATCAGATAGCGCGATGGCGTGCGCAGTCCGGCGAGTCAGAGCAGCTGAGACATCGTGTCTTCGAACTGGAGAGCGAACAACAGCAGATGCAGTTGAAGCTAAACGAACTCTTCAACAACAACAGCGCGTTACAGAAAAGGGCCATGGATGCAGAATCGGCCCATCAGCAACTGCTCGAAAGCGAAGAAGAGAAGAGCGTCACCCTGAAACAGGCGAATCAATTCTACGAGCAGGAGAACATCAGGCTCGAAGGACAGCTTGAAGCCCTCAGCAACCGGGCGCAGAAGGCCGAACTGGCGCAACGCAAATCTGAACAGCTGGTTATCAGCCTTAAGGACAACATCAAACTCCTGCGGGCACAGATGGAGCAGATTCAGCATCAACTTGTCGAGGCGCAGGAACAGGCCACTGCCCAACAACCCGCCTCGACGCCTGTTCAATCAGAGCCGGATCAGCCTCTCATCGATATCGATACACAGCCAGTCCTCGATGATGAGACCTATCTTGAGACCCGTGCAGACAGTGACCTCCTGATTGACGGTTTCCCCTCCAGCAAAACCCTGTTGCCGGAGAAGGAAACTGCGCCTGTAGTACAACTCTTTGCCGAACCCACAAAGCCTGAGGTGCGGGATAATCCCCAGAAGAGCGAAAAAATCCAGGAGCGCCTGGAGACGCCGAATGCTCGACCAACCCCGTCGATCCCGCTCTATCGCCCTGAGCCTCCCGAGATGTTCAAAGAGCCGCGTTCACTGTCACCCTTCGCCATCGCCAGCCTCATTCTATTGGTACTGGCGTTGCTTGGAGGTGGCTATCTCTATCTTTACTGGGATAAGGGGCACGAAGCGACGACACCGGTAACGGCAACCGCAAAGACCGTCACTGAAGCTGACAATGGAACAGCTTCAGATAAAACCACATCAGCGAAATCCGTCGAGAGCAAGATTAGTCAACCGGCACAACCGCAGTCTGCTGGTGTTAGCGCCGAAGCGAAAACAGCCACATCTGTTCCCTCTCCAAGCAACGATTCCCCATCCACCCTACTGACGGATGAAGAGGCTCGGCTGCAGGCGGAACTGACACTGCGCCAACTTGCAGAAGAGGAGTTCCGACAGCGCTTGCAAAAGGTTGATCAGAGTGATGCAGCGCCGACACCACCGGTCGAATCTGAAAACAGTACGAATGAGGCAGTGGCAACTGAGCCACCTGCCACACTCCCAGCTGTAGATCTAGTCTCCGGGGCTGTATCAACGGATCCAGCTGATAACCCAGAAGATACGCTTGTTGTCGATCCGATGGCGGAGGAGCCCATCCTGCCTTCAGCTTCATCCACCGAGTAATCTACTCAGCCTCTGTGCCCTGCATGAAGATGCTGGCATGCAGGGGCCAGCCCGACTCATCGAGCACGAGCACGGTCCACTTTCCGGTAGTCCCCGGATACAAGGTTTTCCTCGAGTAGACTCGCCAGCGGGGCCCTCCCACCTTAAACTCCAACTCGCCCATGAATTGGCCTTCAAACTCCCAGCGGTGCTTGACGGTCCTTCCCTGCAAATTTCTCAAGTCGGTAAAAAAGTAGATTTCGTCCTGATCCTTACCAACGCTCACCAACTGATCCACCGGCTCCCGATTGACGATACCGGAGGTAAAGATCGCACGTGCAACATAGGCATCCGGCACAGGTGACTCGGTCAGCTCTTCGGCCTGTACAGCGCCGACGAATAGACAGACCATGGCCATCAGCGACGGCCACAATGCCGCTTTTCTCTGTTGTTGATTCAGCATGTTTCTCATTCCCAAAAAGGTTGTTTGTTACTCTTTTAACCTAACTCTCTTTATAACCAGGCTCTGAGCTCACTGGACAAGACCAGGCCTCCTCACCTTATCAGCGCCGAAGCACTCTCAGCCACTGCCAAAAATTGAGCAGTCCGGCAAGAGACGCTGCCAGATAAGTCAGCGCGGCAGCTCGCAGAATGCGCTTGGCCCCAACATGTTGCTCTGGCGTCAGATAGCCCGATTTAAGCAGCGGCAACGCCTTCCTGAAACTGGCATCGAGTTCTACAGGCAGAGTGATTGCCTGTACCACCACATTCGAGCCAAGCACCAGAAATGCGGCCAGAGCACTTAGCATTCCCACCGACGGCGCCCGTGTTGCCATAGTCATCACAGGTGCTGCGAACAGCAGGAAAGACCCCAACTTCTGCGTCCAGACCGCATAAGTAGCGAGGCGGATGCGCATGCGGAACAGGGGTTCGTCAGCGGCATCCTGTAAAGCGTGCCCGACCTCGTGCGCCGCCGTGGTGATCGCAGTCAAGGTTTTCCCTGTCAGCTTGTCCTGAGTCAGACGAACCGTTTTGCTCAGTGGATCGTAGTGATCACCCTGCTCGGTCACCTCGACACCAATATTGTGTAAGCGAAAGCGATCGAGCAGGTGACGGGCGAGCTCACTGCCATTTCCCGGGAAGTTAGGTTCTGCTTGCTGATTATATCGGTTGAGCACCCACTGAACCCACAGCTGAGGCCCCAGCAACAGCAATACCAGCAACGCCAACAGCAGCAGATAGATCATCAGTGCCTAGCTTCGACTTTAACCTGAACCCACGGTTTCAGGTTTAACCCTATCAAAAGCCACAAGATCCACCGGAACAGCATCCTCCCCCGCCACAGGGCGGCTCAGGATTGGAAAGTGTGCTGCTGCTGACGACGGCGGCAGCTGTAATCAACTTTTTCACTGGCGCATCCCCAGGGGTATCCCCTGGGCTGATGCCGGCGAGCTGACACAACTCACCCCAGGTAGTGATGATGCGATCCATTTTATGCGTGACTTCGAGCCGCATTCCATTGCTTTCACAGAGATAATCGTAAGTCGGCATGACAAGGCTCCCGTTTGCTAGCCAATAGAAGCCATTCTAACCCAATCACCCGTACCTGATCAGGTTTGACCGAGTCAGCCTGACTATGGGATTAACAATAAAAAGGCCACCGGATCACAGACCCGGCAGCCTATCGGAGGTCTTGCCGAAGAAGGGTCAGTAACTGACAGCGCGCGGCAGCTCCTTCGCCTGCGCGACCCATGCCTCCACCACAGACGGAGCCGGTACGGCACGAACCAGTTTTTTCTGCTCATTGACTTCTTTCATTTTCGCATGCAGATTTTCCGCTTTTCGCTGCGCCAGCTCCGGGACCGTATCCACGCCTGCCGCTTCCAACAGGTCTGCATACTCTTCACCGACCCCTTTGATGCGAAACAGATCTGCCATGTTGATCCAACGTAGAATCAACTTGCCGGAAATACCCGTAGCCTCTTCCAGAGCTTTTCGGCCCTGCTTCGTACTGCCCTTCTCAAGCAGACTTTCCAGACTCTTCACCTCGGCTGCCTGCAGTTTGGCGGCATAGGCTTCGCCAATTCCTTCAATCTCGACTAGCTTGGTCATGATGCATTTCTCATTGTTTGTGGATGGAGGAGTTGCTCAGATAAGCCATTCAGATTCTAAGGCGAAGAATCGAGAGAAGGGATCGATTAAATGGAAACAATTGTTAAATATTCTGACTCCTTGACTGAAAAGCTGCCAATCACGACCGGATCGACAGATTCTGATGCCGTCAATCGACCACTCGGCTTTCAGTGAGATTCGGGTGATGCAACAACCCGGCATATCGCCGGGTTATTGCGCGAAAACAGATCGACGAATCAGGCGATCGTCACGCTGCTGTCCCGATAGACATCCTGGATCGCATTCAGTAGCTCTACACCCTCGGCCATTGGACGTTGAAACGCCTTACGCCCGGAGATCATACCCATACCACCGGCTCGTTTGTTGATTACCGCAGTACGTACGGCCTGGGCCAAATCACCCTCACCGGAGGAGGCACCACCGGAGTTGATCAAACCAGCCCGTCCCATGTAGCAATTGGCCACCTGGTAGCGCACCAGATCGATTGGATGGTCAGTCGTGAGTTCACTGTAGACCTTGTCGTGGGTCTTACCGAATTTAACCGCAGGATAACCGCCGTTACCCTCCGCCTGCTTCTGTTTCACGATATCGGCCTCAATGGTGGCTGCCAGATGGTTGGCTTGACCGGTAAGGTCTGCGGCCGTGTGGTAGTCGACACCGTCCACCTTGAATGCGCTGTTTCTCAGATAGGCCCAGAGTACTGTTGCCATACCCAGTTCATGCGCCTGCTGGAAGGCTTCAGAGATCTCCATGATCTGGCGGCGGGACTCGGGTGAACCGAAGTAGATGGTGGCGCCGACCGCTACCGCCCCCATATCGAATGCCTGCTCAACGGAGGCGAAGAGTGTTTGATCATAGATCGCGGGATAGGTCAGCATTTCGTTATGATTGAGTTTGACCAAAAACGGAATTTTGTGGGCGTAACGGCGGGAAACTGCACCTAACACCCCTAGCGTGGAGGCCACGGCGTTGCAACCTCCCTCGATGGCCAGCTCGACAATATGGGCCGGATCAAAGTAGATGGGATTGGGGGCAAAAGAGGCGCCTCCCGAATGCTCGACCCCCTGGTCCACCGGCAGAATCGAGAGATAACCGCTACCGGCAAGACGCCCAGTGTTAAACAGGGTCTGCAAGCTTCGTAGTACACCGGGTTTGAGATCCTTGTCCGCTACCACCCGATCGACATAATCAGGACCCGGTAGATGCAACATTCCTTGGTCGATGGTCTGGCACTGATGTTCGAGGAGGCTCTCCGCCTCAGCGCCAAGAATAGAACTAATATTGGTCATGACGGCTTCCTGTTTAACATGTGGAACAAGTCGGCACACCCAGTATAGTTTTTCTGGCTGGCGATGTAAGTCGAGGTGATGTATGACTTAATCCACTGAAAATGGAGGGGTTGCGGACGCGGGCCGATGATCAGTGTGTTGTCTGCGCGGGAACAATCTTCCAACCGCAAGTTCATACTAACCAAGCCACGCCCGAAGGAAGTGCCCTTGGGGCACGCCTTGATCTAAGCCACGCCTGTAGCCCTGAGTGTATTAATTTCTGTGGCTTGGTTAGTAAGTTGGTATCTCTATCCGGAGTCAGCGATGCAGAGTCCCTTCGTTCCAGCCTTTGATCATCTGCCGACCACACTACCCATCTTCCCTCTCGAAGGTGCCGTCGTGATGCCGGGTGCGCAGCTTCCACTCAATATCTTCGAACCGCGATATCTGAATATGGTACAGGACGCCCTCGCCTCGCATCACCTCATCGGCATGATACAACCCGAGACCCAGACCGGCTGCGCCGGTCGCATCAGCGCCTACCAGGAGACAACTGACGGGCGCATCGAGATTGTTCTCAGCGGTGTCTGCCGCTTCGATATTTTGCAGGAACTTGCGACGACCCGAGGCTATCGAATGGTCGTTCCGGACTGGAGCCGTTTCGCAACAGATTACGAATTCCCCCGCTTTGACAAACGCCGCCAGCAGCGTCACTTCTTCACCGAGCTCGATCACTATCTGCAGGCCAAGGAGTTGGAGATCGAGGAGGCGATAATCCACAAGCTGCCGTTTGCCCGTCTGCTCAATGTCCTCACCACCCTCCTGCCCTTGCACCACCATGACAAGCAGGCCATTATCGAAACGGTATCTTTTGACGAGCGCTACAAACTGTTGATCAGCCAATTCGAGTTGGCCGGCAACGGTTCGCCCTCGCATATGCGTCACTAGCGTACACCGTCATAGGTTCTGTAACGGGGTACACTAGGCCTGTTAACACTTAGGAGACCGCTGGCCCCCACAGCCGCCACACCACTATGCCGAAGAGTGAGCGCGCGCGCCTTATCCAGAGCGACTTCCAACCAGCCTGGTGGCTGCGATCCCCCCATCTGCAGACGATCTGGCCCAGCCTGTTGCGGCCAGCTCCTGCCATCGATGTCGATTGGGAACGACTGGAGCTTGAAGACGGCGATTTTATCGACCTGGCCTGGCGCCGCTGTCAGGGTCCACTGGTGATGCTGATCCACGGCCTCGAAGGCTCACTCGATTCCCACTATGCGAGGCCGATGCTGAAGGCTTTGGAGCAACAGGGCTTCAGCACCGTCTTCATGCACCTGCGGGGCTGCGGCCGGGAGCCCAATCGACTGACGCGCAGCTACCATTCCGGAGCCACCGAGGACCTGGCAGAGGTACTGGAAAAGCTGGACGCCAGGAACGAGCGCCCCGATGCCCTGATCGGTATTTCACTGGGTGGCAATCTGCTTTTGAAATACCTGGGTGAAACCGGCCATGCGGCAATTACCCGCTGTGCGGTCGCCATTTCGATACCCTTTCGTCTACAAATTGCGGCAAAACAGATGGAACAGGGGCTTTCCCGGCTCTACGGCCGCTACCTGCTGCATAAGCTGGTACGCAGTTTCCAGCGTAAATTTCACAGCCGTCCCTCGCCTATCGACTTCCCCATCGAGCGCATTGGTTCCATCTACGAGTTCGACCAGCGAGTGACCGCCCCCCTCAATGGTTTTGCCGATGCCAATGACTACTACCAACGCTGCAGTTGCTTCGACTATCTACAGGGTATCGCGACCCCGACCCTGATTCTGCACGCCATCGATGACCCTCTGATGCGCCCTGAGGTCATTCCGGAGGTCGAGGCATTGGGCTCAGGAGTTACTCTCGAACTGAGTCAGCGGGGGGGACACGTAGGTTTCCTGCAAGGCCGGATTCCAGGGCGTCCCCACTACTGGCTGGAACAGCGCGTCCCAGAGTTTCTTTGCCAACATTTGAAGTGCTGAAATCGAGTTGTGCACACCCGTTCACCTGACTGGGGTTGTCTGTTAGGCTGAGGGCGATTTCACCATCTACCCGGAAAAAGTAGCGATAAGATGGCCAGCCCCCCAGGAAAAGAACTCGACCGATTGCTGGTCGACATCGCTTGTCTCGATCACCATCAACTGCGAGCTTCGCTTATCTCCACCACCGGCAGTCACTGCGAGGTGTGGCGCAGCAGCAAGCGCAATGTCTCCCAGGAAGAGGAAGCGACTGGCAGCACCTACATGGAGTTTGTCATCAAGTGGCCGCTGGCCCACTACTCGGAAACGGAGGCCCGGCTGTTGGCCCGGCACTACCGTCTGCTCAAAGATACGCTGGACGAGATTGTCCCCGATGCCCTCTTCGTGGTCACCCGCGTGAACGGCGCGCCAAGTGTGCTGGTGCTGGCCAAGGCGGTGAATGTCTGGTTCAACATCGCCAACCAGCAGAATGAGGAGGAGGCGATCCGCCTGCTCTGCGCCTATCCGAAATCGCGCATCCAGCTGGCCCGTTTTGTACGCGCGGCCAAGGCCTGGCGAAAATCGGATAACCCCCGCGTGATCGACCTCTTTGGCTTGGACAACCTGGTCATGGACAATAATCGGGAGATCGCTTTCCTGGATAGTTTTTTTGTCTTTTTCTTCGAGGATATGTTCCACCTCATCGAAGGATCGGAAGAAGACGATGGGTTGAAGGACAAAGTCGATATCTCAGTCAAACGACTGGCCTACCTGGAACATCTGCTGAAGGTGGTAAAACGCGCTTGTGAAGAGAAAAAGGCGGCCCGGGAAGCGCAAGCCGATCAACCGGTAAAGGCCTCAGGCGAATCAAGATAACGCACCTCTTCCGGGCTGCTTTGGCGTCCCAGAATGGCATTGCGGTGAGGAAAACGCCCGAAACGTTCGATGATGTCGCGGTGGTGACGGGCAAACTCGGCATTTCTTTCCAACCCGGCTGCCTCGAAGAGTTGCACGCTGAGTGTTTGGTCAGCCATAGACTCACTGTGCATCAACGGCATGTAAAGAAAAGCCAGTCGGTCTTTCGGCAAGCACCTGTCTAAACCGGCCGCTACAGAGGACTTGGTGATGGCTACCGCCTTCTGCTCGGTCTGAAAAGCCGCCGGCTGGCCGCGGAACATATTGAGCGGCAATTGATCCAGCACGATACAGAGTGCCAATGCCCCTTCCGGGGTCTCTACCCATTTGTCCAGATGGCCATCGGAAGCAGCCAACCAAAGCCCTTCGAAGCGTTGCCGAATCATGCGATCCAAGGCTTCTGTGCTATTGAACCAGTGGCGTGCAATCTCCGGTGCAAACCAGAAGTCGATGATCTGAGCGGGTTCGAACCTGTCGACCATGGTGGCATCTTTTTCCAGGCAGAGAAATTCAAGCTAGCCCGAATGTATCACTCGGGGAACGCGATGATGGGTAACACTTTGTAGTTTGCTAATAATCCAGGAAGATTCAATCAATATAGTGCGTCAATCGCCTTTCTAATCGACCATTCATACAAGTGTCTAGCAAGCTTGAGGTCAAGCGCCTGAATGCAAGAGCGGATGTTCAATTTTTGCCTGCGACACACGCCAATCAGAACACAAATATCATGGGACTTCGAAGCGAAACGGTATTGTGCACGCCAGAAATAGGCCAACCCAGGTTTATAAGCATTTCTTAATATGCTAGGATCCACGCCCGCTTCCGCCGGATAGAACAAAGAAAAAATAACGTGATCATCGGCAGCGGTCTATTCAACGGCACAATTATCGAGAGGCAAAGCATGCATAACGGAACGACCATCACCCAGTTCATCATTGAAGAACAGCGTCATATCCAGGGCGCCACCGGCGAGTTCACCTCCCTTTTGAATGACATTGTGACCGCCTGCAAGGTGATCTCGAATATGGTCAATCATGGCGAGCTGATCGGTGTTCTCGGCACAGCCGATACGGAAAACGTGCAGGGTGAAACCCAGAAGAAGATGGATATCATCGCCAACGAGGTATTCATGAAATCCAACGAGTGGGCCGGCCACCTCTCCGCCATGGCTTCGGAGGAGATGGACGACATCTACCCGATTCCCGATAACTATCCCCGGGGCAAATATCTGCTCACTTTCGATCCCCTCGACGGCTCGTCCAATATTGACGTCAACGTCTCAGTCGGCACTATCTTCTCCATCCTGAAATGCCCGGGTGACGGCCTGGAGCCGAGCCAGGAGGCTTTCCTGCAACCCGGCGTCGAACAGGTTGCGGCTGGCTATGCTCTCTACGGCCCCTCGAGCATGATGGTGCTGACCACCGGCAACGGCGTCAACGGCTTCACTCTGGATCAGAACATCGGCGAGTTCATCCTCACCCACCCCGATATGACCATTCCGGCTGAGACTCAGGAGTTCGCTATCAACGCCTCCAACATGCGTCACTGGGAGGAACCGGTGAAACGTTATGTGGACGAGTGCCTCGCTGGTACCACCGGCACCCGTGGAAAGGATTTCAACATGCGCTGGATTGCTTCCATGGTAGCCGAGGTGCATCGCATCCTGACCCGTGGCGGCGTCTTCATGTACCCGATGGACGAGAAGATGAAACAGAAAGGCCTGAGCGGAAAGCTCCGTCTCATGTATGAGGCCAACCCCATGTCATTCGTTGTCGAGCAGGCGGGCGGCGCATCCAGCACCGGCCGCGAACGCATCATGGAACTTCAACCGAGCGAACTTCATCAGCGTGTACCGGTGATTCTTGGCTCCAGGAATGAGGTGGAACGGATCGTCGGCTACCACCAACAAGCCTGATCCAGGGAACCTCTGAGCAAGTCGTGAATCGACAATCCGCTCTGCCCGGACTTGATTCAGAGGTCCCTAAGGTGATTCGGGCATCCTGATGGGATGCCCGCTCCATCGGTTTGCCACCTGATGAGCTCTTTGTATGAGCTTGTTCGTCCATATCGTTGAGAGGCGAAAAGATGCTAAAACTTCTCTACACGGGCAGTAAGTGGGTGGCAGCTGGCTCCCTCCTGCTTCTGCTGATCGCACTCTTATACAAGGACCGTCTACCCGAGCCCGATGTCTACCAGTTCGAGGAGCTTTCCGATCCCGTACAGCGTCCGACCCTGCGCACACCCTTTACCGTGGAAACCGCTGATCAGCGCTACCGGGTAAAACCGGTTTTCGAGTATGAACTTGAAGGGGTCATCGTCAGCTATCACGACGCTGATGACTTCAGTGATATCTGGCACCACGATAAGTGGCAGGACTTTCTCAATGTTCGGGATCTCTGTGTCATCTGGGGAGACAACGTTGCCAACGGCGTCTATCAGGCAATGCAGTTCGATAACGACAGCTGGACCTGCTGGGCCTACTTGCCAGATGCGGAAACAGCTGATCGCTTCAACAAGACACAACTCTCCAACAACCATCTGTTGGTGGATGATGAAATGATCAAGCGAGAGTTGATGTCTGCACAGACCGGTGACCATATCCGAATCACTGGCCAACTGGTGAGCTATGAGAATCCCTCCAATGGCTTCCTTCGTGGCACCAGCACGCGCCGCGACGATACCGGCAACGGCGCCTGCGAAACGCTTTTCGTGGAAAACTTCCAAATTCTCAACAAAGCCAACCCGGGTTGGAGAAAGCTCTACGCCATTGCACAAAGAACCCTCGGGGTCTCACTTGTGCTCTTTATGATCCTCTTTTTCATCACCCCGGTGACTCGCCCCTTCAACAACTAAGAGAGATACCTGAACAACTGGCCGCAAAACGATAACCGGCATAGCGAATAGTGCTGTCAACAGCACACATTTTCCATGCCAAAAATCTGCATAAGTCCTCCAATGGGTTCATTTTTTTGCCACAACTCCTTAACAAAAAAGCGTTGGCATCCGCAGAATGGCGGGGGTATGATGGCTTTGGCTAAGAAACAGACCCATAACCGCTTCCCCGTTTGAGCTTTCCTCTTGTCGAGAATCGGAATCCTTTGGTTTCCAGGCTGATAACCATGGACATGTCCATGGGGTTTATCTGCTCAAGGTCTGTCTGGCAGGTTTAATAGATGGGACCGTCGGACTTTTGAGCAACTTTGCTTATTGTTAGGAATATATCGATGACGAAATTGTATGTTGGCAATCTGCCTTGGACTGCTACCGAAGATGATATCCGCGAACTGTTCACCGCTGTAGGTGAGGTACAGTCCGCCAACCTGATTCTCGATCGCGAAACCCGCCGCTCACGCGGTTTTGCTTTCGTCGAGATGAGCCAGGCTGATGCAGAACGTGCCATTTCCCAGCTCAACGGGAAAGATTTCCAGGGCCGTGACCTGAGAATCAACGAAGCACAAGAAAAGCCTCGTCGCAGTGGCGGCGGTGGCGGTGGCGGTCGCTGGTAAGCATCAGCGTTCCGCAACTCGGAACAGGCTCAGCAGCCTGATCTGAGTCTCGATTGCCGGGTAGTACACTCTCCGGCAGTCGACCCTTTCTCCCCCCCTGTTGTCTCCCGGGGGCTCATGGTGGTGACCTGTCACGCTCACCATCGCAAGTAGGTATTGTCCGAAACCCCTCTAGCAGTGAGCCCTTTCTGTCAGACTAACTCTCTCCCGAATCACACGTCTTAAGGTAATTACACCTCTCATATGTCCATGTGAGAAGCTGATGCTGGTGCCCGAAGATTTCGACGGCATCAAGCATCGAAATAGACTGTTCCGCGCCTGATCTCTATCAGGATCGAACCAAGACAACAATCATTTCCTCGATTCCAGCGCGGCAATGCGCTCCTCCAGCGGCGGGTGGCTGGCAAACAGTTTCTGCACCTTACCGGCACTGATGGCGAAGGCCGCCAATTGATCCGGCATCGGTTCGGGATCGTGAGCCTGCTGCAGACGCTGCAACGCCGCGATCATCTTGTGCCGTCCTGCCAGCTCTGCGCCACCCTGATCAGCGCGAAATTCTCGCCAACGGGAGAACCACATGACGATGGTCATGGCGAGAATACCCAGCACAAACTGGCTAATCATGGAGACGATAAAAAAGGCCGGGCCATGACCCCGCTCTGTTTTGAACACCACGCGGTCGACTGTGTGGCCGATAACGCGGGAGAGAAAAACCACAAAAGTATTCACCACCCCCTGTATCAGGGAGAGTGTGACCATATCGCCATTGGAGACATGGCTCACCTCATGCGCCAACACAGCCTCCACCTCGTCCCGGGTCATCTGTTGCAATAGACCGGAGCTGACCGCCACCAGTGCTGCATTCTTGTTCCAGCCGGTGGCGAATGCATTGGGTGAAGCGCTATCGAAAATCCCTACTTCAGGCATGCCAATCCCGGCACGACGGGCTTGATGAGCAACCGTTTCGACCAGCCAGCGTTCTGCCTCAGTGTGCGGTTGTTCGATGATCTGAACCCCCATACTCCGTTTGGCCATCCATTTGGAGATGAGCAGGGAGATCAGGGAACCGCTGAAGCCAATCACTGCCGAGTAGACGAGCAAGGCATTCAGGTCAAGATCGACCCCGTTCTGCATCAGCAGGCCTTCGATACCGAGCAGGCGGAAGGTCAGGCTGATAAGCATGATGATGGCCAGATTGGTTCCCAGAAAGAGCGCAATTCTTAGCATGTAGGTAAAGCCTCCGCGTGATCGTGTCGCTATCTCAATATGCTGACACCCTTTGACCTTTTCAAGATCCGTTTGCTCCCTGTTTATGCTGGTCGCTGGATGCCTATCAACAACAGCCCAGATCGGCACACTACACATTTCCTTACAACCGATACCGTCTTACCCCTTTTTACCCTTACCAGGCATTTTCCTCAGTCCCGTATCAGGGATATCGTCTATGCTTGGAAACGACTTCGCACATTTATCAGGCGAAAACATAAAACATGCCGACAACAATAAAATGTGGCGCATGGTTAATCACCCCAGACGGAGCAACAAATGAGTACGATCGGATTTATCGGCCTTGGCATCATGGGGCGTCCCATGGCCGGGCATCTACAAAACGTGGGGCACGAACTCTTTGTGCTGAAGCACCGCTCTGCCCTACCCTCTGAGCTGATGGATGCAGGTGCAATCGCCTGCACCTCACCGAAGGTGGTTGCAGAGAAAGCCGAGATCATCATCACCATGCTGCCCGACACGCCTCAAGTGGAGAGCGTCTTGTTCGGAAACAGCGGCATCGCCGAAGGCCTGTCACCCGGCAAACTGGTGATCGACATGAGTTCGATATCACCAAGCCAAAGCAAAGTTTTTGCCGAACGGATCAAGCAGGCAGGATGCGACTACCTCGATGCACCGGTTTCCGGTGGCGAGGTCGGCGCAAAAGCCGCTACCCTGACCATCATGGTCGGCGGTGATCAAGTCGCCTTCGAAAAGGCCAAACCCCTATTCGAACTGATGGGACAGAACATTACCCTGATCGGTGATAACGGCGCCGGACAGACCGCCAAGGTAGCTAACCAGATCATTGTTGCACTGACCATCGAGGCAGTCGCAGAAGCCCTGCTCTTCGCCAGCAAGGCCGGCGTCGATCCAGGCAAGGTCCGGGAGGCTTTGATGGGAGGCTTTGCCGGCTCGAAGATTCTGGAAGTCCACGGTGCTCGGATGATCAATCGTAGCTTTGATCCCGGCTTCCGCATCTCACTGCATCAAAAAGACCTGAATCTGGCACTGGAAGGCGCGAGGGAACTTGGTCTCTGCCTGCCCAACACCGCTACTGCACAGGAACTCTTCAACGCCAGCGACAAATCTCTGGATCACTCCGCACTGGTCAAGGCCTTGGAAAAACTCGCTGGGCACCCGGTAAGCTAGCCGATCCCTGTCGGGGGTGAGCGACGAGATTCAGCGTGTAGGGTGGAGGCCCTGCCCCACCAAAATGCGCTGAAATTAAACTTAGGTCCTGCTAACAACTACGGCTTGTGGGATTTCGACCGCAGCTCATCGAACAAAGAGACATAGGCCATCAGCAATACAATGACGACGATAGCGGGGAAGGCAATCGAACCGGTGTTCTCATAGATGGAGAGAGCGAGCCCGCCGAGGAACAAGCTCAATATGACCATCGCCAACACACCGCATAGCATTTTGACCATCTTCTACTTACTCCTGTCGTTCTGTATCCGGAACTATTTCGTTAAGCCGATGCAGTGGCAGTGAATCTCGCCAACCAACGCGCCGTACGCAGAAGTCGCGCGTCATCCCCTTTTGCCGCTACCAGCTGAACACCGATCGGCATGCCGTTGGATCCCTGCAATAGCGGCAGTGAGACCGCAGGTACACCACAGAGGGACCAGAGAGTGCAGAATACCGGGCTACCGGTGGAGGCCAAACCCAGAGGCGCTTCACCCGTCACAGACGGCGTGATAATGGCGTCGTACTCCAGCAGAGTCTCGGTCAGAATGGCGTTAAGGGTCGGTATCATCTCCAGCGCCTTGTGGTAATCCAGCGCCAGGGTCTGCCCACCACGCTCGATCATCTCCCGGAGTACATGGCTCAAACCATCGCCTCCCCGCTCGTACTCCCGTTGCAGATTGATAGCCAGGTCCGTCTCCATGATGCAGCGATGCCACGCATGGGCGTTGTTGAACAGTTCCGGCAGCTCGATCTCCTCGACCTGCTGGCCGAGAAACGCCGTCAACTCAGCGAAACCATCAACCACATCCTGTGCTGCCTGATCCCAGACGCTGGTCTTGATGAAGGCCAGTCGCGGTGGCGTCGGCGGCTCCTGCAACGCGACGGAAAGCAGGTCGTGACGGGGCCTTGGATGTGTGTCCGCGTCCTGCTCGTCGAACCCCATCATCTGTTGGGCCAGCAGGGCGGCATCCTCGACTGAGCGCGTAAACACGCCCACATGGTCCAGTTGTCGCGACAGGGACAGCACCCGGTAGCGTGAAATCAGGCCGTGACTTGGTTTGTAGCCGACCACGCCACAGTAGGAGGCGGGACGGATCACTGAGCCATTGGTCTGTGTGCCGATCGCCAGCGGTACCATGCCGGATGCCACGGCTGCCGCAGAACCGCTGGAGGAACCGCCCGGCGTGCGATCATGATCATGAGGGTTATGTGTCTTGCCCGGCGCATAGACCGCCAGTTCGGTGGTGACCGTCTTGCCCATGATGATGGCGCCCGCTTCGCGCAGTCGCGCCACGGCGGTGGCGTCATAGGCTGGGGTCCTGCCGGCATGCAGCGGGCTGCCGTCCTCGGTCGGCATATCACGGGTATCGAAGATATCCTTGATCGCCACCGGCACACCGTGCAACGGACCGACCGGCATGCCCGAACGGCGTTGCCGGTCCGCCTCGCGCGCCTGGGTCAGCGCATATTCAGGGTCGAGAAAGGCCCATGCTTCGACTTTCGGATCAATCAACTCGATGGCTTGCAGGCAGGCAGATACCAGCTCCTCCGAGGTTATTTCACCGTTGCGTATGGCGGCTGCAGCCTGCATCGCGCTCATCTGATTGAGCGCCATACGTGTTTGCTGCAAAGTCTCAGTTTCAACTGCTGTCATGGAAATAATCCTTAACCCACTCTGCGTTTCTCTACACTCAACCGAACAGATAGGTCGGCAACCACATGGCAATACCGGGGAAGATATACATCAGCACCATGGCAAATATCACAATCGCCAGGTAGGGCATGATGCCTTTGAATATCTCCATCAGCTCCACCGATTTTGGCGCCACCCCCTTCAGATAATAGGCCGCCATCGCCATCGGTGGCGTAAGGAAGGAGGTCTGCAGATTGAGCGCAACCAAAACACCGAAGAACAGTGGATCGACACCGAAGGTATCCAGCATTGGCAGAAAGATCGGTACGAAGATGATGATGATCTCACTCCACTCCAGCGGCCAGCCAAGCAGAAAGATGGTCAACTGGGCCAGAATCAGAAAGCCGACCGGTCCCACGTCCATACCGACTATCCAGTGCTCGATCAGACCATGACCGCCAAGATAGGAGAAGACCGAGGCAAAGGTCCAGGAGCCAACGAAGAGCCAGCAGACCATGGCTGAAGTTCTCGCGGTGAGGAACACCGCCTCCTTGAGCCGCTGCCAAGTGAGTGCGCGATAGAGCGCCGCCAGTACCAGACCGCCGAATGACCCAACCCCGGCCGCCTCTGCCGGGGTGGCAATACCGGCAAGGATCGAACCCAACACACCCATGATGAGTATGAACAGGGGCACGAAAGAGGTCAGCAGCTGCCACAGGATCATGCCGAGGGGTGGTACCTCCTCTGCCGGTGGCTTGGGCGCCAGGGAGGGATTCAGGGTAGCCCTGCTGACCACATAGACCATGTACATGGACGCCAGCAGCAGACCCGGAAAGAGTGCGGCGGCATAGAGCCGTACGGGTGATACCTGGGCGATAGCCGCGTAGACAATCAGCATGATACTGGGCGGAATCAGAATACCGAGTGTACCGCCCGCACAGATGACCCCCGAGGCCAGCTTCTTATCGTAACCGGCCTTCAGCATCGCTGGCAGTGCCAGCAGTCCCATCAGGGTCACTACCGCGCCGATGATGCCGGTGGCGGTAGCAAACACAGCACAGGTAGCCAGCGCCGCCACTGCCATCGATCCGGGGACATGACGTGCCGCCAGCTGAATACTGAAGAAGAGGCGATCGACGATATTCGCCCGCTCCACCACATAGCCCATGAAGAGAAACAACGGCACCGCAACCAACACATCATTGGACATCACGGAGAAGGTGTTCTGCACGAACAGATCAAAGATGCGATTGCTGAAGATATGCTCGAGCTGGTCAGGCTCGGCGTAGGCGTAGTAACCGAAACCCAGACCCATTGCGATGAGGGTAAAAGCGATAGGAAAACCGAGGAGTACGATGATGATGAACAGGGCCAGCATCATGATGGCGATTTGAGGATCGCTCACGCTTTGTCACCTCCCTCTTTCTGGCCCAGGATACGTAGCAGATCCTCGTCATCCTCGACATCCTGCCGCTGATGAATGGCCATGGTTTCGGTCTCTTCCACGTCCTCCAGCCGCGGGGGCCATTCGCCGGTCCGCAGGCAGTGGATACAGCGAAAAACCTCTGCGATGCCCTGCACCAGGACGAAGAAACCCGCCAGTGGAATCAGCGTTTTGAAATAGTAGATCTGCACGCGGGCAGGACTGCTCCAACTCACTTCGTTATAGCGCCAGGAGTCAGCGGCGAACTCATAGCCGTACCAGATCAGGGCAAAGACTCCGGGCAGGAGAAAGAGAAAATAGAGCACCAGATCGATGCCGGCCTGCACCTTGATCGGCAACAGACGATGGATCACATCACCACGCACATGGCCATTGCGCGACAAGGTGTAGGCACCCGCCATCATGAAGAGTGCACCGTACATCTGCACACTCATATCGAAGGCCCAGGCGGTGGGAGAGTTAAGTATGTAACGGACGAAGACTTCGTAGCAGGTAGCAAAGGTCAGCACCATGATGCACCAGCCGAAGGCTTTGCCAACCCAGCCGCTAAGGCTGTCGGCGAAATGGATAAACGAATTCATACGAACTACCAGCGGTTTGGCCCAGGGGACTCGTTGACGGGAGGCGCGGGATGTTGCCACACCGCACCTCCCAGACCGACATAACGAGCCACTTCTCGGTTAAATGGCCTTACTACACGGGTGAACCGAAGTAGTGCCGGTAGGCGCCCTCATAATCAGGAGCATTGGTGAGCTCATAGGCACCGACCCGTTTCATCCATTTCTTCTGCGACTCAACGACCTTGGCGAAGTAGGGATCTTTCATGAACTGGGGCAGCACCTTGTCCCAGGCTACGAGTTGAGCATCCATGATCGATTGCGGTGTGCGGCGTACCGTTACGCCATACTCCTTCTGCAGGGCCACCAAGTCGTTGGAGTAGCGGTCCTGAGCCTTCCAGGACATATCGGCCGAAGCCGCTTCAGCCGCATACTGCAGAATCTTCTTGTGCTCTTCCGCCAGGGATTCGAACTTCTTCTTGTTGAAGATAATCTCGAAACACTCCTGAGCCTGATGGAAACTGGCGAGGTAGTAGTTCTTCGCCACATCCTGCATGCCGAAATCCTTGTCCGACGTGGGATTATTGAACTCAGCGGCATCAATCAGGCCACGCTCCATGGCGGGCTGAATCTCACCGCCCGGCAACTGCACCACCGACATGCCCATCTCCATCATGACGTTGGCGGCAAGACCGACCGTACGGTATTTGAGGCCTTTCATATCCTCGACCCCATTGACCTCCTTGCGAAACCAGCCAAGGGGTTGTGCCGGCATGGGACCGGAGAAGAAACCGACGATATTGAGTTTGAGCACATCGCTCATCAGCTCTTCATAGAGCTCCTTGCCCCCGCCGTAGTGAATCCAGCCGAGCATTTGATTCGCGGTCCAACCCCAGCAGGGGCCAGTACCGAAAAGCGACGCTGCCGGATTTTTACTGTACCAGTAGGCCGTCACCAGGTGAGAGCCGTCGATGACGCCGCGGTGTACTGCGGTCTGGATCTCGGCGGTCTTCACCACAGCGCCAACATCCAGATAGTCAATTTTGAGCGAACCGGCGGACATCTCATTGACCCGCCGTACGTAGTCAACAGCGAACTCCTTAAAGATACCACCGCCCCAGGCGCCCTGTAGCTTGAGCACCACGGGTTTGGCGGCGGTTGAGATCATTGGGAAACCTGCTGCCAGAGTTCCAGCGGCCACCGCCATGCCGCCTTGTAGAAATTTACGCCGACTCGGAACAGCCGAATCGGCCTGAGAGTCATCAACAGCAGGTTCTTGTTTATCTTCGATCATGCTTCAGTCCTCCAGGGTGGGTAGTGCTACCGTGATCAGTAGTCGATATTGTTGTCTATGGCATCCGGATTCAGGCTCCGAGCCAGGATTAATACATTAGTATAGTCACCCGGAACAAATTTATTGCGTAGAAGTGAAAGGGTTAGCTCTCTCAACTACACCAGCCTGTCGCGTGGCTCCTGGCCATTCATGATGGCGTCAAGATTGTCCAATGCCCGGAAACCCATGGCATCTCGTGTTTCCCGAGTCGCACTGCCGATGTGCGGCAGTAGAAAGGCGTTGTGTAACTGGCGGTAACGGGAGTCGATCGCCGGTTCACCATTGAAGACATCCAACCCGGCCGCAAACAGCTTTCCCGACTGCAACGCCTCGATCAACGCCTCATCGTCTACCACGGCACCCCGTGCGGTATTGACCACAATAGCCTCATCGGGCAACAGGGCAATCCGCTCACGATTGAGCAGGTGATGGGTCTCCGGCGTAGCGGGACAGTGGATCGAGAGGAACTGGCAGTGTGGAAGCAGCGCCTCCACCGACTCGTAATGGATGGCATCGCCCTCAAGCTCGGGGGGCAGACGCTTACGATTGTAGTAGTGAATCTCCATGTCGAAACCGCGTGCCCGCCTGGCCATGATCTGACCGACGCGTCCCATACCGATGATGCCGAGCCGCTTGCCACTCACCTGCAGACCAAGATGATAGGTAGCGCTCCAGTCGGCCCAGCTATCGGTGCGGATTTCATGTTCGCCTTCATAGGCGCGCCTGGCCGCACCCAGCAGTAACAGCATCGCCACCTCGGCGGTGGCATCGCTGAGGACTTCGGGCGTGTTGGTGACGATGATTCCCCGCGCTTGTGCCGCGGCCAGATCGATGTGGTCGTATCCCACGGAGAAGCTACAGATGGCGCGCACACTGTCTGGCAATTTTGCGATGACTTGCGCTGTCAGCTTTTCGGTGTGACAGGGAATGATGGCCTGGACACCCTGGGCGTGTTCAAGAATCTCATCGCTTGTGTAGACTTTGTCTTGCCCATTGAGCTTGGGTTCATAGTCCCGCAGCAGTCGCTCCTCTACCGCCTTCGGCAATTGTCGCGTAACCATCACAGGAATCTTATCATTGGATGAAGGCGAGGCTCTTTTATTCATAAACGACCGATCTTAATTCTTGATTGCTTTGTTAAAAATAGCGGCTGAAGCACTCCCGAAGCAAGTTTTGATAACGCAGTCCGTGAGAAAACACACGACGGCTGGGTGTATTAATATCTATGGCCTGGTTGGTAACTTAGGATTTTCCGGTTCACATTGGTCTATATGAGCGTAGATGATTCTGCCGAATTACCCAACCTGTTGTGCGACGCACAACCCTCAGCGTAAAACCTGAATGCAATGCTCCCGTCAGGCAACCGCCCATTCCCGGACCCTACGACGCCACAAGCAATAAGGTAATCCCCAGCCCGAATAATTCATCCGGGAAGGCAAGATCCTGCAGGGATCGGCACGAGAGCGCGTTCTGCGTGGGGCGGTGACAGTTGGTAGTTTGTTTCACTCAGTATTCGTCGGCGCCCACATCCGGATTGGCGTCACGAGTATCGCCGTCGATGTCATCCGTACACAACCCTTGCGCCAGGCTTACGCCCTGGTTAATAGCGGAGTTGGCTCCCGAAGCAAGATGTAGATTTCCTGTCGAACCATTCACGAATAGACTGAGTGAGGCATTTTCAAGATTTCCCACCAAACTCGCCACTGCACCGTCACGGGCATTCAGGGAGTGTGTGACGATGTTGTTCGCCACTTCAATATTGACCGAATTGGGGAAACGCCACTCGATGGAGGAAAAGTTGTTCCCGGTGGAGACGACGGTGTTGTGAACCGCCTTGGCGTTACAGGCCGACCAGAAACTGATACCACTATCGAAGCCGCTGGATGAGTTGAATAGATCAGGATCGGACGCAAAGATAAAGTTGTTGCGCACGATACCGCCGTAGTGGCCCACATAACCCGTGACCCCAGGACATGGGTCATCCGTGAAGGTGCGCGCTGTGCCACTTGTCGCCAAACCGAAACCCACCCCTCGCGCATTGTCGATGAATTGGTTTCGTTCCACCACCGTATCCCGGCAACCTCGCCAGCAGTGAACGCCGTGTTCGGACAGCCCCGTATCGCACCAAAAGCCCTGAATCACATTATCCCGAATCACCCAGCCTCGTGCCTGGTGGGCATCCACACCGCCGGTATAGCAGCCTGATACATTCGGCCGCCCTGTATCGGTAAGTTCGATGGTGGAACAGGCGATGACTCCGTCATCCACATAGGTGCCCGGTGTTCCCGGGTTGATCTTGATACCCTGTTCCCTGGGATCGGTGATGTGCACATTGTAGATCAGGGTCCCAGTAACATCCGCGCCAGTGGTTACCACATGGATAGGGTGAGTATAAGCCTCGCGAATCGTTAGATCGGCCACGGTGACATTGTTAGCCGCAATGGTGACAATTTCAGTGCTCTGATAGTTGCCGTCCAGCACCACCGCATCCCGGTTTCCGCTGGCCGAGCGCAACTCCACATTGGGTGAGGCAATCCACAGGTAGTTACCGTTCAGCGCATAGACCCCGTCCGCCAACAGAATGGCATCCCCCGACTGAGCGTTGTTCACCGCGGACACCAGTTCACTCACATTGGATACATGCACCGGGTTTCCCGTTGCGGGCCCCAAGGCCGGACAATTCGCTTGCGTGAAGGTCTGTATAAAGCTGGCGCTGACCGTACAGTCCGCCGTGATGCTGC
Source organism: Candidatus Thiodiazotropha sp. (assembly GCA_037384445.1). Lineage (GTDB taxonomy): Bacteria > Pseudomonadota > Gammaproteobacteria > Chromatiales > Chromatiaceae > Thiodiazotropha. Next base: position 40,345 of record JARRNY010000007.1, read on the forward strand.
CGGTGGTGTAGGTCGTGCCACTCAGGCTGCCGCCACAACCGGTCACCGTATCGATGGCGTAGCCATTGTCTGGAGTTAGCGTCAGTGCTGTACTCGAACCGGCGTTGATGAGGGAGCTGGACGGGCTGATGTTGCCACCGGCGCCCGCGCTGGCGCTCACGGTGAAGGTCTGTACAAAGCTGGCGCTGACCGTACAGTCCGCTGTGATACTGCCGGTGGTGTAGAGGGTACCGTTCAGGCTCCCGCTGCAGCCCGTCACCGCGGCGATGGCATAGCCGCTGTCTGGTGTTACGGTTAGGTTCGCGGTATTACCCAAGTCCACACTTTGACTGCTGGGCGACAGGCTGCCACCGCTTGTGGATGCTGTGCTGACTGTGAAACCGGCGGTGTTACCACTCCCACCATCGTCACTCCCGCCACCTTTATTACAGCCGGCCAATACCAGCAATGCACCGCACAACAACAAGCGATAACCACAGTGTTTGATTTTTAGGGCACTTCTCACTACGAATGATACTTGTCTCATCGGCACTTACCTCGTACTAAAACATCCGACTGAGCGGAAGCAGACGCAATCTACGCTGTTACTCTCGGCCTGAAATCAATCCTGTTACGCCATTGTATTCGAACTGATTCTTCAGCTCAGACAATGCATGCATAAATCAGCACCACCTCACAAGATTGCGCTCTACAATACCCATCACAACGTAAATACCTTGCTGAGGACCGATGGCAATCCGGTAGCTAACCGAGCAACCCAACACCTGCTGCATCGGATCTTCGTCACCCTCTTCCTGGTCCAGGTAGCGGTTTTCTTCATCTCGCTCAAGGATGCCTTTGCGCTCCAGAAATAGTGTGTTAATCGCATTGCTAAGCGACCTGGCGAAAGAAAGTATTGAAGCTGGTGGATGCAATGAGTATTTTGCCTTTTCACAAGCGGCAATTAATCTTTCCACGCCAAATCACTAGGGAGTTGTTTACCAATGGATGAAACTCAGCAGGCTGATCAATTTAGCCGTATTTTGAAACGGGATTTCTGGGAAGAGGATCACTTGGAGCGTGTCCAAGCCTTTTTGAACGTGGCGAATGAGCAATACCAGAGCCAGAGCGATAAATCACGCGGCAAGATCATTGGTGAAATGATCTATGCCCTGGCACGCTACAGCGCCTGGTCGGTTGAGTGTCATAGCTCGACGCGGGATGATCTGGAGTCGGTAAAAGCGCTGGTGATCGATCAATTGACCCAAGGATTCAAGCAACAACTGGAAAAACAGATTGATCTATGCGTAAGCAATTTTACCCCACCGGATGAACCTGCAAATGAGTGGCGTTCGCGCTTTTCCGTCAAGCGGCTGGAACAAACCCTGGACATGGCATGCCCCGAAGCGTTGCGACCTATCTACGCCGCTTTTCACGATGGCACGCTGGATGAAGTGACACTCGATAT
>JARRNY010000008.1:0-60546 GCA_037384445.1 Candidatus Thiodiazotropha sp.
ACTCGACCACATGCCCCTCGCGGGCAGCGCCACTGATATGCAAAGGAACCACTGGAGCCTTGCTGATCGCGGCCAGACGCGCCGCACCGGCTTTGGTCCGGCGTGGCGGATCGCTATCCAGATGAATTTTACCGTGGGGAAAGAGAGCCACCACCTCGCCTTCGCGTAACGCCTTGATGGCCTGGCGCAGCGCTTTCTCCGGCGAACGCTGCCGGTCAACGGGAATACAGCCTGCGGCCCGAAACAGCCATTGCAGTCCGAAACGGCGATATTGTTCGCGTGCGATGAGAAATCGTACAGGACGCCGGCTGCAGGCAATCATCAACAGCGGATCGAGCCCCGAAATATGGTTTGCCACCAGAATGGCCGGACCTTCAGCGGGCAGCGGCAAGTCGACGAGTTGCAGACGGTGGTAACGCATGCAGAGGAGTCGGCAGAAACCGTCCACCCAGTTCAGCCAAGGTGAGCCCCAATCGATATGATTGGCCTTGAAGCATTGGCGGGAGAACCAGATCAGGCCAGCTGTCAGCAGCGCGAGCAGAGCAGGAAGATAGGTCATGATATCCACTTCTCAGATCCGCTTGGCCAGTGGCTAAGCCTTCCCCTTGCCGCCTTTGCGATAGACCTTGCGTTGAAACAGGTCGGTGCGCCGGCTGACCAGGCGGTCGACAAACAGGATGCCGTCGAGATGGTCAACTTCGTGCTGCACGGCCCTGGCCTCGTACCCCTCCATCTCGAAGCTCAGTTCGCCACCATCGGCATCCTGCGCCTTAAGCTTGATGCGCTCGGCACGAATCACATTGCCAGTGTAGTCAGGCACCGAGAGGCACCCCTCACGTCCCAGTTCAAAACCATCCCATTCGGTGATCTCGGGGTTCACCAGTACCAGCCGTCCGTGGTTCGGCACCGGCTTGCGGGTGTTTGAACAGTCGATGATGACGATGCGCTGTAAGCGCCCCACCTGAGTGGCGGCGATACCGACGGCCGCTGGGCCGTTTTGCCGCGTCTCCTCCAGGTCATCGATAAAGCCATGCAGTTCATCGTCGAACTGCTCGACTTCCAAAGCAACCTCTTTCAGCCTGGGATCAGGCAGTTTCAATATCTCCAGAATCGCCATAGTTCACCCGATCAGCGTTTCGACCGGAGTGACATGCACATCGATATCCTGCGCCTTCAGTGGATCGAGTGCCGCCTCCAGCACTTCCAGCGTGGCATCCGAATAACCCTGGATGGTCATGATATAGACCGGTTGCTGCGCTGAGCCCACCACGTCCGACTCCAAATCGAGGATGTTGAAACCACAACCCGCGAGCGCACCCGTCACACGCGCCACAATACCGGCCTGGTCCGCGCCATTCACCCGCACCTGAAAATTGGGCACACGATGCTGATGCAGTGCGCCATGAATCGGATCCAGATGCATCTGCAGGTTGAGTTGCCGCGCCACCGGTTCGATCAGCGGCAATAAGGTTTCCGCCGTGCCGGCACCACCCACCATCATCATGATGGTGAAGTTCCCGCCAAGGCGGATCATCGAGGTCTCGCCCAGGTTAAAGCCCCCCTGGTAGAGCGCATCAGTCAGCTGAGCCACGATACCCGGCTGATCTTCACCCACCAGCGTCAACATCTGCCAATCCATCAATCAATCCTCACAATTGCTATCAGTGCTCACCTGTTCCAGCCAGATGAGAGAGGCCATTCTACCGGTCACGCCTTCGCGCCGGTAGGAGTAAAAGAGAGAAGACTGGCTCCAGGTACAATACTCGCCACCCCCCACATAACCCACACCCAAACGTTGCAGACGCAGACGCGCCAAACGGTAGATATCGGCCTGCCAGCGGCCCTGCTTGTTTCCTCGAAAAGCCTGTTCATCTTCCGCCGCCTGGCTCACGAAGGCCTCGCGCACCTCCGCCCCCACCTCAAAGGCATCAGGACCAATCGCCGGTCCCAGCCAGACCAGTAGCGCCTGCGGCGGACTCGACAGACGGGATACCGCCGACTCCACCACGCCAGCGGCCAGCCCACGCCAGCCGGCATGCACGGCGCACACCTCCCGCCCCTCCCGGTCGGTGATCAGCAACGGCAGGCAGTCGGCTGTCAACACGGCACAGACCTGGCCGGGTTGCCGGCTCAACACAGCGTCTGCCTCACAGCCTGCTTGATCAGAACCGCTGTCGGCCACCTGGCAGCCATGCACCTGTTGCAGCCAAAAGGGCTCGCTCGGCAGATCGCAGGCTTCACGCAGCCGTTGCCGGTTGCGCATCACATGTTGCGGATCATCCCCCACATGCTGCGCCAGATTGAGGCTCTCATAGGGCGCACGGCTGATGCCTCCCCGGCGCGTGGTGATCACAGCCCTCACATGGGGTGGCGCCGGCCAGTCAGGAATCAATGGCGTCATCATTCGGCCATGTCCGCTTCGAGGGCCGCCAGCAACCCCTGCATATCTTCAGGCAGGGGCGCCTCCCAGGAGAGCTGCTCCCCGCTCAAGGGGTGCTCAAGTGACAAACGCATCGCATGCAGCGCCTGACGACGGAATCTGCGCAGCGTTTCGATCAGCTTCTCACCGGCGCCACGGGGCAGCTTGAGGCGTCCTCCATAGAGCGGATCACCAACCAGGGGATAGCGGATATGGGCCATATGCACCCGGATCTGATGGGTACGGCCGGTCTCAAGATTGACCTTCAGATAGGTATGGGCGCGAAAACGCTGCAATATACGATAGTGGGTCACCGCCGGTTTGCCTGAGTCGATCACCGCCATGCGCAACCGATTGACCGGATGACGTGCAATGGGCGCATCCACCGTACCGCCTGCGGTCATCACTCCCTGAGTCACCGCGCGATACTCACGCTTGACACTACGCGCCTGTAGCTGACGCACCAGCGCATTCTGCGCCGACAGGGTCTTGGCCACCACCAGCAGCCCGCTGGTCTCTTTGTCGAGCCGGTGGACGATACCGGCACGCGGCACCTGTGCCAGCGGCGGATGATAGGCCAGCAAGCCATTGAGCAGCGTGCCCGTGGGATTACCGGCTGCCGGATGCATCACCAGACCCGCTGGCTTGTTGACCACCAACAGCGCCTCGTCTTCGAAGAGGATATCGAGCGACATCGCCTCGCCCTGATCGAAAACCTCGGCTTCCAGCTCGGGACGCAGCAGAATCCGTTCGCCGCCACGGAGTTTCTGTTTGGGCAGGCAACTGCGGCCATCGAGCAACACCCGCCCGGTTTTGATCCAGTGCTGCAACCGGCTACGGGAATAGTCGGGACAGCATACGGCGAGAAGCTGGTCCAGCCGCTGACCTGCTGACTCCAGGGGCACCTCTATCTCGACCGGCTGAACTTCACCCGATGATTGCCGGTCAGACGCCATGGTTAACCCTCTGAAACCGGTTTCCGTTATACTCTCGCCTCACACCATTATCCCAGGAATCGTGATCCACCCATGCTCGTTCGTAATCTATTGACACTTGCACTCCTGCTGCCCCTGCTTGTTGCCTGCGCGGTACCCGACCTGCAGGACGAGACGAAAGACTGGAGCGCCAGCCAGTTCTATTCGGAGGCCAAAGGGGCGATGATGGACGAAGACTACGATCAGGCTATCAAATACTACAACGGACTGCAGGCCCGCTACCCATTCGGCCCCTATGCGACCCAGGCGCAGCTCGATACCATCTATGCCCATTACAAGAACGGGGAACCCGACTCAGCCATTGCCGCCGCTGACCGTTTCATCAAACTCTATCCGCAGAATCCCTATGTGGATTACGCCTATTACCTGAAGGGTCTGGCCAATTACAATCGCAATACCAGCATCCTGACCAAACTGATTGAAACCGATCCCTCGCAGCGGGATGCCGGAGCGGCTCTCACCTCATTCAATGACTTCTCGGAGCTGGCACGCCGTTTCCCCGACAGCAAGTACTCCGCTGACGCTCGCCAGCGGATGCTCTATCTGCGCAACAACCTCGCCATGTATCAGATCCATGTAGCCCGCTACTACATGAAGCGTGGCGCCTACCTGGCCGCCGCCAACCGGGCCAATCGGGTGATTACTAATTTTCAGCGTACGGATGCGGTGAAAGAGGCGCTCGAAATCATGGTCGATGCCTACACCCGCCTCGGCCTGAAAGAGCTAGCGGCGGATGCGCAGCGGGTGCTGGCGTTGAATCTGGAAAAGGGGAATCTGGAACAGCCGGTGGCAAAGGATGAAAACTCCGGCATCCTCTCCACCCTACTGTCACCCCTGAATCTGGACGAGGAATAGTCCGCTTCCGCTCCCCAGCGGAGCGGATGTGATTCAGATAGCCGCTTCGTTCTCTTCGCCGGTACGAATCCGGATCACCCGCTCCACCGGTGAGACGAAGATCTTGCCGTCACCGATCTTACCGGTACGTGCAGCGTTGGTAATGGCGTCGATACAGGCATCCACCTGCTCGCCGGCCACGACCATTTCGAGTTTGACCTTGGGCAGAAAGTCGACCACATATTCAGCACCCCGATAGAGTTCGGTGTGGCCCTTCTGTCGTCCGAAGCCCTTCACCTCGGTCGCCGTCATACCGGTGATGCCCACTTCGGAAAGCGCCTCCCTGACGTCCTCCAGCTTGAACGGCTTGATGATTGCTACCACTTTCTTCATATCGACGCAGCTCCAGATGATGAATTTTTTGATTTTCTAATCGAGTTCGGGGAGTTTAACGCCCCACCACCAATGCCGTCCAATCTACACGCTACCAGGCTAGTGTGGTGTCCTATACTAGTACCCCTTACCCCAGGTCAGCGGGTAGCGGCGATCCCGCCCATAGGCGCGCTTGGTGATCTTGACCCCAGGCGGAGCCTGCCTCCGTTTGTATTCGTTGCGGTCGACCATGCGGACCACTCGCGTCACCGTGTCCGCATCATAACCGGCAACCACGATCTCCTCGATCCCCTGGTCCTGCTCTACATAACGCTCCAGTATGCCATCGAGGATGGCGTAATCAGGCAATGAATCGCTATCCTGCTGATCGGGAGCCAGTTCCGCTGACGGCGGCCGTTCGAGAACCCGCTGCGGGATCACCGGTGAGATCCCATTGCGGTAGGCGCAGAGCCGATAGACCAGGGTCTTGGGCACATCTTTGATCGGTGCAAAACCGCCCGCCATGTCGCCATATAAGGTCGCATAACCCACCGACATCTCGCTTTTATTGCCGGTGGTTAAAAGAATTCGCCCCTTCTTGTTACTGATCGCCATAAGAATAATGCCACGGCAGCGGGCCTGGATATTCTCCTCGGTGACATCGACCGGCTTACCGGCGAACTCCGCTTCCAGCATGGAGAGAAAGGCGTTGAAGGCCGGCTCGATGGGTATCGAACAGTATTCGACCCCAAGCGCCTCAGCCTCCGCGACTGCGTCCTGATTGCTCATCTCAGCGGTATAGCGGGAGGGCATCATCACCACCTCCACCTGCTCGGCCCCCAGGGCATCGACAGCGACAGCCAGTGTCAGCGCCGAATCGACGCCGCCCGACAGTCCGAGGATGGCCCCATTGAAGCCATTCTTGCGCACATAATCACGCACCCCCAGCACCAGTGCTTCATACACCCGCTGCTCCTCTTGTGTCTCCACCATCACTGCCTGACCAAGTGGGACGGGTGGCGACTGGGCCGTATCGAGCGTGACCGTGGTCAAGCTCTCTTCAAAGAAGGGGAGTCGCTGCTGCAACACACCCTCCGCGTCGACCACGAAGGAACCCCCATCGAAGACCAGCTCATCCTGACCCCCGACCAGATTGGCATAGACGATCGGCAAGCGGTTCTCCCTGGCACGCTGTTGCACCAGTCCCTCGCGTTCCGGCGCCTTGCCGATATGAAATGGCGAGGCGTTGATATTCAACAGCAGTTGCGCCCCCGCCGCCCGGCTCATTGCTGCTGGCTCCGCCTGCCAGATATCCTCACAGACCGTAAGACCGATACGCACCCCACCGACCTCAAAGGTGACGGCTTCATGGCCCGGCAGGAAATAGCGCTTCTCATCAAACACGCTGTAGTTGGGCAACAGATGCTTGGCATACTCAGCAACGATCTCGCCATCCCTCCACACACCCGCCGCATTGCAGAGCCCCTCCCCACGCCTCAGCGGGTAGCCGACGACCAAATGAATCCCATTGACCCGGGACAGGATAGTGGCCACTGCCCGCTCCACCCGCTGAATGAAATGATCCCGCAACAGCAGGTCTTCCGGGGGATAGCCAGTCAGCGCCAACTCTGGAAAGACGATGATGTCGGCCTCGCCGACCGCCGCCGATGCGGCCTCGATGATGCGTTGTGCATTGCCTTCGATGTCACCCACCAGAAAATTGAGCTGGGCGATCTGAATGTTGAGACTCAAGACGAACACTCCTTATGGGAAGCAAGTTAATGCACAATCGCTAATCAGGACCGGGAGATCACAAAAATCCCGCCTTCTGTTATGCTGGCCGCTAGGGCCTGTTAACAGGCATTATTCCAAAAAGCGGGTCCGGACAGAATCTTCTCATGGGACTTAGATACATCCTGCTCGGTCTGGCCTTGTGGGGACTCTACCTGATCATCCGCCACCTGGTCCGCCAGCGTCGACAACAACAGATCGCTCGCTCCAAGCCCAAAGCGGTTGACAGCGTACAGTGCGCCCATTGTGGCCTGCATCTTCCACGTGAAGAGGCGCTGCAACGCGGAAACGCCTTCTATTGCAGCAAGGCGCACCTGAAGGCGTCCAATCAGAACAAGCCATCTGACTGATGGACAACCTACGCAACCGCCGGGACAGCCTGCAACAGAAAACGGTGATCGAAAGCCGCCGCCTGATTCAGGCCGAGGCGCTGCACTGGAACTCCCTGCGACTGTTCCTGATCTATCGCATCATTGTTGCCCTGGGCCTGCTCTACCTCTTCTATAGTGGTTCAGGACCTGACTTCCTGGGTCAGTCGGCGCCACAGCTGTTCGGTTTTGTCAGCAGCTTATATATCGCCCTGACCATCCTTTCTGCTCTGTTCTGGCACTGGCGTATCCCGGAGCCCGAGCACCAAGCCTACATCATTGTCTTCGTCGATATCGCGGCCATTACACTTATGATGCATGCCAGCGGCGGGGTGCACAGCGGTATCGGTATGCTGATTGCCGTGTCCATCACCGGCGGCGCGCTGATTATGGGTGGTCGGGCGGCTCTGCTGTTCGCCGCACTGGCCTCACTCGCAGTGATTGCCGAGCAACTCTTCAACCACTTCAACGGCATCGCCGACGTACGCTTCTCCCAGGCCGGGTTTCTCGGCACCGTCTTTTTCGCCACCGCACTGCTGACATTGGTCCTCAGCGGACGGGCAAGGGCAAGCGAGGCCTTGGCCAAGGCCCGTGCCGATGAGCTGGGACATATGGCCAAGCTCAACGACTATGTCATCCAACACATGCGCACCGGGGTCCTGGTACTGGATGCAGACACCAGGATATTGATGATCAACAATCCTGCCTGGCATCTGCTTGGCATGCCCGCCGCAGCGGTCGGCAGTACCCTGCAGGCCGCCTCCCCCGAGCTCTATCGCCGTTTGCAACGGTGGCGCAAAGATGTGACCTATGACCCAGAACCCTTCCAGGCGCCACATCAGGGAACGGAGTTGAAGGCCCAGTTCAATCCATTGGGCAGTCGCAACGAGGGGGATCTACTGATATTTCTTGAGGACACATCGCAAATCACGCGGGAGGCGCTGCAGCTGAAACTGGCTTCGCTGGGACGTCTCACCGCCAGCATCGCCCATGAGATACGCAATCCGCTGGGCGCCATCAGCCATGCCAGCCAGCTGTTTGGCGAATCCCCGGACCTGAATCCGGCCGATCGGCGGCTCACCGAGATCATCCGGACCAACTCCGAGCGGGTCAATCAGGTGATCGAGAACGTGCTGCAGATCTCGCGCAGAAACCAAAGCAACCCCATGCCTATCCGTCTCAAACCCTGGTTCCAGGAACTGGCACTCGAACTGGTCAAGAACCAGGGATTCTCCCAGAGCACGCTGCACACCCAGATAGAGCCCGAAAACTGCAGCATCATCGCCGACCCAGAACAGCTTCGCCAGGTGATGAACAATCTGTGCAACAACGCCCGCGAAGCCGTCGACGACCCAAGCCACCTGGAGCTACGCATCGTTGGCGGGATAATCCAGGAGTATGACCACCCGGTGGTAGATATCCTCGACAATGGACCCGGCATCGAGCCCGAAGTGGCCAAGCAGATCTTCGAGCCCTTCTTTACCACTCGCAACAACGGAACCGGCCTGGGCCTCTATATCTCCAAGGAGCTGTGCGAGATCAATCGTATCCGATTGCAGTATATCCCTGGTCCCACAGGCGGCAGCTGTTTTAGACTTCACTTCGACCATTGGACACCCGAAGGTAAGGCCTGATGACACAGCCGCTGGCACTCATCGTTGACGACGAACCCGACATCTGTGAACTGCTGGAGATCACGCTGCTACGCATGGGTATCAATGCGCAATCGGTGTTCGATCTTGGCGCCGCCCGCCAGCTGTTGGAAGCCCAGCATTTCGATCTCTGCCTCACCGATATGCGCCTGCCCGATGGCAACGGTATCGACCTGGTACGCCATATCAGCCATCAGTTTCCCGAGTTGCCGGTGGCCATGATCACCGCCCACGGCAACATGGAGTCGGCCATTGAAGCGCTGAAGGCCGGCGCCTTCGATTTCGTCTCCAAGCCGGTGGATCTGGACGTGCTGCGCAAACTGGTGGAGAAGGCGATCAGACTCGGAAAAACCGAGGAAAAGCGCCCCAGTACTAAGTCCACAAGCTCGACCGAACCGATCGCACTGCTGGGCACATCTGCCTCCATGGATCGGGTACGCCAGCTGATCGCCAAGCTGGCCCGAAGCCAGGCGCCGGTCTATATCAGCGGCGAATCGGGCACCGGCAAGGAGCTTGCCGCGCGCCTGATACATCAGCAGGGGCCCCGCGCCGACCACTCTTTCGTGGCCGTCAACTGCGGCGCCATACCCCAGGAGTTGATGGAGAGCGAGCTCTTTGGCCACAAGAAGGGCAGCTTCACCGGTGCCAGCAGCGACAAGGAGGGTCTCTTCCAGAGTGCAGACGGCGGCACCCTGTTCCTCGACGAGATTGCCGACCTCCCCCTGCATATGCAGGTCAAGCTGCTGCGGGCCATCCAGGAAAAAAAGGTACGTCCGGTCGGCGGCCAGAAGGAGATCCCGGTCGATGTCCGCATCATTAGCGCCACCCACAAACAACTGGCACAACTGGTCGAGGATGGCGAGTTTCGCCAGGACCTCTTCTATCGCATCAATGTCATCGAGCTACCGCTCCCACCGCTGCGCGAGCGTACCGAGGACATCCCGCTGCTTGCCCAACACTTTCTAACCCGACTCTCGCGCCAGAACGGCATCAAGAAACCCAAGATAACCGGTACCACCCTGGCACGCCTGAAAACCTACCCATTCCCGGGCAACATCCGCGAACTGGAGAACATCCTCGAGCGCTCAGTCACCCTGTTCGAAGGAGAGAGCCTGCACGCCGAGGATCTGCAACTGCCGGAACACACACCCGCCAGCAGCCAAACGCCAACAGAGAACAAACCGCTTGGCGACATGATGGAAGAGGTAGAACGCGAGGCGATCATCAAGGCACTGGATGAGACCCGCTGGAATCGCACAGCAGCCGCCAAAAAACTCGGCATGTCGCTGCGCTCACTCCGTTACCGCCTGGAGAAGCTTGGCATTGAGTGACGCCATGACACTGAAAACGTGAAGCTCTTCACAATACAAAGATCAGGCCCACATTTTTTTGCCCCTGTACGCCTCACAACAGCACATTTAACAAAAAATATTCAATCCTGAAGTGACAAATTTTGTCACTATTTGACGCTGATAGTCAGAAAGCTTTTTCAACAGACCAGGGCCGTCTGAGCCCCATACGCCCAATTGGTTGCTGATAAAGAAAAATAACTACCTGATTCTTAAATCTTTATTAAGAAATTGTCGGATGTAAAATGCACCTCAGGAGACAATTGGCACAACGCCTGCATTTCCCTGAGTAACCCCGTGAAAATTCGGGCTAAAGTTTCAACGACCAACGCCGACAACACAGGCACTCACTTGAAAACGGAGCCTTTACCCATGAAAAAACAGTCTGGTTTTACCCTTATCGAACTGATGATCGTGGTGGCCATCATCGCCATCCTGGCAGCCATCGCTATTCCTGCTTACACCAACTACATCAAGACCGCCAAGGTCAAAACTTACGTGGACAACTTCGATTCAGCCCACCGCATGGTCAAAGCTGAATCCGCCAAAATCGCCGCTGGCGGTGATTGCACCGGAATCATTACCGAGCTGAACGAAGGTAATAAAAGGGCCATTGGTAATGAAGCTGCTGAAGCTGCTTTCGTAGCCGGTACTGGCAGCACACCAGGTGTTGTATACATCGCTGGCTTGACTGGTGGATGCCCGGTTAACAATCCAGCCACTGCCGTCACCATTCATGCAGGTGGTGTTGCTCCTGGTACTGCAGCAACTGACTATCCCAATGACACCTTCATGGCAGATGTCACTTACACTCCAGAATGATTAATAGCTTTTAATCTCGTCCTCACCCGGTCATCCTGCATGATGGCCGGGTGAGGCATTTTCAGTGGAAAGAAACAATGAAAGTCAGATCGAGCGGATATTCATTGGTTGAGCTGATGATCGTAGTGGCGATTCTCTCCATCCTCGCCATGCTCGCCATCCCCGCCTATAAAGGCTATATCACCACAGGCCGGCAGGCGACAGCCCGAGCCAATATCGAACCCTTGCGCATCGCTGTAGAAGACTACCGGCTTGACAACATGGCTGCAGGCTACGCTGCATTAGATGGTCTGAAATGGGAACCATCAGGCACGAAGACCCTGGAAACCGGCGTTCTGGGCTGGAAGCCAGACGGCGATCGGGACGAATACAACTACGCGGTCACAGCCACAGCGACGAGCTATACCATCACTGTCACGCCTATCGGGCATACCGCCGACGTGCAAACGTTTACAAAGTAGTACGACTGAAACCATCGAATACGCATTGATCAGGCAGGTCTGTGGCGCTATATTTCTCAATAAGATTGTAGAGTATCGAAGCTAACGTTATATTTTTTGACTATTTTTTGCCCGTTATCCAGCGGACAAGCCTGAGGGCCAGTACTTTGACGCGACAATTCAGCGTGAACACCCACCCGCCCATTTCTGTGATTCATTAGCATGGCAACCACGAAACCCCAGATCAATCTCAGTGGCCTTGCCCGCTGCCTGATTCAAGATAACCTGTTGACAGAAGAGCAGGCGCAGAGGGCCTTTGAGGACTCACTCAAGAAGAAGACCCATTTCGTCACCCACCTGGTCGCCAATAAGATTCTCAACAGTCTGGATATCGCACTCTCCGCCTCGCGCGGCTTTGGCGTTCCCATTTTCGACCTCGACGTCATCGACCTGGATGTTCTACCCCGAGAGCTGGTAGCGGAAAAACTGGTTCGCACACACCATACGCTGCCCCTGTTCAAGCGCGGCAACCGGCTATTCCTCGCTGTCTCCGACCCAACCAACCACCAGGGACTGGATGAGATCCGCTTCAGCACCGGACTTGCCTCCGAGGCCATCCTGGTCGAAGAAGAGAAGCTGACCAAAATCATCGATAAGGTGCTCGAAGACCAAGAGACCGCTATGGATGATCTGCTGGACGCCGATCTGGATAATCTGGACATCTCCACCGGCGACGAGGAGCAGGGCGGAGACGACAACCTGGATGTGGATGAAGCGCCGGTTGTCCGGTACATCAACAAGATTCTCCTCGATGCCATCAATCAGGGCGTCTCGGATGTCCATTTCGAACCCTACGAAACCACCTATCGCATTCGCTATCGGCAGGATGGCATGCTGCATGAGGTGGCCAATCCTCCGTCGAATCTTGCTAACCGCCTCTCCAGCCGCATCAAGGTCATGTCGCGCATGAACATCGCCGAGCGGCGTATTCCGCAAGATGGGCGCATCAAGATGAAACTGTCGAAGACGCGTTCCATCGACTTTCGTGTCAACACCTGCCCGACCCTGTATGGTGAAAAAATCGTCCTGCGTATCCTCGACCCCGCCAGTGCCAAGCTGGGCATCGAGGCCCTGGGGTTCGAGGAGGAACAACGAAAGGCCTTCATGGAGGCCATCTACAAACCCTACGGAATGATTCTGGTAACTGGCCCAACCGGTAGCGGTAAGACCGTCAGTCTTTACACTGCACTGAATCTGCTCAACGAGCCAGAGGTCAACATCTCGACAGCAGAGGATCCGGTCGAAATCCAGGTCGCCGGCATCAACCAGGTGAATACCAATCCGAAGACGGGATTGACTTTTGCCGAGGCCCTGCGCGCCTTCCTGCGTCAGGATCCGGACATCGTAATGGTCGGTGAGATTCGAGACCTGGAGACCGCTGAGATCGCCGTGAAAGCGGCCCAGACAGGCCATCTGGTGCTCTCCACCCTGCATACCAATGACGCGCCGCAGACACTGACCCGCCTGGCAAACATGGGTATCCCCCCCTTCAATATCGCCTCATCAGTGTTGCTGATCATGGCCCAACGTCTGGCCCGGCGACTCTGTGAGCACTGCAAGGCGCCCGACCCACTACCGAAAGAGGCGCTGCGCGAAGAGGGATTCACTGAGGAGGATATCGCCACCGGTTTCACCACCTACAAACCAGTAGGATGTGACCTGTGTACCAACGGCTACAAAGGTCGAGTTGGTATATTCCAGGTGATGCCCGTTTCAGAAAAAATGGGAAAGATCATCATGGAGGGTGGCACGTCCATTCAGTTGGAAAAGCAAGCCGAGGAAGAGGGTGTCTACAGCCTCAGGAAATCTGGACTGCGAAAGGTGATGCAGGGTATCACCAGCCTCAAAGAACTTAACCGGGTAACCAAGGACTAGCCCATGGCACCTCCACCGAAGAAACATCAGCCAAAATCCTCTGTCTATACCTGGGAAGGCACGGACAAGAAAGGGTCCCGTATCTCAGGCGAGACACGCGCCACCAATGTAGCCATGGCACGCGCCGACCTTCGGCGACAGGGCGTCAATCCACTTAAAATCAGGAAAAAAGCCACCTCGATCTTCTCTAATCGAAAGAAGAAGATCACCAGTGGCGACATTGCCATCTTCAGCCGGCAACTGGCGACCATGATGGCAGCCGGTGTACCGCTGGTGCAGTCGTTCGAAATCGTCGGACGTGGCCACGAAAACCCCTCCATGCAGGAGCTCATTTTAAACATCAAGGGCGATGTTGAGGGCGGCACCTCACTGGCGGACTCACTGAAAAAACACCCGCTTTATTTCGATGACCTCTTTGTCAACCTGGTACGCGCCGGTGAACACGCCGGTGTGCTCGAAGATCTTCTGCACAAAATCGCCACCTACAAGGAGAAGACGGAGTCGATCAAAGGCAAGATCAAGAAAGCCATGTTCTATCCGGCAGCGGTTATCGTGGTCGCCATCATCGTGACGGCCGTTATCATGATCTTCGTTATTCCCCAGTTCGAGGGGTTGTTCCAGGGACGATCTCGTACATTTCGACAGACCATCGACAAGATACTGCTCAAAGTACCCGTCATTGGCGCCATCCTGCACAAATCCGCCATTTCTCGTTTCGCCAGAACCCTCTCCACCATGTCCGCTGCAGGTGTACCCCTGGTCGAGGCATTGGAATCGGTGGCCGGCGCAACGGGTAATGTCCTCTATGGGGATGCAGTACTGCGTATGCGGGAAGATGTCGCCACTGGCCAGTCGTTGCAGCTGGCTATGAAACAACGCAATCTATTCCCCAACATGGTGCTGCAGATGGTTGCCATCGGCGAGGAGTCCGGCTCACTGGACGACATGCTGGCCAAGGTCGCCGACTTCTATGAAGAACAGGTGGACAACGCCGTTGACGCCATGAGCAGTCTGATGGAGCCCTTGATCATGGTTGTCCTGGGCACCCTGATCGGTGGCCTCGTCATCGCCATGTACCTGCCGATCTTCAAGATGGGTTCGGCCGTCATGGGGGGTTAAAGCCTCCGTTACAAGCAGTGCCCTGTCACGCTGAAATACATTCTATTTAACGGACAGGACACTGATCCATGTCATACCTCGACTATGTCTCGCAAAGCAGCTGGCTGCTCCCTGTTGCTTCACTACTGTTGGGGCTGGCTGTCGGCAGCTTCCTCAATGTGGTCATCTATCGCCTGCCGAAGATGCTGGAAACCCAGTGGACCCAAGATTGCCTTGAACACCTGGGACAACCCGGGGAAGCACCAGCGGCCCCCTTTAATCTGAACCGCCCCGCCTCTCATTGCCCATCGTGTCAACACAAAATCAAACCCTGGGAGAACATTCCTGTCATCAGCTGGCTGATGCTCAGGGGACGATGCTCGAACTGCCACAACCCGATCAGCCCACGCTATCCGATCATCGAAGCGGTCACGGGTCTGCTTTCCCTTACCGTTGCCATGCACTTCGGCCTCTCCTGGGCGACCGCAGGCGCCTTGTTGCTCACCTGGGCACTCATTGCCCTGTCCATGATCGATTTCGATGTACAACTGCTGCCTGACAACATCACGCTGCCTTTCCTCTGGCTTGGACTGCTGCTGAGCCTCCAGGGCATCTTCGCCGACACTCAGACAGCCGTCATCGGCGCTGTAGCCGGTTACCTCTCCCTCTGGAGCGTCTACCAGCTCTTCAAACGCCTTACAGGCAAGGAGGGGATGGGCTATGGCGACTTCAAACTGCTGGCCATGTTAGGTGCCTGGCTGGGCTGGCAGTATCTGCCCCAGATCATTCTCCTATCTGCCCTGGTGGGCGCTGTCGTCGGCGTCTCCCTGATACTGTTACGGGGTCGCGATAGAAACATTCCAATCCCCTTTGGGCCCTACCTGGCAGCTGCCGGCTGGATCAGCCTGATGTGGGGCGACCAGATCAATCAAGCCTATCTGCGCTGGTCCGGGCTGATGTGATGCTGGTGGTTGCCCTCACGGGCGGGATCGGCAGTGGCAAGAGCGCAGTTTCCCGTCATCTGGAAAACCTTGGTGTACCGGTCATTGACGCCGATCTCCTGGCTCACCAATTGGTGGAACCAGGCGCTCCCGCACTGGCGGAGATTCAAGCCGCCTTTGGCGAGCATCTGGTCGACAACACCGGCCGCCTGGATCGCGTCGCACTTCGCGATCTCGTGTTCGACAAGCCGGATGAGCGAGCACGCCTCGAAGCGATCCTGCATCCTCGTATTCGACAGGCAATGGAAGAGTGGTTGGCGAGCCAAAGCGCACCCTATGCCGTGCTGGTCATCCCACTGTTGTTCGAAACCGGTCAAAGCACCCTGGCTGACCGGGTGTTGGTGGTGGACTGCGATCCAGCCTTGCAGATCGAGCGTGTCGCCACACGTGACGCGTTGAGCGAAACCCAGATCCGACAGATCCTCGATGCTCAGGTCGACCGGGAGACCCGGCTACGCGGTGCCGATGATGTGATTGAAAACAATGGCAGCCTGCAAAGCCTGATCGAGGCCACCGAAGCGATGCATCGTCACTATCTGGCGCTTGCATCCCAATAGGGTGCGGCTTGCCGCACCCTAGAGGCCATTTGCGATAAATTGCAGATTGGATCCTGTTAAGCGGCACTCACACCCTGCCGCTTGCTGAAACTCAACCCATCACCGGCCACCTCCACCTGGATGGTATCGCCGGGTCCGAACCGCCCAGAGAGGATCTCCTGCGCCAGTGGATTCTCCAACTGCTGGCGGATCGCACGCTTGAGCGGCCGTGCACCGTAGACCGGGTCGAAACCGGCCAGACCCAAACGGTCAAGCGCAGCCTCCGTGACCTCCAGCGCCATATCATGGTCAGCCAGACGCTGATGCAGATAGCCGATCTGGATCGCTGCAATGGCGCGTATCTGTTCACTCGCCAGAGGATGGAAGACCACGATCTCGTCGAGCCGGTTGATGAACTCTGGGCGGAAATTCTGCCGCACCGTCTCCATCACCGACGACTTCATCTCTTCATAACGCTCCTCGCCAGTCATCTCCTGGATGACCTGCGAACCTAGATTGGAGGTCATCACAATCACCGTGTTGCGGAAATCGACCGTACGCCCCTGACCGTCGGTCAGGCGTCCATCATCGAGCACCTGCAACAGCACGTTGAAGACATCGGGGTGAGCCTTCTCCACCTCGTCGAGCAGGATCACCGAATAGGGCCGGCGGCGCACCGCTTCGGTCAGGTAACCACCCTCTTCATAACCCACATAGCCCGGAGGCGCACCAATCAGGCGGGCCACCGAGTGCTTCTCCATGAACTCCGACATGTCGATGCGGATCATCGCCTCTTCGGTGTCGAAGAGGAATTCGGCCAAGGCCTTGCACAGCTCGGTCTTGCCCACGCCCGTCGGCCCGAGGAAGAGGAAAGAGCCGTTGGGCTGATTGGGATCGGAGAGCCCGGCCCGTGAGCGACGGATCGCATCGCTGACGGCGCGTACTCCCTCTTCCTGTCCGATGACCCGCTTGCTCAGGGCCTCTTCCATGCGCAACAGCTTGTCCCGCTCGCCTTCGAGCATCTTTGAGACGGGAATACCGGTCCACTTGGAAACCACATCGGCAATCTCCTGCTCGGTAACCTTGTTGCGCAGCAGCTTCATCTCCTGCATCTCGGCCTGGGTAGCCATATCGAGTTCCCGCTCCAGCTCCGGGATACGGCCGTACTGCAGCTCCGACATACGTGTCAGATCACCGGCACGACGGGCGGTCTCCAGTTCCAGACGTGCCCGTTCCAGGGACTCCTTGATGTGGGTAGTGCCCTGCAGGGCGGCCTTCTCCGATTTCCAGATCTCATCCAGGTCGGAGAAATCCCGTTCCAGCCGCTCGATTTGCGCTTGCAGATCTGACAGACGCTTCTTGGAAGCCTCGTCGGTCTCCTTGTTGAGGGCCTCACGCTCGATCTTGAGCTGGATCAGGCGTCGCTCCTGGCGGTCCATCTCCTCCGGCTTGGAGTCGATCTCCATGCGGATCTGGGAGGCCGCCTCATCGATCAGGTCGATCGCCTTGTCGGGAAGCTGGCGATCGGTGATGTAGCGATGGGAGAGGGTGGAGGCCGCCACGATGGCCGGGTCCGTGATATCCACCCCATGATGCAACTCATAGCGCTCCTTGAGGCCACGCAGGATGGCGATGGTGTCCTCTACGCTCGGCTCGTCCACCAGCACCTTCTGGAAACGTCGCTCCAGGGCGGCGTCTTTCTCGAGGTATTTCCGATACTCATCCAGGGTGGTGGCGCCGACGCAGTGGAGCTCACCCCGCGCCAACGCTGGTTTCAGCATATTGCCCGCATCCATGGCGCCTTCCGCCTTGCCGGCTCCGACCATGGTGTGCAGCTCATCGATGAAGAGGATGATCTGCCCCTCCTGTTTGGCCAGATCGTTGAGTACCGCTTTGAGGCGCTCCTCGAACTCACCGCGAAACTTGGCGCCGGCTATGAGTGAGCCCATATCCAGCGATAGTAACCGCTTACTTTTCAGCCCCTCTGGCACTTCACCGTTGATGATGCGCTGGGCCAGCCCTTCGACGATGGCAGTCTTACCGACGCCGGGTTCACCGATCAGCACCGGGTTATTCTTGGTGCGCCGCTGCAGCACCTGAATGGTACGGCGGATCTCATCGTCACGGCCGATCACCGGGTCGAGTTTGCCCTGTTCGGCCCGTTCGGTGAGGTCGATGGTGTATTTCTCCAGCGCCTGACGCTGATCCTCTGCATTGGGATCGTCCACCTTCTGCCCGCCACGGACCTTTTCAATGCTCTGTTCCAGGGACTGTTTGTCAGCACCCGCTTTGCGCAGCATCTCGCCAAGTTCGCCCCTCTCTTCCACGGCGGCGAGCACGAAGAGCTCACTGGAGATGTACTGGTCGTTGCGCTTTTGCGCCAATTTATCGGTCTGATTGAGCAGACGTCCCAGGTCATTGGAGATATGCAGATCACCGGCCGCGCCCTCGACACTGGGCACCCGCTCCATGGCCGCGCTCAGGTCAGAGCGCAACTGGTTGACGTTGGCGTCGGATTGGGTCAGCAGATGACGGACTGTGCCTCCCTCCTGGTCCAGCATGGCAGACATCAGATGCACAGGTTCAATAAACTGGTGATCGCGTCCCACGGCCAGGCTCTGGGCATCCGCCAGGGCCATCTGGAATTTACTGGTCAATTTGTCCATTCGCATGGCAAGACTCCAAATAGGTTCTGAATACCCCTGAAATGGGGTAGAAACCACAGAATTTCAAGCAGTTCAGTATTTTGTCTTAAATCTTTCCTCTTCACGGCCGACAGAAATATCAAGCCCCCAGTAGTAGAGGTGGCCTTAATAAATACGGATAAACGACCAGAGCCTATGGCCAATCATGTGAAATCAATTGTCAGTCCCAGCCTGTTCATCGGGTTCTTTCTGCTATTGATCGCGCTGTTGCTGGCGATAATGTCCAGCCAGCGTATCGGGAGTTTCCGTCACTATCACCTCACACTAGCAGAGAATACGGTGGACATTGTGGCCAGCCAGATCATCGATGTAATCGATGAGAAACGCCGCCTGCTTAGCCTCTTTTCGGAATTTGAGGGCGAAACCCTCAATAGTGTGGTCCAGACTCCCGACTCCCCCACGCTGGTGACGGAAATAGAGCGGCGTATCTATGGCTACTTCCCCGATGCGCTGACCTTCACCATCGCCTCACCGAGCGGTGACCTCCTGGTCAACAACGGGAGTGAAGTGATCGACCAGCGATCGCGGCACGATATCTTCGATTTCGCTGCCGGCATGGATCATCTGCTACAGATTCACTCCAATCCCAGGGCCTCCCACTACGATGTCATCGTGCATGTTGATCAACCGGCGGGCTATGCACTCTTTGCCAGTTTCGATACCTCAGGACTGGTTGAGCGGCTGCGAAACTCCCACCGCCCCGGCCATCAACTGCTATTGCTCAACGTGGACACCCCAAACCTGATCGAGGTCACCGAACAAGGGGATCTGCAAGAGATCGCCGACCATGGCTCTATCCTACTCTCGGAAACTGACCATAACCGTATCCTCGCAGACAAACGTATCCCGACCACCCGCTGGAGACTGGTCGACATTGTCGACCCAGGGTTGTTTGAAAACCACACCGCCTCAGTCGTGACACAGGTACTGCTCATTTTCACCCTCTTTTTACTCTCCAGTCTGGTCATGAACTGGCTGATTCTGCGCAACCAACGACAGAAAGACATGGCGGAAACCGAACTGCGTGCCGCCAAGGGACGACTCGAATACGAAGTTCAGGCCAGAGTGCAGGAGTTGAAGCAGAGCAAGGAGTTGGCGGAGATCACCCTCTCTTCCATCAGCGAAGGCGTTATCACCACCAACCCCTCGGGGCTTATCAAGGCATTGAACCAGACGGCCCAGAACCTCACCGGCTGGCAGATGGCCGATGTCCTGGGACACCCCTTGGGCAGAGTTCTCAAGCTGAGCGGGATCGAGGATGGCGCCAGGATCGCCCTACCGGAAGACCGTAGCTTTGATGCCGAGGAGATAGCCGTTCTGAATCGGGACCCGCTACGACTGGAGTGCCAGGATGACGGCGAGCGGGTGGTGCAGTTGTCGATCTCAATCATCACCGGACGCGATGGCGAAGAGGAGGGTAATGTCCTGGTAATGCGTGACATCACCGAGTCCCATCAGCTGAGCCACCGCATCTCCTGGCAAGCCACTCACGACGCCCTCACCGGCCTGATCAACCGGCTCGAATTCGAGAACCGGTTACAGGCCGCCCTGGAGCGCACCCGCAGTGACCTTACCAGCCATGCTCTGATGTATCTCGATTTGGATCAGTTCAAAGTCGTCAACGACACCTGTGGCCACATCGCCGGGGACGAGTTGCTGAAACAGATTGCCGAGCTGATCAATCAGACATCGCGCCGCAACGATACGGTGGCGCGGCTTGGCGGCGATGAGTTTGCCATTTTGCTCGAGAATTGCCCAACGGAGCGGGCACTGCTCCTGGCCGAAGAGTTGCGCAATGCCATTCGCGATTTCCGTTTCACCTGGGAAGACAAACCCTTCACCCTGGGCGTGAGCATCGGTGTCGTCGCCTTTGACGCCAGCTTCAGCGCCCTGCCCCAGGTTTTGAGCGCGGGCGACAGCGCCTGCTATGCGGCCAAAGACGAAGGCCGTAACCGGGTCCACCTCTATGCGGAAGATGACAAGGCCATCGAGCAGCGCTTCGGCGAGATGCAATGGGTATCGCGCATCCGACAGGCCCTGGATGAGGATCTCTTCATCCTCTATGGCCAACGCATCATCGCTCTCAACCAGCAGATCGTGGAAGACGACCATATCGAGGTCCTGCTGCGACTGAGCCCATCGGACGGGGAGTTGATCCTGCCCGGCGCCTTCATTCCTGCGGCAGAACGCTACGGCCTGATGATCGAACTCGACCGGATGGTGATCCACAAGACCCTGAAGTGGCTTAACGAGAGCCACTATACCGGGCTCGCTTCCATCAACCTCTCCGCCCAGTCGATGACCGATCCGGGCTTTCTTGACGAGCTCTTCGACATGCTCTGCAGCACCCTGACCCATCCGGGACAGCTGCTGTTTGAGGTTACCGAGACCACCGCCATCACGCATCTGCAACAAGCACAGCTCTTTATCCAGCGCATCCGGCAACTCGGCTGCCGCTTCGCCCTCGATGATTTCGGCAGCGGTATGTCCTCTTTCGGCTACCTCAAGCACCTGCCGGTGGACCATTTAAAGATCGACGGCAGCTTCATTCAGGACATTGTCGATGACCCGGTCAACTACGCCATGGTCAAGGCAATTCAGGAGGTAGCCACCACCATGCAGATCAAGACCGTGGCAGAGTATGTGGAGAACGATGAGATACTGGATCTACTGAAATTGATCGGTGTCGATTACGGACAGGGGCATGGCATCGAGCGCCCCAGACCGTTGGAAAGCTTCCTGCCCCCCATCATGTGCACATTGGAAGAGCAGAAACATTAACCCGAATTCACCGCTGCTCAACTGATCCGGTGAAGAGAACAAATCACGTCTGCTGCTCAGACTCCAACTTCGCCACCTTGCCCATCACCATCGCTTCCAGTGCCTGTTTGAAAGCAGCCACTCGATCCAGCAGTTCGGGTTCGGCAGTACCCAGGATCTGGGTCGCCAGAATGCCGGCATTGCGGGCGCCATTGATCGCCACCGTGGCCACCGGGACGCCTGGCGGCATCTGCACGATCGAGAGCAGAGAGTCCTCGCCGTTGAGGGTTGAGGTCTTGACCGGCACACCGATCACCGGCAGCGGTGAGATGGCGGCCACCATGCCCGGAAGATGGGCCGCGCCGCCGGCACCGGCAATGATTACCTGCAGACCGCGATCACGCGCATTCCTGGCGTACTCATAGAGTCGTGCAGGGGTGCGATGGGCGGAGACGATGGTCATCTCATAAGTTACCTGCAGTTCCTGCAGCACCTTGGCCGCCTCCTGCATGACCGGCAGATCCGAATCACTGCCCATGATGATGCCGACTTGTGGATTACTCATGGATGGTGCTCTCCTGAAATGGTAATCAGCGACCGAACCTCGGTAGCCTTCTGCTTGGCAGCCTCAGTATCCCGATCGAGGATGGTCACATGACCCATTTTGCGGAAGGGCTTCACCTCCGCTTTGCCATAGATATGGACACAGACCCCCGCTATGGCCATCGCCGCCGCGATACCGTTGATAACCGGGCGCCCGGTGGCGTCCGCTTCGCCCAGCAGGTTGATCATCGCCGCCGGCGACAGCAGCTGAGTGGAACCCAGCGGGAGACCGAGAATCGCTCGCAAATGCTGCTCGAACTGATCGGTAACACAGGCCTCGATGGTGTGGTGACCGGAGTTATGGGTGCGCGGTGCGATCTCGTTGACCAGCACCTCGTCATCCTCGGTCAGGAACAGCTCGACCCCGAACACACCGACCCCCTCCATCGCCTCGACGGCACGCACTGCCAAGGCCTCCGCCTTGGCCGCAATTTCAGGGGAGATTGCCGCCGGGCAGAGCAGCAGATCCAGCACATTCTCCCCCGCCCGGAAACACATCTCCACCGTGGGGTAGGCGCGGCACTCACCCTGGGTATTGCGCGCCACCATCACCGCCAACTCCTTCTTCGCAATGATAAAGCGCTCCACCAGAGAGGGCACCGGCAAGTGCTTCTCAAAATCAGCTGCCGACTGCATGACCGACACCCCGCGGCCGTCGTACCCCCCGCGCCGCGCCTTCTGTACCAGTGGATAGCCGAAACGGGCGAAGGCTGCACTATCGGGTGTCTCCATCTCCTCGAACTCGGCGGTGGGGATCCCAGCACTCTGTAAAAAGCGCTTCTGCGTCAGCTTGTCCTGCAGAGTCGCCAACAGGGCAGGATCGGGATGGATGGGATGCCCCTCACGCTGAAGCTGCAGCAGGGTCTCGGTATCGATATCCTCCAGCTCATAAGTGACCACGTCACAGGTCTCGGCCAGCTCGCGCAGTTTGGCCGGATCGTGATAGCCACCGATGATCTGGTGTCCAGACACCTGCCCGGCCGGCGACATGGGATAGGGGTCGAGCACCACACAGGTACAGCCGATCCGCTTGGCCGCCTTGACCATCATACGGCCAAGCTGGCCGCCGCCAACCATGCCAATGCGCGCTACGGGATAGGGGTAGGAGTCCTTCATCGAATGAATCTTTTCGTCTAGGTTTTTGCCAAGGTTGCAGAGTATACCCGCCCAGGCAGCGAAATTCCCGCGCAAAGCGCCCTCTGGGTCGGCTGACTACAGGGCATCCGCCATCGACCTCAAGGCGTCGGGGTTGAGCAGCTGCACCCGGTTACCATCCACCCGGATGATGCCCTTCTCGGAGAAGTTGTGAAGCGTACGCGAGAGGGTCTCCGGGGTGATGGAGAGCCGCGAGGCAATCACCCCTTTGGGCGTTTTCAATTCAATGACCCCAGCATCAGCCGGGTCGGCTGCCTGCCAGCGTCTCCAGAGATAGCTGGCAAGACGATAGTTGGCGCTCTGCAGGCTGAGGCTTTCGATCTCATTGATCAAATGCTTCAAGCGCTGACTCATGTCGGCCATGAGCCGAAAACAGGTTTCGGAGGAGCCCTTCAGGATTTCCATATAGGGGGCATTTTCAAAGCTGAACAGACGCGTATTACCGATGGCGCTGGCGTTGACCGGATAGGCGGGCTGGTCGCCAAACATCAGCGCCTCGGCGAAGGTCTCGCCGGCAGGGATAATCTCGTCCCGCCTGAAAAAAGAGCTGCCCGTCCCGCAGCTTCACCTCACGCGCCATGCGCTGCACAGTCGCGAACTGGCGCTCGTCGAGGTGGGAGAAGAGAATACAACTTCTCAGGTCGTAGGATTCAGACATGCCTCTGCTCGAAAGTGGCCAGGAACCGAATAGAGCCAACATCTGTTGGCGACGCCTATCCGCCAGAAGGTCAATACTGCTTCCAGATCCGATAGTAGACCAGCCCACTGCTGCGGTCTGTCACCAGCCAGCGTCCATTATCGAAAGAGAAGCGTGGCTCGACCGACTCCTGGCAAACAAAGCTGCCGCTCCCTGCCGTCAACTGGGTATCTTCATTGACCCCGGCAAACCAGGCCAGGGGTTCGGCACAGTCCCGAAAGACGAAACGCTCCGGATAGCGCAGCTTGAGGCCACTCAGGCCAGGCTTTAGTTTGAGCCACCCGTCGAGCCCTCGCACCCGAGTGCCCCCCTCCGCCACAATCTCCACCTCGGAAGGCGGGGAGACAAAGGCGTCCTCGAACAGCAGCTGAGGATCGGTGGCGGTGGGATCACCGCCCTGGCTACAGGCCACCAGAAAAGAGAGTCCCAGGAGCCAGCTATTGCGCCACGCCATCGCGTGTCTACTTCTCCAACTGGCTCAGGTCACGCACCGCGCCACGCGCGGCTGAGGTGGTCAAAGCGGCGTAGGCCCGCAGCGCCTGCGAGACGACACGATCACGCGCCACTGGTTGCCAGGCTTCGGCGCCTCGCTCTGTCATGGCCTGGCGCCGTTCGCGCAGAGTCTCGTCGGAGAGCGCCACCTGTATCCTTCGGCCAGGGATATCGATCTCGATGGTATCACCCTCCTCCACCAGACCAATGGTGCCGCCTTCGGCAGCTTCCGGCGAACAGTGGCCAATGGAGAGCCCCGAGGTACCGCCGGAAAAACGGCCGTCGGTGATCAGGGCACAGGATTTACCCAGACCTTTCGACTTGAGATAGCTGGTGGGATAGAGCATCTCCTGCATACCCGGCCCCCCCTTGGGACCCTCGTAGCGGATCAATACCACATCGCCAGCCTGTATGCGGTCGGCGAGGATCGCCTCCACCGCCGCATCCTGACTCTCGAAAATCCGCGCCGGACCGGAAAACTTCAGGATCGACTCATCCACACCCGCTGTCTTCACGATGCAGCCCTGCTCTGCCAGATTGCCGTAGAGCACCGCCAGACCGCCATCCTTTGAATAGGCGTGCTCCAGATCGCGAATACAGCCGTTGGCCCGGTCCCGATCGAGATCGGGCCAATGGGCATCCTGACTGAAAGCGACCTGGCTCGGCACACCGCCGGGGGCAGCCAGAAAGCGCTGCTGAGCGGCCTCTTCGGTGCTACGCATAACATCCCAGAGATCGATCGCCTGACCCAGGTTCGCCGCATGCACTGTCGGCACATCGCGTTTGATCAGCCCCGCCCGATCGAGCTCGCCCAGGATACCGATGACACCACCCGCCCGATGCACATCCTCCATGTGATATTGCTGGGTAGCCGGAGCCACCTTGCAGAGATTGGGCACGCGCCGGCTGAGGCGATCGATATCGGCCATGGTGAATTCGACCTGCGCTTCATGGGCAGCGGCCAACAGATGCAGCACCGTATTGGTGGAGCCGCCCATGGCGATATCGAGGCTCATGGCATTTTCGAAGGCATCGAAGGTGGCGATGTTGCGCGGCAGGGCGCTGGCGTCGTCTTTTTCATACCAACGACGCGCCAGCTCCACCACCTGGCGGCCGGCTTGCAGAAAGAGTTCCTTGCGATCGGCGTGGGTCGCCAGCAGGGAGCCGTTGCCCGGCAACGAGAGGCCGAGGGCTTCGGTCAGGCAGTTCATGGAGTTGGCGGTGAACATGCCGGAGCAGGAACCACAGGTGGGACAGGCGGAACGCTCGATCTGCGCCACGTCCTCATCGCTCTCCTGGGGATTGGCGGCCGAGACCATGGCATCGACCAGATCGAGCTTGAGATCCCGCTCATCAGACAGACGCACTTTGCCCGCCTCCATGGGGCCACCGGAGACAAACACGGTGGGGATGTTGAGGCGCAGGGCCGCCATCAGCATGCCGGGAGTGATCTTGTCGCAGTTGGAGATGCAGACCAGGGCGTCGGCGCAGTGGGCGTTGACCATATACTCCACCGAGTCGGCGATGATGTCCCGCGACGGCAGCGAATAGAGCATACCGCCATGGCCCATGGCGATGCCGTCGTCCACGGCGATGGTATTGAACTCCTTGGCTACGCCACCGACGGCTTCGATCTCGCGCGCCACCAGCTGACCCAGGTCTTTCAGATGGACATGGCCAGGCACAAACTGGGTGAAGGAGTTGGCGATCGCGATGATCGGTTTATCGAAATCTCCATCCTGCATGCCAGTGGCGCGCCAGAGGGCGCGGGCCCCGGCCATGTTGCGGCCGTGCGTGGTGGTACGGGAGCGGTATTGCGGCATCGGATACTCCGTCGGAATCAGACTGAAAGAGAGCCATTATGCAGCCAGCCTACACTCTCCATCAAACCCGTCGGAAAAATCAGCTGTCAGGCACCTCGCAGGGCAGGCGCAGGATGAAGCACGCGCCGCCGCCAGGGCGGTTCGTCGCTTCCACACTACCATGGTGTTTCTCCGCCACCACCTTAACGAAACTCAGCCCCAGGCCGACCCCATTTTGCTGTGGATCAGTCTCGGTCTCCGCATGGGTGAAGGGCCGAAAGATGGCGCCCAGCTGATCCTCGGGAATACCTGCCCCCTCATCCGCAATCTCACACACTGCCTGGCCATCCTCTCGCCATAGCCGCATCATCACCTGGCTATCGCCTGGGGAGAATTTGATGGCGTTCT
Source organism: Candidatus Thiodiazotropha sp. (assembly GCA_037384445.1). Classification (GTDB taxonomy): domain Bacteria; phylum Pseudomonadota; class Gammaproteobacteria; order Chromatiales; family Chromatiaceae; genus Thiodiazotropha. The sequence goes on from JARRNY010000008.1 coordinate 26,235, forward strand.
CCAGCAGATTGAACAGCGCCCGCTCCAGCAGGCCCAAATCACCACGCAGCCAGACCTCATCGGTCTCGATCATCCGCTTCAGCGTGATGCCCTTGGCCTTGGCCTGGACATAAGCATCATCCAGGGCATTGTGGGCCACAGCGACCAGATCGGTATCTTCGAAAGCGGTGGCATCGGCCGCCTCTGCCCGCGCCAGCTGCAGAAAGTTGTCGGCCAGACGCAGGGAGCGCCGGGCAAGGGGTTCGATCTGCTCTGCCATCTCGCTTGCCGTACCCTCCCTGACCTTGCGCGATTGAGTCAGGGAGATGAGCGAAGTGATTGGCGAGCGGATGTCGTGTGATAGAAAGTTGAGCATCTTCGTGCGCGTCCGTTCGGAGCGCTTGAGGGCTCCGATATAGGAGAGATTCACGATGATGCCGTGCATCCCTGTACCCGAGTCATCCAGCGGTTTGAGCTGCACGAAGAGCTCGGTATCGGGCGCCCTCAACGCCTCAAAGCGTATCGCTTCACCCTCCAGGTAGACTCGCTGCAATACCTCCTGCCAGAGATAGGATTCCCGTATCTCCAGCCGTTGCAACAGGTTACCCGCCTCTTCGCCCAGCAGCTCCGAATCCTCCGGCCAGCCGAGATAGAAAGCGGCACGGGGATTCGACATCACCAGCTGTCCCAGACTATTGAATACCATCAAGCCATCGTCCATATGTTCCACGGCACTGGTGATCAGATGACGAAAGCGGCGCAACCTGGCATTCTCCTCCTGCACCTGTTGCATGCGCAGTTCGACCCGCTCCAGCATGCTGCCTCTATCCAACTCGGCTTCGCCGCTGAACTGATCCGCCACATCTTCCAGCAGATCCAGACTGCGCCCCTGCGGCACCTCGGTCCTGGGCCACAGCAGGCCCAGACACCAGCTGCTACCGGCTCGCGGGATCTGACGCCAGAGTTCGGCCCCATTGCGCCGCCATTTGCCCGCAACCAGAGACGCCAAGGGTTCACCTAACGGCTCGCCCCCGGCATCAAGTTGACGCTCTCCCTCGTAGAGCACCCACCCCTGTAGTGGCAACAAACGACGCAGGAACGCTATCGCCACAGGGAGATTCGCTGGCGGTTGCTGTGCCGCCAGCAGCCGTTGCTCCTGCTGTACCCGTTCCAGCTGTTGATTGAGATAACGCACGGCCATATCGAGTCGACGCCAACTCCATAGGGGGTAGCTCAGCAACAGACCGAGAATGACAGCAGAGGGCGGAAACCAAAGGTGCATGCCGCGCAACAATACCCAATCGACCACCAGAAACGACAGCAGCACTCCAAGGGAGACCAGGGGCGCGAGACGAGTCGGAAAGTAGGGATAGAGCAACAGCGGCATCACCGCGATCAAGCCGCTGATCAGCAGATGGGGTAGAAAGCCGGTCGGCTGGATCGCACTTCCCTGGCGCAGGCTATCGAGGATATTGGCATTGATTTCAACGCCCGGCATGGGGATGCCGTGACCAGAGACCGGTGTCGGCAGCGCATCGCCCAGACCGGTGGCGGTGACCCCCACCAGAACGATACGATCGCGAAAAAGATCGGGCTGGTAGACCCCTTCGAGCACCTGACTGTAGGAGTAGCGAGGATAGCTGCCGGCGGGTCCGTTGAAGGGGATCAGACGGTGATCCCGTCGACTGATCAGGTGGATATTCGGCGTCAGGGAGGTCAATGGCACTGACAGATGTTCCGTTGAGTCCTGTTGCAGCCACTGCTCCAAGGCGAGCATCAGATGAGGCCAATAGGCCTCACCCAGTCCCTCATAGAGATAGACGCCGCGGGCAATACCATCCGCATCCAGATCCATATGCACATGCCCCAGTCCGACCGCCACATTGGCCATGGCCGGCAACGGCATGGTCTCCACCAACATACCACCGAGGCGGCTCTGCTCCAGGATTACCGGCATAAAGACCCGGTCGCTGGCGGCCACAGCCTGGATCAGATGATTGTCCCCATCCGGGTCGCTTCTGTCCGGCTCGGAAAACAACACGTCGAACACGATCGCTCTGGCCCCAGCCAGGGTCAGCTGCTCCACCAGGCGGGCATGCAACTCCCGCGGCCAGGGCCAGCGCCCCAGGGCTTCGAGGCTCTGCTCATCGATCGCCACGATCACCACATCGTCAGAGGCGTGGCTGGAGAGGAACCCCAGCTGCAGATCGTAGAGCACTTGATCCCAGCGCCAGAGCCAACCGCTACCCGCCATCAGCGCGGTGAACAGTAGCAGTATCAACATACTGCGAAAACGCTCGGGTAGTCCGTTTCTCTGCCTGATCACCAATTCACTCTACTTTTCAACCCGGCACCTGAAGAGGCCATGTTCAGCCGATGATAGTCGCTATAAAAAATGATTCTGTGAGGCGCTTCAGGGATACCCTGGCACCTGGATGCGATAAACCGTTGAGCGTACCCCTTCGCTGGCATCGTAGAGGGCGTCAACGGCCAGGTAGTAGGTGCCAGGCTCCGGTAGCGGCAACCAATAGGCGTTAGCCTGACTCAGTTGATCCAGCAACAGGCGGGAGAAACCGGGGTCACGAGCCAGCAACAAACGATGCCCCCAGGCGTCCGGGGCGGGCTGCCAAGTCACACCAAACCAACGCCCCCTGAAAACAGGCGGTCCCAACTGTGGCGCGGAGATCACCGGCGAGGGCTCTGCAACGGGTACCGCCACCTCGAAGGGGAGGCTGGCCGAGTAGCCTTCCAGTCCCAACTCATCGATGCCGCGAACCCGCAGTTCATATCGGCCGTTCGCCAGTTCCGGCAGCGCCATTTCAGGCGGCACAATCTTTTCACTCAGCAGCGGCGTCTCTTCGACGTTCATCAGTTGCACTCGATAGGCAACGGCTTGCGCCAGTGGTGACCATGTGAGCTTTGAGGGCTGCCCGGTATATTGGTTGGCGATCTGTGAGAGATCCGGCGCTGGTAACAGAGCCCGGGGCTTTGCTGGCGGCTGACCCGGCTCGATCCGCGTACCTTCGCCGGCCGCCACCGGGACAGTTTCGCCGGCAGCGCTGACCGCCACTTTCCCTTCCGTCACTTCACTGCGGCTGACGCCGTCGCTCTCTGCAGCGATGCGGAACTGGGTTCCACGTACCACCGTCACCGCCGCTGGAGTGTGGATCTCATAGCGCGCACCGGGTGATCTGAGTGGCTTGACCCGGTTCTCCAGCCGCCCCCGCTGCAGACGAATGCGGGTATCGAGCATCCCCTTGCCTTTGAAGGTGGAGAGGGCGTCGAATACCACCTCGCTGTCTGAGCCAAGCAGCAGATAGGAGCCATCGGCGAATTCCAGTGAGACTGCGGATTTCCCGGCGGTCACGACACGGTCACCGGCTGCCAGTTCATCACCGCGCTGGATGGTGTCCGGCTCGTCACTGCCGCGGCGGATCAAACTCGCCTCGCCCACCACATAACGCACCTTGACCCCAGCGAGCGACTGCTTCATCCAGTCCATCGGTATGCGAATCTCGGTGCCGACCGGCATCTGCCGATCCTTGAGCACGCCGTTGTAGATCTGCAACTGTTCGGGGGTGAAGGTGGGCTTGAGAAAACGCTTTGCCACCAGGGTCAGGTTCTCACCCTTGTGCAAGCGATAGACCCAGTCCTCTGCCAGCACCGGCTGCAGCAGAACAGCGAACAGCAGCAACAGGAACAGTCCACTCCGTAGATAGGGTTTCATCGACTTCATTTACTGAATAATCTGGTATGAATCACTTTGTAGGTCGGCGATAAACGCGAACCGTTACCGGCCACTTCAGAGCGAACCACCGCTCAGTCTGGCTCATCCAGTTGCTCGAGCCGATATCCCTGGTGATAAACCGCTTTGAGACGCCAGCCGTTCTCTGGGGTCAGGGAGAGCTTGCGTCGCAGACGGCTGATATGGGTATCGACAGTGCGGGTCATGAGCCCGGGTCCAAAACCCCAAATGCTCTCCAATAGGTGATCCCGCGAGAGCAGACGTCCAATGTTGCTAAACAGCATCCAGGCCAGAAGGAACTCCTTTTCCGTCATCTCCACCGGTTTACCGTCAATCAACAACGACTTGGTCTCTTTGGAGAGCTGGAAAGGCCCCACATCGAGACTGTCTCGACGATTGCTGTGACGCCGCACCAGCGCCTTGACCCGTGCCAGCATTATCTCGCGGTTGACCGGTTTCGTCAGGTAGTCATCGGCGCCTTTTTCCAAGGCCTCAACAATATCGGACTCCCCGTCACGGTGAGTGATAAAGAAGACAGGAAGATCCCATTCACGCTCACCTCGCAGCCAGGCCAACACCTCGACTCCGCTCTTACCCGGCAACTCCCAATCCATAATCAGCAGGTCATAGGTCTCATGACGCAACTCTTTCATGAAACTGTCTGCATTGCTAAAGGTACGACAGACGAATCCCTCGCCTTCGAGCCACTCCTTCATCACTGCAGACTGTACATTGTCGTCTTCCAGGTAGGCGATTCGTATCATTCTTATCCCTTACTGCCCAATGTGCAAAACAAAAAGGCAACGGCATGTCTCCATACCGCTGCCTCTTTTATCGCAAGATGCTTAACCGATCAGTTGAGCTTCAGCTCAACGCGGCGGTTTTTGGCACGACCCTCTGAGGTTCCATTATCAGCAATCGGTGAACTCTCACCCATGCCTTTGGAACTCAGGACGCCGGCGTCCACACCCTGGCTGACCAGATAGTCCATGACTGACTTGGCGCGTTTTTCCGACAAACTCTGGTTGTAGGCCGCAGCACCAGAAGAGTCAGTGTGACCGATGACCGATACAGAAGTAATGTCGCTACGTGCCTTGAGCGAGGCAGCGACTTTATCCAGGGTTGCCTGAGAATCGGCAGTAAGTTCACCACTGTTGAGCTTGAACTGAACACCCTGCAGTACGATACCCAATGCACAACCCTTGGCATTCACGGTAGCACCGGCCGGGGTGTTGGGGCAGTCATCTTTGCTGTCGACTACGCCGTCACCGTCGCTGTCTAGCTCACACCCTTTGCTATTGACCTTGGCGCCTGCCGGGGTGCCAGGGCACTGATCCTTGCTGTCGACCACGCCGTCACCGTCGCTGTCGAGTTCACACCCTTCGCTATCGACCTTGGCGCCTGCCGGGGTATTGGGGCACTGATCCTTGCTGTCGACCACGCCGTCACCATCAGCGTCACCATCGACCACCGGCTCACCGAAACAGCCGGTCGGGGCCGGATCCTTGTCGCGGTATGTGGTGGTCCAACACTCCCCATAACTGGTGCGCCAACCGCTGTTGGTGGCGTCGTAAGCAACGCCCTTCTCTGCCATGGCTGTGGTGCTGAATGCTATCGGGGCCAATGCTAAGGCGAATACGATTTTCTTGATTTGCATGTCCTACCTCCGGAATGCTGGTTACTTTATTGATTATTACGAACGCTTCCTTAGGCTGCGCTCTCCTGAAACAGATGGATATCCTGCTGCGGATAGGGAATCGATATACCCTCTTTGTCAAAGCTGGTCTTGATTGCCTCGAGCAGGGCGGCGCGAGTCGTCCAATAGTCACCGCTCTTGACCCAGGGACGTACCGCAAAATCGACACTGCTGGCTCCGAGTTCCAGCAGCATGATGGTGGGTGCCGGATCAGTAAGAACGGTCTTATCGGCCTCGATCACCTGACTGATCAGGTCGCGCGCCTTCTTGATGTCATCGCCGTAACCGATGCCGATCACCAGATCGATACGCCGAGTCTCCCGCGCAGAGTAGTTGGTGATGGTGCCGCCATAGACCTGCGCATTGGGCATGGTGATCTCGCGGTTGTCACCGGTCTTCAACATGGTATGGAAGATACGGATCTCCTCAACCACGCCGGTAACGCCACCAGCCTCGATAAAGTCACCCAACTTGAAGGGACGAAAAATGATCAGCATCACTCCGGCAGCAAAACTGGCCAGTGAATCCTTCAGCGCCAAACCCACAGCGAGGCCGGCGGCACCAAGAATGGCCATTGCTGAGGTAGTGTTGACCCCCAGTTGTTCGAGAGCCGCAAGTACGATGACCGCCAGCAGCGCTGTGTAGGCAATATTGCTGAGAAAGCTCACCAGCATTTGATCCACTTTGCCCTTCACCATGACCTTTTCCAGGCCTTTGATCAGCAGCTTGGCAATCAAGCGGCCGATGAGGAACACCAGCAGCGCAAAAATAATCTTTGTACCCCACGGTATGACGTAGGTATCGATATAAGACGTGTTTAGAATGGTTTCGACTGACATATCCACTATGATTCCCCTTAAATAATCTCAACATCCATTCGAGTCATAACTGTCGCCCCATGACGACATGTTTATTTCTCGACACTCCCCAACAGATCCAGACGTTAGGCCAAATGCCATACCGGGCCAGGCAAATCTGGCGAAATTTATAACAGAAGCATAGAAAAGATTTTCCCTTAAAAACATACTGGTATTCAGGTCACTGCACAAGAAGTGCAACAGATCCGTCTCAGACATATGCCTTGCAGGATTATCGGAGCCAAGATTTTTTACCTGAGATCGTCTCATATGGATCCATCACATACCCGATTTGTGCTCCGCAGCTTAGGTATTTCCAGCATTTTGCGAAAGCGCTCTCCTGTTAAGAATTGTAAACTCCTCCTCATAGCGAATCGCAGCGGGAGTAGAGCGTCCCCGCAAACACCGCCCAGTTTGGGGTATCTTGCGAGATAACTCGGCTAAAATTCCACAAAAAATTTAGACAATCATTTGGGGAATACAACGATGTCGGTACTGCTTGAATTCAGCATGTTTCCTCTGGATCAGGGCGAAAGTCTGAGTAAACATGTCAGCCAGCTCATCAAGCTGATCAAAGATAGCGGGGCCGAATACCGGCTCACCGCCATGGGCACCCTCATCGAAACCGAACAGCTCGACACGGCTCTCGCTCTGGTCGCACGCTGCAACGAACTTCTGCAGCAAAGGGGGTGCAGTCGTATCTACTCCACCATCAAACTCGATATCCGCGAGGGCCCAATGGGCCGGTTGCAGGGAAAGATCCAATCGATCGAAGGTCACATCGGCAGCGTCGATACATGACAGTTCCACATATGGATTTAATGAACATGAACCCACGATCTCAGGTTGAATAATGGAAAAAAAGAGAAATCACCTATGAACCAGGCATCACCTTCAGAAGATCTACAGCAGACGATCGACAAACTCTGGACTGGGAGTTACCACGGCGTGCTTTCAACCCAATCCGTCAAATTCGAAGGCTATCCTTTCGGCTCCCTGCTACCGATCTGCCGTGACGGCCAGGGTAACCCGTTGATGATGATCTCCCATCTGGCCCAGCATACCCGCAATCTTGACAGCAACCCTCGCTGCTCACTGACCCTGATCGAGCAAAACCACGCCGATGTTCTGCAGTGGACACGCCTGACCTGCCTGGCGGACGCGCAACCCGCCACCGCCAGCAACGCCATGGAGCGCTACTGCCGTTACTATCCAGATGGCCGTCGCTACCACAAAGAACTCAACTTCTCGCTCTATCGCTTGCTGCCTCGGCAGTTCTACCTGATTGCCGGATTCGGCTCTGCCCGCTGGTTCGACGTCACCCGGGTTCTTGACATGCCCCGTTTCCAAACTGCGGCTGAAATGGAGATTCTCTACCAGCTCAACGCCCGTGAGCACGACCTGCTCAATCGATTCCTCTCCTCGAGAGGAGTAAGTGGCCAGGGCGCGGCCCATGCTGTAGGCGCCAACCCTCGCGGATTCGATATCCGTCAGGGTGAAACCCTCACCCGCTACAATTTGCCTAATCCGATCAATAACGAAATCAATTTCATCGCAGAACTCGAACGCGCTATCGAAAACGGATAACCATATATACTCAGAGGTAGAACAGGTACCTTCCTATCGCATACACTTGCTCCAGACAATAACCAAGTGTTTTAGTAGGTATTAGGAGTTTTCAAATGAATATTGTTCTTCCAGACCGTGATGGCGATGGCTATCTCACAGACATGAATGAATGGACACCAGAGATAGCCCGTGCCATGGCTGATGCAGATGATTACGAACTGAATGAGGAGAAATGGGAACAGATCCTCAAGGCGCGTGAGTACTACGACGAGTTCAATGTAGTGCCGCCGATCCGCAAATTTTCCAAATACCTGGGCGCCGACCAGAAAGGGATGTTCAAGCTTTGGCTGACCGGCCCGATGAAACCGATCACCAAATATGGTGGTCTGCCCAAACCCACTGGCTGCGTCTAAACCAGACTGATGACAGCCAAAAGGGCGGGGGCTTTAAGCTCCCCGCCCATCTGCATCGTCTGATAACTTCCCCCCATCACCCGGCTTCGATACCATAACCGGCTTTGTCGGCAGGAGTCGAAGTATGACCTCACCCACCCTACTCGGGCAGCTCAGTAACCTGCACGAGATGCAGCAACAGCTGCTGACCTCCATTCCCGCAGAGGATGCGAATCGTCAGATTCACGCCGACCTCCCTTCCCTTGGATGGCTCTACGGTCGAGGCGTCTTTCTGGAGTTGCTCTGGCTGCGCGCGTTTCTGCAGCAAGATGAGGATCTGAGTCAACGGGTCGAACATCTGCTTACCCCCGGGGCACTCCCCCTCGCCGAGCAGTGTGCCCAACTGCCACCGATCGAACATCTGACCCGGTGGGCCGCTCAGGTGCGCGATGAGCATCTGCGCCAACTCGCAACACCGGGGGCGCTGGGGGATCACCCACATCTCTTGGGGGATCGACTGGCCTGGTTTCTGTTGCAGGAGCAGGCCAAGCTCTACGAGCAGATGCTGGAATTACTTAACCAGCGCCAGCTGAACCAGCCCCATGCACACCGCTGCCAGCATATCCTCGTCCCAGCGCCACCGGTCTGGGAAACACGTGAGATCTCTCAGGGCCACTACCGCATCGGCGCTCGTGACGAACCACGGGCCTACGACAACGAGTTACCGCCCCAGGCGGTGGAACTGAGCAGCTTTCGTATCGCACTCACCCCGGTCAGCAATGCCCAATACCTCGCCTTCATGACAGCCGACGGCTATGACAACCCGGAACTCTGGAGTGACGCCGGTCGGCAGTGGTTACAACACTCCCCGAATCATCACCCGGAATACTGGCGCCAGGATGAGTCAGGCAACTGGTACGAAATCGCCATCAACGGCACCAGCGACCTGCCGGCAGAGGAAGCGGTTACCGGCATCAATCGCTTCGAGGCCGAAGCCTTCGCCCGCTGGGTCGATCATCAGGGCGGCGAGTTTGAAGGCGCTGTCGTGCAACATGAGTATCAGTGGGAGATCGCTGCGCGCAGCGGCGTCCTGCAGAAAAGTGGCCGGGTCTGGGAGTGGTGCAGCAACCCCTTTCACGTCTACCCCGCCTATCAGCCTTTTCCCGGCACCCAGCCGACTGCTGACGCCAGTCAGGGCATTCTGCGTGGTGCCAGCCTGCATACCCAGCCCGTCTTGCGACGCGCCAGTATGCGCCACTGGGCGGCGCCCTCAACACACCACCACTTTGCCGGCACCCGGCTGGTCTTTCCGGCACGTCATCAGTGGAACTGAGACTATTTCCTGAACCGTGGATTCAGGTGTTAATAACAGACCCTCGGGAAGCTAAGGGATTGAAGAGGAATCCACTTCACCAAATCAGTGAACTCACCCGCACTCAGGAGCGAATCGACTAAAGTATCCCCTGATCCTGCCACCAACCCGGTTAGAGAGCTTGTTTACAGGGTAGACGCCACCCATGGCCATCAATTCGATCACAGCACCGGCACTACAGGGGATCCATAAGGGTTTCCAGGGCATGCGCCGTGTTGCGTCAGAAATCGCCAGCACACAGCAGACCACACAGAGCAAGCCCACCGACCTCTCGCGCGCCATGGTGGAGATGAAGGTGCACGCCAATCAGACCAAGGCTTCCGTCAAAGTCCTGAAAGCCGCCGACGAGATGCTCGGCACACTGGTCGACGAACGCGTTTAAGCGGCCACACGCCTCCCCGGCGTCCACCCTCAGTCGCACCTAACGTTGGCGAATCCACGTCAAGGGATCTGCTATCTGCAGTTCGACTCAGATGTTCTCAACTTGTGCTGAATCAATCGTGTCGGGCTCGCCAAGCCGCAGCTTATTTATAGATAACTAGATTGACTCGGCTTCACTAGAGGACGATACAAAACGCATCGAAAGATCGACCGCCCTGACGTCCTTGGTCAATGCCCCCACCGAAATATCGTCCACTCCGGTCTCGGCGATCGTCCGGATCGTCTGCAGATTCACATTTCCAGAGGCCTCCAGGCGAGCACGCCCCTGATTCAAAGCAACCGCCTGGCGCAGGCCGTCCAACTCGAAGTTATCGAGCAGGACCCGCCGGGCGCCCGCATCCAGCGCTTCACTCAACTGCTCCAGCGACTCAACCTCGATCTCGATCTCGACCCCTTCAGGCGCAGCAGCCAGCGCCGCTTGCAGTGCCAGGCTGGTGGAACCTGCGGCGTGGATATGGTTCTCTTTGATCAGGATGGCATCGAACAGTCCGATACGGTGATTGGCGCAACCGCCACAGCTCACTGCATACTTCTGCTGTAGACGCAGCCCCGGTATCGTCTTGCGAGTATCAAGCACCCGGGCACCGGTACCGGCTACCGCATCGGCATAGCGGCGGGCAAGTGTGGCGGTACCTGAAAGGGTTTGCAGATAGTTGAGGGCGGCGCGCTCTCCGCTCAGCAGACTACGGGTGTTGCCCTGCATGCGACAGATGCATTGACCGGGTAGCAGGCGATCGCCGTCTTTGGCCTGCCAATCGATACTCACCTCGGGGGAAAGCAGACGGAATACTTCATCGAACCAATCGCAACCGCAGAGCACCGCCTCCTCGCGACAGATCACCTCGACCTGTGAGACGGCCTGGGCATCGATCAGACCAGCGGTGAGATCGCCACTTCCAAGATCCTCTTGTAGCGCGAGTGCCACCTGCCGGCTGATGAGTTCAGCATCGGGTCGCATGTTCATCCGGCGACAGCGAGCAGTTCCACGTCGAAGACCAAAGTGGCATTGGGCGGGATCACCCCCCCTGCACCCCGGGCGCCATAACCGAGTTGGGGAGGAATGGTCAGCCGCCGCTTGCCCCCAACCCGCATACCAGCCACTCCCTCGTCCCAGCCACGGATCACCATACCTTTGCCAAGGGTGAAGTCGAAGGGTTGGTTACGATCCACAGAGGAGTCGAATTTATCACCATCGAGCAACCACCCCGTATAGTGCACTGAGACCCGATGCCCGGCCTCTGCCAGGTCACCCTCTCCCTCATTTAAGTCTTCATACTTCAAACCGGAATCGGTGATCTTTTCACTCATTCAAACAATCTCCAAAGCGGGGGCGCAAAGCCCATGAAATGTGGGTAAGAACAGGTTGGGCAGCAGTATATTATCAACCCGGCAACCAAGTAAGTCGTGATCAGGGCTTCAAGCCGATTCTTCTCGCAGTCCGGAGGTAACAGGAAAAGATTTGTAATAGAAAGGGGGGCGCCAACGGATCGGCGGGGATCAGGCCGAGGCGCTAACGGAGTCGGTATTCTTCAGGGCGGTAAGCATCGCATCCAGCGCACGATCGATAATCGGCGTCTCGGAGATATCGACCCGAGTCACCGTACCGTCGCGGAACCGCTTGGCGAGACCGGCAGTCGTCAGTTCCATCGCTTTCATACCCTTGCGGTTGACGAAGATGTAGGTGTCGGTCACTTTGCTCTTCCAGGAGAGTTTTACCCGGTTCTTGACCGAACCGTCCTGCATCTCCAACCAGACCCCGATCTCCAGATCACGGGCCTCTTGTGCTGCCTCATCCTGGCTCAGCGCCGCATCCTCCACCACCTGGGAGAGCTGGCTGTCGCTGTTGATGATCTGGCTGTCAGGGAAATGGATCTCCTGTACGCTGGCTGGCTGGGTACCGGCACCCTGAATCAGGTTGGGGTCACCGCCGCGCAGACAGCCGATATGGCAGTTCTGCAGCTCCTTGAAGAGCCGCGCCATCTTGTGCTGATCGAAGGAGATACTATTGAGTCTTTCGCGCAGATTTCTCAACAGCTCAGGAATCCCGCGCAATAGCTGTTGACGCTCGGCATAGTCCGATTTCGGTTGCACACTCCAGAGCAGCTGATCGACCATCTCCAGCGACTCTTGCCACTCCTTGCTGTCCGCGCCCTGCCGAAGGTAGTTGAGCAGTAGCACGTCTTTCCAGCCATCCTCCAACAAGGCCATTACTGCCTCGGGCACCACCTGTTGCTTACGCAGCCGCTGGTTGAGCACCTCGGCCACTTTCTGCTTGGCGGAACGCAGCTGCTCCTTACCACGGGTAACCTGGTTGGTGCGCTGCTCGGCGATCTGCGCGCCACGCTGTTCCTGCTGCCACCACGCACTGAATTCGTCATCCAGATCGGCGAAGATGGATGGATCATCCTGGAACTCATTGAGTACCCGCTTTACCACCGCCTCGATCTGTTTGTAGAGGACATCATTGGCGCGGTCGCCGGAATCGGTCCACCCTACTGCAGCCTGAGCCAGTGTATTGAGCAGCCGGCGGGCCGGATGTACCTTCTTGCTGAAGAAGCTCTTGTCGATGATCGCCACTTTGAGCATGGGGATCTGCAGGCGGCTGATCAATGCCTTCATGGCATCGGGCAGACTGTAGTCATCCAGGATGAACTCGAACAGCATCGAAATGACGTCGATGGTGTCGTTGTCCGCATCACCGAGGGCGCGGGTTATCTGCCCACTCTCCGGGCTGATGCGCAAATCGCTAACCAGACGCTCACGCATCTGGTCCGGACTCAGTGCCTGGGTTACCCGTTGTCCCTGCGGCAACATCACCACATTGGACTGCTGAATAGCGTTCAAGGCGCCCAGCAATTCACCGGTGTCGATCACCGGCACGCTGCCAGCGGGTGCGGTCAACATCAGGCTGGAAGAGACCATACTGCTGTCGGAGACCCTGGCTCGCCGCACACCAAGCAGTTGCTGTAGCGCAGCAAAGACCTCTCCCTGTACGCTGCTGCCCCCCGCCATCGGGGCACCCGGGGCAGGTGTGGTATAGGCAGACTGACTGGGATCGGCCAGGTAGGAAGACTCGCCAGCCAGTTGACTCTCTCCCCCATCACCACGCTGAAATGCGGGTGAAACCGGGTTACGCCTCACTTTGGGTGTCAGCTTGGGCATCACCCCTGCCTTGCCGAGCAGGATATTGATCTCGTCGTAGAGCCCACCGGCAAAATGCATCACATGGCGGTCGAAAAGTTTGTAGACCACCAGCTTAACCGGCAATTCAACCGGCACATTACTCATTGCCACCTGGAACGCGGCACACAGCACAGAGGGGGAGACCGGGGTCTGCTGGGCCATTCGCTCATCCACCCGGCCACCACCGACGATGCAGGCGAAACGCTGCCCCATGGCGAAGAGCTCGCGGCTGTAGTGATTCTCAGCCTTTGAAGTCATGTTGGTAATGGCGAGGGAGTCTTCCAACTCCTCGTCATCGAGTAATGCGAGCTCAGAGTTCTTGCTCAGATCCTCCAGGCTCTGCTGCCGAACCTCGACCTCACCGGTCTCCCAGAAACGGTCGAAGACACGCAGTACCTCCTGGTTGAAGACGCGATCAATGCCGACCCGCTGCTTTCGCAGCTCGCGCATCGAGTCGAAATAGATGTTCTGCAGGGCGTTGCTGTCCGATTTATTGGCCATTTCATAGAGCGCATCGTCGAGATTCTCGAACAATCCACCCATGAGTTTGGGCATAGTCTGGACAATGAGTTTGCGGCACTCGGCCGCGATCCGGCGTCCATTGACGTCAAGCGTGATGGTGTTTCGACGAGGCACTGCTGAGCCGAATGTAATAATGTTGTCTTGACCAGGCATCTATAGACACTTCAAAAATAACCGCCGCATACTGATAGCCGATGAGTAACAGCGACCGAAACCCACGCTTAAGTTAAAGGTATGTCAGCTCACCCAAGGTGACTGCGAATGCCCTCACAAAAGCGCAGCAGAAGGTCGCGCGCCCGCGCTTATCGGTCACAAAACCGGTACATAAAAACTAGCATCAAGACCCTGTACATTCAACAAATATCAATAATCACGGCAGTTTACCGGCAGACAGGCGCTGCTGAAAGCCACACAGGTACGCATGATGGCGGAAGAATTGCCCATCAACCTGTGAATGAAACGATTTTTTAACCCCTTTTGATGCTGCGCCTACGCCACCGAGTGACCTCTGAGGGGCAGGAGAGCAAGCCGTTGCGCCCCATACGCCATGTCCTGTAAGGTCATTCGCGTCAGCAGCCCCGTTGTGACTCGAAACGCCAATGCGCTTGATCAAGCACTTCGCAGCCTCTCTCTTCAATAGCCTTCGCGACTTGGCGCCCATTGTCATTGTCATCGGCTTTTTCCAGCTCGTTGTCCTGCAACAGCCCATCCCCAACCTTGGGGGCCTCCTTATCGGCTCTCTACTGGTCGTTCTGGGGCTGACCCTGTTCGTACAGGGGCTGAACCTGGCCCTGTTTCCCCTGGGGGAGGGGATGGCCTGGGATTTCGCCCGTAAAGGCAGTCTTCCCTGGTTGCTGCTATTTGCCTTCGCACTAGGATTCGGCACCACGGTAGCCGAACCAGCACTCCTCAAGATCGCGGAAGAAGCAGCGGTTATCGCAGCAAATGGCGGCATGATCACCCAATCAGCCGAATCCCAGGCCGCCTACTCAGACGGTCTGCGATACACCGTTGCCATCTCTGTGGGATTTGCCATTGTGCTGGGTGTACTGCGTATCCTGAAGGGCTGGCCGGTACAGTACCTGATCATCGGCGGCTATCTCGGCGTGGTGGTGATGACCGCACTGGCGCCTGCAGAGATCATTGGTATCGCCTACGACTCCGGTGGCGTCACCACCTCAACCATCACCGTGCCCCTGGTCACCGCTCTGGGTGTGGGTCTCGCCTCCAGTATCAAGGGACGCAATCCGATGACCGACGGCTTCGGCCTGATCGCCTTCGCCTCACTGACACCCATGATCTTTGTTATGGGTTATGGGATGTTGCTGTGAACGGGGCTCTGACCCACTTTATCGAAGTGCTGCTGGGCACCATGCTCGATGTACTACCGATTGCCGCCATCCTGTTCGGCTTCCAGTTCCTGGTATTACGGCGTCCGCTGAAAAACCCCCGGGAAGTGCTGATCGGTTTACTCATGGTGCTCGTGGGACTGACCCTCTTTCTCGAAGGCCTCGATCTTGCCCTCTTCCCGCTGGGCGAGCTGATGGCCGCCCAGCTGACCTCGCCGGAACTGCTCGATATCGGCAGCGAATCATTGCAGGCGGAGTGGCACCACTACTTCTGGGTCTACCTATTTGCCGCCAGTATCGGCTTCTCCACCACCATCGCCGAACCCTCATTGATTGCGGTTGCCATCAAAGCAAACCAGGTCTCCGGTGGCGCCATCACTCAATGGGGATTACGCATTGCGGTCGCCATTGGGGTTGCCCTCGGCATTGCCCTCGGCAGCTATCGCATCATCAGCGGCACCCCCCTGCACTGGTACATCATGACCGGCTATGTAGTGGTTATGCTCCAGACCCTGTTAGCGCCACGCAGCATCATCGCGCTGGCCTACGACTCCGGCGGCGTCACCACCTCTACGGTAACGGTGCCGCTGGTAGCCGCGCTTGGCCTGGGGCTTTCGAGCAACATCCCCGGCCGCAACCCGATGCTGGACGGCTTTGGTTTAATTGCCTTCGCCAGCCTGTTTCCCATCATGTCCGTCATGGCCTACGCCCAGTTGAGCGAGTGGCGCAGCCGGAAACGCAGCCAATGACCCTGCGAGGTACAACCCATGCACTTTAAACTCATTATTGCCCTGGTAGAGGACAGCACCACCGAAAAGGTCTTGCAGGCGGCTCGGGATGCCGGCGCCACCGGCTCGACGGTGATCAACCAGGCCCGCGGAGAGGGAGTCCAGCAATCCAAAACCTTTTTTGGCCTGACCCTCGAAACCCAGCGGGACGTGCTTCTGCTTCTGGTTGAGGAGCATCTCAGTCGGTCGATCCTGGAGACTATCGCCGAAGCGGGTCATTTCGATGATCAGCCAGGCAGTGGCATCGCCTTTCAAATCGACATTGAGGATGCAGTCGGAGTCAGCCATCAGATAAAGACACTGTCACCGGTAATCGAGGAGGAGTTATGAGCGATCGTCAATTGATTCGGGTACGCGACGTGATGAAGACCAGTTTCGACATGGTCGACGGCATGGACACTGTCGCCATGGCACTTGAGAAGATGCTCCATGTGGAGACGAAATCCCTGATCGTAAAAAAACGCAACGCCGATGATGAATTTGGGCTTGTGATGCTGTCGGATATTGCCCGTCAGGTTCTGGCAATTGACCGCGCACCTGAACGCGTCAATATCTACGAGATCATGACCAAGCCCGCCCTGACCGTCTCGCCGAACATGGATATTCGCTACTGCGCGCGCATCTTCAGCCGCTTCGACCTCTCCCGCGCACCAGTCCAGGAACATGGCGAAGTGGTCGGTATCGTCAGCTACACCGACATGGTGCTTAAAGGCCTCAAACGCAAGCGCAGTGATAGCTGAGACGATTATGGATCTCCTCCTGCCCGAGGCAGAATACCGCGCCAGCACCAATTGGGACGATCGACCGGCCGACATCAGGATAGACCTGCTTGTTATCCACAGTATCAGCCTGCCACCCAACGAGTTCGGCGGTCCTTGGATCGATGATCTGTTCATGAACAGACTCGATCCCGAGGCACACCCCTACTTCCGTCAGATTGAAGGGCTCCGCGTCTCCAGCCATCTACTGATCCGGCGCGACGGCGAGTTGATTCAATATGTGCCGCTTAATCGGCGTGCCTGGCACGCGGGCAGTTCCAATTTCTGCGGGCGTGAGTGTTGTAATGATTTCTCAATCGGCATCGAGCTGGAAGGCAGTGATCAATCCCCCTTCACCGATGCCCAGTATGCCACCCTGGCCCAAGCCACCCGCCAGATACAGAAGCACTATCCCGCAATCACCCAAGATCGCATTACCAGCCACTCCGCCATCGCTCCGGGTCGCAAGACCGATCCAGGCCCCTATTTCGACTGGCCACGCTATCTCAGCCAGCTGAAGGTAACGGGAGAGGATGCACAGTCCTGAACGCTAATCGCGCCTTGCCGCGCTGAACCACTCCCAGTTGCTTGAATCTTTTTGAGATTTCCCGGAAACTTGCCCGATGAGCCTCATCGTCATAGTTATCTGTCTGATCGCAGAGCGGTTTCTTCTGGACTATCAACACCTGCGACAGACCCGCTGGCTGGAACGCTACTGCCAGTGGCTAACAAGGCAACACACACCACAATGGGTGCAGCACGGCCTGTTCAATCTCATTGCTTTGCTTTTACCGCCGGTACTGATCACTGCACTGTTGCAGCAGGTGTTCGCCGCCAGTCTGTTCGGCCTGCCCAGCCTGCTTTTTGCCGGCGCGATGTTACTCTTCTGCCTTGGGCCTGCCGATCTGGACACCCAGGTTAATGACTATATCCGCTGCGTGGAAACGGAGGATGAAGAGGAACTCAGGCAGATCGCCCGCGATATCACTGAGGATGAACCGCCTACCAGCGAACCGGCCCTCTCCCAATCGGTCGCCGAAGGCGTCCTGCTGCAGGCAAATCAGCGGCTGTTTGGTGTACTCTTCTGGTTTCTGCTTCTGGGTCCGATGGGCGCCCTGCTCTATCGTATGGCAGTACAGCTACCGAAGCTGGATCAGTCGAACCGGGATATCGATTTTTTTCTCAACGCCAAACAGTTGTTACTGATCCTTGACTGGCTACCCGCCCGCTTCACCGCTATCTGCTATGCGATTGCAGGCAGCTTCGAGGATGCCCTCTACGGATGGCGCAGCTATCAGGAGCGCCGTTACGACGAATTCAGCGACAGCAACAGCGCCACACTGATCTGCACCGGCGGCGGAGCCATGCGGCTCACCACGCTCCTGGGTGAGCATAACGACGAACTGCAGGACTACAGCCATCTTCCCCAATCGGCCATGGCACTGATCTGGCGCTCTCTGGTGGTCTGGCTGGTCATCGCCGGCCTGCTCTCACTCACCGGCATCCTCTGACAACCTTGTCCGATACAACCACCATCGACCTGCTGCGCCATGGTGAGCCGGTCGGCGGAAAACGATATCGAGGCCAGTTAGACGATCCACTCAGTGAGCTTGGCTGGCGGCAGATGCGGCATGCTGCCTCCGCCGCAAACCCCTGGCAGGCGATCATCACTTCTCCGCTCTGCCGCTGCCACGAGTTTGCCCGGGAATTGAGCAGCAAGCTCTCCATACCGCTCACCATTGATGATCGCTTGAAAGAGGTGGGGTTTGGCAGCTGGGAGGGACAGACGCGCCAAATGATTCAAACCCGGGACGCCTCGATCCTCTCACAGTTCTATTGTGATCCCATCAATAATCGCCCGGCAGGCGCCGAGCCTCTCGAGGAGTTCAGCCGCCGGGTCGTGGAGGCCCTGCAGGCAGCCGTTCAGAATCACTGCGGGCAGCATATTCTGCTTGTAGCGCACGCCGGCGTCATTCGAGCCGCCCTGGCATCGACCCTCAACCTTCCCCTGGCAAACATGTACCGCTTCTCTATCGCTTCAGCCAGCCTCTCACGCATCCAAATCGGGGGGCAGCGCCCTCCCACGGTCTTTTTCATTGGCAGGCAACGGCTGCATGACGAAATTTGAGAACCAGCCCACAACAATCTTAGGAATTTTCTACCTAATATAGTACGTAAATAATAAATAGAGACTGACTAAGTTAACGGGAACGGAAGCCTTACCAACCTGATGAGGAGGCCACCCATGATCTGGTTGCTAGTACTACCCGCCGCTGCTGGCATTGCGCTCTCACTGCTTGTAACAGAGCGCTTCAAGATACCGTCCTGAAATCATCCAATATCCCGATAAACCCTGTCCGCCGTCGCACAGAGAGCGGACAGGGTGATTAGATCCCACCGTTGTGTTGCCTGATGTACTCGTACATCGTTATGGAGGCGGCCACCGCCACGTTGAGGCTCTCAATAACACCGAACTGCGGAATTGAAATACCTCTAATATCCGGATACTCCTCTGGCTCGAAGCTGTGCCCCCACTCCTCATGTCCCAAAACAAAAGCTGACTTTTCTGGCAGATTCGTCGCCATCAGCGAACTCTCCCCGTCGGCACGCAACATAAATACCTGATACCCACGACTTTTCAGTTCATGGTGGGATTCGGCAAAGCTCTCGAAGAAACGCGCCGGCACCTTTTTGAACCCCCCTTTACCCGGCGCTGGATCAAAAGGGCCGATATTGATCAGATGCACCTCGTGAGCCCCAAAGACCTCTGCACTGCGAAATATCTTTGCCACATTGAAGCCGGCTTTCATATGATCGAGAACGACGATGAACGGGTGAGGACCTGGCGTGGCCAGGAGATTGCGCTGACGTTGTTTGGTATAGCGTAATAGGGCCTGATCACGACCCTCGCGCCGCTCTCGTTTACTTTTTCGTTGTCGTAGCATAAATAAAGATCAACTATTCATTTCCAGATATCACAGTCCAGCATTCAGACGATGGCAGTAACACCTAAACATAGTGGGTGGTTCAAGCTCATTATAAGGACTAATCTCTGGTTTTAAGCAGGATATGAAGATGCAAATCAAAACCGTCTCTCAGGTACTCGTATGGAGCCGCTGGCTAAGACTCTCACATTGGTCTTTGGCGATTTCGACTATTGGTCTGATTGCCTCTGGATGGCTTATGAGTCGAGATACAGTGTTTGCAGCAGCAGCCAGTGAGATTCACTATCTGCTTGTCGGTATTCTGTTGCCTGCGTTGCTACTACGACTCTATCTACTGTTTTTCGGCACGGGCACTGACCATCTGACTGACTGTGAGCCCAATGGGCATCGTCTCTCTCAGGCGCTGCAGGTGGTCCGCTTTTATTTGACGCTGGGAAAAGCACCTCTACCCAAGTGGTTCAGCCACAACCCACTATGGGGGCCCATTTACATCGCACTCTTCTTTCTGATGATACTTACTGCAGCCAGCGGACTGCTGCTATTGAACGACCTGCCTCTGCTCGGCACAATCAGCATGTTGGATCTGCACCAGCTAAGCTACACCTTCATCCTCGGCTTCACGATCCTGCATTTGCCTGCCGTGTTCTCGCACGATCTCTCTTCGAAAAGCGGTGACATCTCCGCAATGGTGAATGGGTACCGTACCTTCGAGGTGGGAGAAAGCTCGACGGGGAAAAGTGTTGACGGACAATCCGTCTCCCTAGATGCCCTGATGAAACAGCTTAGAAAATAGGGCCTATCACCTTCAGCCCTCAATTTATCGAGAGGCAATGAAACAGATGCTTGGGTAATTGGCCAAGCCTGATAAGTGTTGCCAATGCGGCAGAAAGATCGATGACTTCAATATAAAAGGCATCACATAAAAAAACCCGCATTAGATGCGGGTTTTTTATACGTGAAATAGTCTGAACTATTCCTCAGTAGTCACCTCTTCATCCGACTCATCCAGAGGACGATCAACCAGCTCCACATAGGCCATAGGTGCCTGATCGCCAGGGCGGTAACCGCATTTGAGGATTCTCAGATAGCCGCCAGGACGGGCCTGGTAACGGGGTCCGAGTTCTGCAAACAGTTTGCCCACAGCTGCTTTGTCACGCAGACGCGCGAAAGCCAGACGACGCTTAGCAACACTGTCGCTCTTGGACATAGTGATCAAAGGCTCTGCAACGCGACGCAGCTCTTTCGCTTTCGGCACAGTGGTCTTGATCAGTTCATGCTTGATCAACGAAACAGCCATGTTTCTGAACATGGCGTTACGGTGACTGCTATTACGGTTTAATTGCCGTCCTGATTTGCGATGACGCATGGGTCGACTTCCCCAAATTCAATAAGTGTATAGATACTGACTCAACTAGTGAGCCAACTGTTCTTCAATGTTTTCCGGTGGCCAACGCTCTAGACGCATGCCGAGGGAAAGGCCGCGACGTGCCAGCACATCCTTAATCTCAGTCAGAGACTTCTTACCCAGATTAGGCGTCTTCAGCAACTCCACCTCAGTGCGCTGAATCAAGTCACCAATCAGGAAGATGTTTTCAGCTTTGAGGCAGTTCGCAGAGCGGACCGTCAGTTCCAGATCATCCACAGGACGCAACAAAATTGGATCGATCGCTGGCTCTTCAGGTTCAGCAACAGCTTCTGCAGCCTCGGCCTCAAGATCGACAAAGACGGATAGCTGATCACGCAAAATACTGGCCGAACGTCTAATCGCCTCTTCGGGATCGATTGTACCGTTGGTCTCCAGCTCGATAACCAGTCTATCCAGATCTGTGTTCTGCTCGACACGAGCTGACTCTACTGAGTAGGCGACATTCCGTACCGGGCTGAAAGATGCATCCACCTGCAACATGCCGATGGGGCGATCATCGCCGGCTGAGCTCTGACGTACTGCGGCCGGTTGGTAACCCCGTCCACGTCGCACGTTGAGAGTCATGTTGATCTCACCCGACTTGGTCAGGGTTGCAATCACATGATCCGGATTTGCAATCTCGACATCGTGGTCCAGAGTAATATCACTTGCCAGTACCTGCCCAGGCCCCTTCTTTTGCAACCGCAGAGTCGCCTCATCGCGGGTATGCATGATGATGGCCACTTGCTTGAGGTTCAGCAGGATATCGAGCACATCTTCCTGGACACCTTCCATTGTCGTGTACTCATGGAGTACATCGGCAATCTCAACTTCAGTGATGGCACTACCTGGCATAGAAGAGAGCAGGATTCGCCTCAGAGCGTTGCCCAAGGTATGTCCAAACCCTCTCTCCAGAGGCTCCAGCGTCACTTTTGCGCGCATGCCGGTAAGCTGCTGCACATTGACGATCCGAGGCTTGAGAAACTCCGTAACGCTTTCGGTCATGTATTTTCCTCTCGTCACTGCCTACTTATTTGGAGTAGAGCTCGACGACCAGCTGTTCGTTGATTTCTGCAGAAAGATCGGAACGATCAGGCACACGTTTGAGTTTGCCTTTCATCGCTTTAGGATCCACCTCAACCCAATCGACAAAGCCGTACTGACCTTGCAGTTCGAGAGCCCCCTGAATACGTAGCTGCTTCTTCGCCTTCTCGCGAATAGTGATCTCATCGTCAGCGGCCACGTTATAGGAGGGAATGTTCACGACTTTCCCATTGACCTCGATTGCCTTATGGCTAACCAGTTGTCTGGCCTCTGCTCGGGTGGCCCCGAACCCCATGCGGTACACAACGTTATCCAACCGGGTTTCAAGTAACTGGAGAAGATTCTCACCGGTAGCACCCTTGCCTAGGGCAGCCGCCTTATAGTAGTTCCTGAACTGACGCTCCATGACACCATAGATGCGGCGAACTTTCTGCTTCTCGCGAAGCTGCAGTCCGTAGTCAGAGACACGGCGGCGGCGATCGCCTGCCTGTCCAGGCACCTTCTCCATATTGCACTTGGAGTCGAGTGAACGAACACGGCTTTTGAGGAAAAGGTCGGTTCCCTCGCGCCGGCTAAGTTTACATTTAGGTCCGATATACCTTGCCATGATAGAACTCCAGAATTTAGACGCGGCGCTTTTTAGGGGGACGGCAACCGTTATGCGGTATAGGCGTCACGTCCGAGATGCTGGTAATTTTAAATCCAGCATTGTTGAGCGCGCGCACTGCAGATTCACGACCTGGACCGGGACCCTTGACGTTTACATCAAGGTTTTTGACACCGTACTCCTTGACCATTTGACCAACACGATCGGCTGCAACCTGTGCTGCGAAAGGCGTGCTCTTGCGTGAACCACGGAAACCGGAACCACCTGCAGTTGCCCAAGCCAAGGCATTACCCTGACGGTCACTGATAGTGATAATTGTGTTGTTAAAGGAGGCATGGATATGCGCAACACCATCGGTGACGCTTTTCTTTACCTTCTTCTTGGTACGGCTACTCGGTTTTGCCATCTTCTGTACCTACAGATTCAAAATAGTGTTTTGTTGACTTAGCGTTTGATCGGACGACGCGGGCCTTTACGTGTGCGTGCGTTGGTACGCGTACGCTGACCACGTAATGGCAGACCACGACGGTGGCGAATGCCACGGTTGCAGCCGAGATCCATCAGACGCTTGATATTCATGGAGATTTCACGTCGCAGATCACCTTCAACGGTGTAGCGTGCAACGATGCCGCGAAGGTTTTCAACCTGCTCTTCGCTCAGCTCCTGGATCTTAACATTCGGTTCAATACCGGCTTCTTTACATATGTCGTCGGCTCTCGATCGACCGATGCCATAAATCGACGTTAACGCGATTACAGCGTGTTTTCGATCCGGTATGTTGACCCCTGCAATTCGAGCCATTTCTATAGTCTCCTGAACAACCCTGGCGGCATCCCACCAAAGGGAAACGCGCAATATTACTCTACGTCGAGCTCTCTATCAATAGAGTCGACGGTCTAATTTCAGCTTCTCAGCCCTGACGCTGCTTGTGACGGCCTTCTTTACAGATGACACGCACGACGCCGTTACGACGTACAATTTTGCAGTTACGGCAGATTTTTTTCACAGATGCACGCACTTTCATGAAATCGACTCCAGTCGTTCTTTAACTTGATTGATCAGCGAAGCAGGCCTGCGCCGCCGCCTTTCAGATTAGCTTTCTTCATCAAGCCTTCATATTGATGTGACATCAGGTGCGCCTGCACCTGCGCCATAAAATCCATCACCACTACCACGATAATCAACAGTGAAGTACCACCAAAATAGAAGGGCACATTCCAGCCGACTATCAGAAACTCCGGCAGAAGACAGACTGCCGTGATGTAGATGGCGCCGGCCAAGGTCAATCGCGACATAACGCCATCGATATATTTGGCTGTCTGCTCACCCGGACGAATACCCGGAATGAAAGCGCCTGAACGTTTCAGATTGTCAGCGGTCTCCCGTGAATTGAAGACCAAGGCAGTGTAGAAAAAACAGAAAAAGATGATCGCCGTCGCGTAAGCCATGACATAGACAGGCTCGCCCGGAGACAACTTTGAAAATATATCCTGTATCCAGCGAGTACCCTCAGTATTGCCAAACCACTGACCCAGGGTTGCCGGGAACAGAATGATACTGGAGGCGAAGATCGGCGGAATAACGCCGGCCATATTCAGCTTGAGCGGCAGATGCGTACTTTGTGCAGCGAGCATTTTCCGCCCCTGCTGTCGCTTTGCATAATTGATAGTAATCCGTCGCTGGCCACGCTCGACAAAGACAACAAACGCAGTAACTGCTGCTGCCAGCACGAAAAGCATAAGAATGGTGATTGCATTCATTTCACCGGTACGCGCCAACTCAAGAGTGCCGCCGATGGCAGCAGGCAGTCCTGCCACGATGCCAGCGAAAATTATCATTGAGATGCCGTTACCGATACCACGCTCAGTGATCTGCTCGCCCAGCCACATCAGAAACATGGTGCCAGTCACTAGCGATACGGCCGCCGTCACCACGAAGCCCACACCTTGATGTGTAACCACCGATGCACCATTGACGGTCTGACTCTGCAGAGCTACCGATATACCTACCGCCTGAAAGGTTGCCAATACGACTGTTCCATAACGAGTGTACTGAGTAATCTTCCGACGTCCGGACTCACCTTCCTTTTTCAGCTGTTCAAGGCTAGGTATAACAGCTGACATCAACTGCATGATGATGGAGGCAGAGATGTAGGGCATGATCCCAAGCGCAAAGAGACTCGCTCGTTTCAGCGCACCACCGGAGAACATGTTGAACATGTCCAGAATCGATCCTTGTGCCTGCTCCAACAGAGCAGCCAGTGCAACTGGGTTCACGCCAGGTACGGGGATAAACGTCCCAATGCGGAACACCAAAAGCGCACCGGCCACGAACAGAAGACGCTGACGCAACTCCGTTACACGCCCCATGCCGCCCAGAGCCCCCATCATTGGTGCGCTTTGCTTAGCCATCGTTTATTCGACCGATCCGCCTGCCGCTTCAATGGCAGCTTTGGCGCCTTTGGTGACAGACACACCCTTGATATTAACGGCTCGAGAGATTTCACCGGACGCGAAGATTTTTGCCCGTTTCATTGACTTAGCAACCAAACCGGCCTTCTTCAGGCTATCGAGGTCTACCAGCTCACCTTCCACCTTCGCCAGCTCACCCAAACGCACTTCAGCGGTAACAAGGGAGACACGCGAGACGAAACCCACCTTTGGCAGGCGACGCTGCAGCGGCATCTGACCGCCTTCGAAACCGACTTTGTGGAAACCACCTGAGCGGGACTTCTGGCCCTTGTGGCCACGACCACAGGTCTTGCCAAGGCCGCTGCCGATACCGCGGCCGACACGCTTGCGATCAGATTTGCTACCCGGTGCGGGTTGTAACGTATTCAGACGCATCTTAAGCCTCCTCGACCCTGACCATATAGTTGACTTTGTTCACCATGCCACGGGTGCAAGGTGTATCTTCGACTTCAACAGTCTGGTGCATACGGCGTAGTCCGAGCCCTTTGACGCAAGCTTTGTGGCTGGCGAGGCGCCCATTTACGCTGCGCACCAAGGTGACACGCATAGTTTTCTTTTCAGCCATGACTTACCCCAGAATCTCTTCAACGGTTTTGCCGCGCTTGAGCGCCACCGCTTCGGCGTCGTCCATATCACTCAAGCCATTGATAGTGGCGCGGACAACATTCATCGGATTGTTAGTGCCGATACATTTAGCCAGGACGTTGTGAACGCCCAGCACCTCGAACACGGCACGCATCGCGCCGCCGGCGATAATACCGGTACCTTCAGAGGCAGGCTGCATGTAGACCTTAGCCGCACCATGACGACCCACCAATGGGTACTGCAGCGTCTCTCCGTCGAGTTTAATCTGGACCATGTTTTTGCGAGCCGTTTCCATAGCCTTCTGTATGGCGATCGGGACCTCGCGGGCTTTGCCGGTACCAAAACCGACACGACCTTTGCCATCACCCACTACCGTCAGCGCTGAGAAACCAAACTGGCGACCACCCTTGACCACTTTCGCGACCCGGTTGACGTTGACCAGCTTCTCAAGCAGCTCGTCTCCCTCAGGTTTTGTGTTGAAATTTGCCATAATCCTGACCCTTAGAATTGAAGACCGGCTTCACGCGCCGCATCGGCTAGCGCTTTCACACGACCATGGTAGCGGAACCCAGACCGATCGAAAGCAACAGTTTCTATACCGGCAGTCTTAGCCCGCTCAGCAACGAATTTACCGACCACGGAGGCTGCGGTGGTATTGCCTGTCGCGCCACTGATCTCGCTTCGAACCGCCTTATCCAGCGTAGAGGCACTTGCCAGCACTTGTGAACCGTCGGGGCTGATAACCTGGGCATAGATATGGCGCGGCGTGCGAAAAATGGAGAGCCGGTGCACACCCAGTTCGCGAATCTTCGCACGGGTCTTACGACCTCGACGTAAACGTGATTCTTTTTTGTCCATCGTTCTATACCCTATTTCTTCTTGGCTTCTTTACGCATCACATGCTCATCCGCATAGCGCACACCTTTACCTTTATAGGGCTCAGGCGGACGGAAGGCGCGTATCTCAGCCGCGACCTGTCCGACTTTTTGCTTGTCGCTGCCACTAACCACAATCTCAGTGGCTGAAGGCGTTGCGATAGTGATACCTTCCGGTACCGGATAATCGATGGGATGCGAGAAACCCAGACTCAGATTCAATGACTTGCCTCCGGCCTGTGCGCGATAACCGACACCGACCAGCTGCAATTTACGTTCAAAACCCTGGCTGACTCCGGTCACCATGTTATTGACCAGCGCCCTCATGGTGCCCGCCATGGCCCAGGACTGCTTGTCTTCCTTGTGAGGCACCAGAGAAAGGGTGCTATCTTCTTGGTTCAGCGCAACAAGGGGGTTAATCGTCATCCCCAGCTGTCCCTTAGGACCCTTCACGGTCAGTGATTCACCTTGCTGCTGTATGCTGACACCAGAGGGCAGTGAAATCGGACTCTTTGCTACACGAGACATGTCATTCCCCCTTAAGCAACGTAGGCGATGACTTCGCCGCCCTGGCCAAGCTCGCGCGCCGAGCGATCGCTCATCACCCCTTTCGAGGTAGAGATAATCGCCACACCCAAACCACCACGCACCTTCGGCAGTTCGCCTCTACCTTTGTAGACACGCAATCCGGGGCGACTCACACGTTTGATCAGGTCAATGACAGGACGTCCCTGGTAATAGCGCAACTCCAACACCAGGCTGGGTTTGCCTGTGTTTTCGTTTACCGAGACTTCCTGGAGATATCCTTCACTTTTCAGAAGGTTGGCGATCGCCAATTTCTGTTTGGACGCGGGCAGCTCGACAGTCGTCTTTTTCGCTGCCTGACCGTTACGGATACGTGTAAGCATATCCGCGATAGGATCCGACATACTCATTATGAGCTCCTGGGGTCAGCCCGCCTTTGACGACGCGATACCCGAAAATTAACAAAACCGGGCCACAAGGACCCGGAAAGGCGCAAAACTATACTATTACCAGCTGGCTTTTACAAGACCTGGAACATCACCGCGCATAGCCGCTTCACGAAGTTTGTTGCGGCATAAGCCAAACTTGCGATAGAAACCATGTGGACGACCTGTAACCCGGCAGCGATTGTGCTTTCTTGCAGGACTGGCATCCCGAGGCAGCTTTTGCAGCTTCAGGGTTGCTTCTTCGATCTGTTCGAAAGTGCTATTTGGGTTTTTGATCTCCGCCTTCAGGGCACTGCGCTTCGCAGAGTACTTGGAGGCGGTACGGGCACGTTTGGTTTCACGTGCGATCATGCTCTTTTTTGCCATATCTGGACTCAGTTCTTAAATGGAAACTTGAAGGCCTCGAGGAGTGCGCGCCCCTCTGCATCACTTTTGGCCGTGGTAGTGATCGTGATATCCATGCCGCGCAGCGCATCGATTTTGTCATAATCGATTTCAGGAAAAATGATCTGTTCCTTCACACCCATGGAGTAGTTGCCACGGCCATCGAAAGCCTTGGCATTCAAACCACGAAAGTCGCGTATGCGAGGGATTGCAACATTGATGAGGCGGTCGAGGAACTCGTACATTCTCGCGCTTCGCAGGGTAACCTTGCAACCGATCGGCCATCCTTCACGAACCTTGAAGCCGGCAATGGATTTGCGCGCAAGGGTGATGATCGCCTTTTGACCGGCTATCTTCTCCATGTCACCAACCGCGTTCTCAAGAATCTTTTTGTCGCCAATCGCCTCACCGACACCCATATTGAGGGTAATCTTGGTGATCTTAGGCACCTCCATGACACTCTTGAACTGGAACTTATCCATCAGTTCACTTACCACGGTCTCTTTATAGTGTTGCTGTAATCTAGCCATGTCTGATCACGCCTTAGATATCGACGACTTCTTGATTCGATTTAAAAACACGAACCTTTTTGCCGTCTTCGAGAATTTTGAAACCCACTCGGTCGCCCTTACCAGTTGCCGGATTATATAGGGCCACGTTGGAGATATGCAGGGGCATTTCCTTATCAAGAATACCGCCAGGCTCACCTTTGTTCGGATTAGCCTTGGTATGCTTCTTAGCCATGTTTACGTTTTCAACGATAAGACGGTTATCCTCGAAAACCTTAACCACGGTTCCACGCTTGCCCTTGTCTTTCCCACTTGTGACGATAACTTCGTCACCTTTTTTAATCTTGCTTGCCATTAGTGCCGCCTCACAAAACTTCCGGTGCCAGCGAGATGATTTTCATAAAACGCTCGCTTCTCAATTCACGGGTGACCGGGCCAAAGATACGTGTTCCGATGGGCTGCAACGCATTATTCAGCAGTACCGCCGCATTCGAATCGAAGCGAATAATCGAGCCATCAGGACGACGAACGCCCTTTTTGGTGCGCACAACAACAGCGTTGTAGACATCGCCTTTCTTTACCTTACCGCGGGGAATGGCGTCTTTAACACTGACTTTGACGATATCTCCAATCCCGGCATAGCGGCGATGAGAACCACCAAGCACCTTTATGCACTGAACACGCTTAGCGCCGCTGTTGTCAGCCACACTGAGGTTGGTCTGCATCTGAATCATGGTATTGCCCTAATTCCAAATAGTTAGATGGGATGCATGCTGCACAGCTATCAGCTGGCGCGCTCCAGTACTTTCACCAATCGCCACGTCTTCGTCTTAGACAGCGGTCGGCACTGCTCTACCATGACAGTGTCACCGACGTGACACTCATTGGTCTCGTCATGTGCATGCACTTTGGTGGAGCGACGCATGTATTTGCCGTAGACCGGATGCTTGACTCGACGCTCGACAGACACAGTGATGGATTTGTCCATCGCTTCGCTTACGACCTGGCCGACCAGTGTACGGTTTGAGGTTTCCTGTTCGCTCATGATGCATTACCCGACTGCTTTTCATTCATAAGAGTCTTGATACGCGCAATGTCTTTACGCACTTCGTTCATACGGGAGGGCCGAGTCATCTGGCCAGTACCCCGCTGCATACGCAGATTAAACTGTTCTTTCAACAACTCTTCGAGAGTCGTATTCAGCTCATCCTGCGATTTCTGACGCAATTCTGTCGCTTTCATTACATCACCGTCCGCTTCACAAAGGCCGTAGAGACAGGCAGTTTAGCCGACGCCAACGCAAAAGCTTCACGCGCCAGCTCTTCGGAAATACCTTCAATTTCATAGAGCATGCGGCCAGGCTGAATCTGCGCAACCCAGTATTCAACGTTACCCTTACCTTTACCCTGACGAACCTCGAGAGGCTTTTTGGTGATCGGCTTGTCGGGAAAAACGCGAATCCATATCTTGCCACCACGTTTAACGTGACGGGTGATAGCACGACGCGCAGATTCTATCTGCCGCGCAGTAATACGGCCACGACCTGTCGACTTTAGACCGAATTCTCCGAAAGAGACACTGCTACCAGCAAAAGCTAAACCGCGGTTACGGCCCTTATGCTGCTTGCGAAATTTTGTACGTTTGGGTTGTAACATGATTACGACCTCTTTCCTGCCGGTGCAGCTTTGGCCTCTGCCTCGACCTCGTCGCGGTCGCCATAAACCTCACCCTTAAAAATCCATACCTTTACGCCAATAATGCCGTAGGTAGTACGAGCCTCAGCAAAACCGTAGTCAATATCTGCACGCAGTGTATGCAACGGAACACGGCCTTCCCGATACCACTCGGAACGAGCAATCTCAGCACCGTTCAGTCGGCCACCGATATTCACTTTTATGCCTTCGGCACCCAAGCGCATGGCATTCTGCACAGAGCGCTTCATTGCACGGCGGAACATCACGCGACGCTCCAGCTGCTGTGCGATGCTCTCAGCGACTAATTGCGCATCAAGCTCTGGCTTGCGGATCTCTTCAATGCTCATGTGCACAGGAATGCCCATCATGGCAGAGACCTCGGCACGCAGCGCATCAATATCCTCGCCTTTTTTGCCGATAACCAAGCCGGGACGCGCTGTGTGCACAGTGATATGTGCATTGTTGGCTGGACGATCGATCTGTATGCGACTGACAGATGCCTGCGAAAGACGCTTCTTCAGGAACTCGCGTACCGCAAGATCGTTATTCAGCAGATTGGCATAATGCTTGGAATCCGCATACCACTTTGACGTCCAGTCTTTAACGATACCGAGACGTATACCGGTTGGATGTACTTTCTGACCCATTTCGGCCTCTCTTGCCTGTTACTTGTCTGCGACAGTCACATTAATGTGACTGGTACGCTTAAGAATCCGGGACGCACGGCCTTTGGCTCGGGCGCGTATGCGCTTCATGGTCGGCCCCTCGTCGACGGAGATGGCGGATACTTTTAGCTCATCGACATCGGCACCTTCATTGTGCTCGGCGTTAGCAATGGCCGACTCAAGCACCTTCTTCACCAACACAGCACCCTTCTTCTTGCTGAAGGCGAGAATATTAAGTGCCTGCTCGACAGGAAGCCCACGAATCTGGTCCGCAACCAGCCGGCCCTTTTGTGCTGAGAGGCGTGCATGACGCAATTTGGCTGTAGTCTGCATCTTCTAATCCTCTACTTGGACTTCTTATCCGCCGCATGACCGCGATAAGTGCGGGTCAGCGCGAATTCACCCAACTTGTGTCCCACCATATTCTCGGAGACCAACACAGGTACGTGTTGTTTCCCGTTGTGCACCGCGATAGTCAAACCGACCATTTCGGGCAATATGATAGAACGGCGCGACCAGGTCTTGATCGGGCGCTTGTTGTTCTGGGCTACTGCATCTTCCACTTTCTTTGCAAGATGGTGGTCGATGAATGGGCCTTTTCTGATGGAACGTGGCACGACTCTAACCCCTAATCAGTTATTTACGATTTCGACGACGTACGATCATCTTGTCCGTACGCTTGTTGGTGCGGGTCTTGTAACCCTTAGTCGGTGTTCCCCAAGGGGAGACCGGGTGACGGCCACCTGAGGTGCGACCCTCACCACCACCATGCGGATGATCTACCGGGTTCATCGCCACACCACGAACTGTTGGGCGTATACCCTTCCAGCGTGTGGCGCCAGCCTTACCCAGCGAACGCAGGTTATGCTCAGAATTTGACACTTCGCCAATCACCGCACGGCAATCGGCCGGCACTTTGCGCATCTCACCAGAGCGCAGACGCAACGTAGCGTGCTCACCCTCTCGGGCCACCAGCTGTACTGACGCGCCAGCTGAACGTGCGATCTGGGCACCCTTGCCGGGCTTCATCTCGACACAGTGCACAACCGTACCCATCGGGATGCTGCGAAGCGGCAGACAGTTGCCCGTCTTAATCGGCGAGCCGATACCAGACTCAATCTTGTCGCCAGCCTGAAGCTTGTTAGGTGCGATAATGTAAGCGCGCTCACCGTCTGCATAGAGAATCAGCGCGATATGAGCCGTACGATTCGGATCATACTCAAGACGCTCAACAACGGCGGGAATACCCTCTTTGTTGCGCTTGAAGTCGACCACCCGGTAACGCTGCTTATGACCACCACCACGATGACGCGTGGTGATTCGCCCGTTGTTATTGCGCCCACCTGATTTGGTCTTTTTTGCCACCAGAGGCTCGTATGGCTGCCCCTTATGCAGGTCGGCATTAACGACCTTGACGACGAATCGGCGGCCTGCAGATGTCGGTTTTGTTTTAACGACTGCCATTATCCCAATCCTGTAATCTTAGCTCAGGCCCCAGCTGCGAAATCGATTTCGCTGCCAGCCTTGAGACGTACATATGCCTTTTTCCAGTCGGAACGCTTGCCCTGAATCGTACCGAAGCGCTTGTTTTTGCCCTTCACGTTCACGACCTGTACAGCGTCGACTTCAACTTCGAACAGCTTCTCAACCGCTTTGGCGATCTCGCGTTTGCTTGCATCGGTAGCCACTTTAAAAGTGTATTGACCGTTTGCGTCAGCAATAATACTGCTCTTTTCGGATACAACCGGGCTCAGCAGCACTTTCATGAGACGTTCGTTATTCATGCCAGACGCTCCTCAAGCTTCTTTACCGCTTCTTCAGTCATCATTACTTTTTCGTAAGCGACAAGACTGACCGGATCGATTTCGTTGACATCACAGACGTCCACGCCATAGAGATTGCGGGCTGCCAGATAGAGATTTTCGTCCGGATTCACTGCGACAATCAGTACATCGCTCAAATCCATCTCTTTCAGCTTGCCAACCAACTCTTTGGTCTTCGGCGCCGAGACACTGATCTGATCCACGACCAAAAGACGATCTTGACGATTCAATTCCGAAAGGATTGATTTAATCGCACCACGGAACATCTTGCGATTGACCTTCTGCGCATAGTTACGCGGACTGGCGGCGAAGTTAACACCACCACTGCGCCAGATAGGGCTACGGCTGGTACCCGCACGGGCACGTCCTGTGCCCTTCTGACGGAAAGGCTTCGCGCCACCACCACGTACGGCAGAGCGGTTTTTCTGTGCTTTAGTGCCAGCCCGCGCCGCCGACATATAGGCAGTCACGACCTGGTGAATCAGCGCCTCTTTGAAGTCGACGCCGAAGATCTCGTCTGACACTTGAAGCGTCTGCGCACCTACAGCTGTTTGTACATTGAGATCCATGCCTGTCACCCTTTGTTCTTCATCTTCACAGCCGGCGTGACGATCAAATCGCCACCTTTGGCACCGGGCACCGCGCCTTTGACCAACAGTAGGTTGCGGTCTGCATCTACTCGCACCACTTCCAGATTCTGCTGGCAACGCTGTACCGCACCCATGTGACCGGACATCTTCTTACCTTTGAAAACACGTCCTGGTGTCTGGCACTGACCGATGGAACCCGGCGCACGATGCGACAGCGAGTTACCGTGGGTTGCATCCTGCATATGGAAGTTGTGACGCTTCACGGTACCCTGGAAACCCTTACCCTGAGTTTGTCCTCTCACATCGACGATCTGACCAACTTCAAATTGGTCAACTTTGATTTCACTGCCGACTTCGATACCTTCCAGGTCCGCCTCTTCTGCGCGGAACTCCCACAGACCCCGACCAGCTTCCACACCCGCTTTAGCGAAATGACCCGCAGCAGGCTTGGTTACCCGTGAGGCCCTTCTTGTCCCGGTAGTGATCTGAATCGAAAGATACCCATCACTCTCGTCACGTTTGAGCTGAGCAACACGGTTGGGCTCGACTTCGATAACCGTTACGGGCACAGACGCGCCCTCTTCGGTGAAGACCCGGGTCATTCCCGCCTTGCGGCCGACTATTCCAATCGCCATCTTCTTAACCTCAGTTCAGTTTGATCTGCACGTCGACGCCGGCAGCCAAATCGAGCTTCATCAGCGCATCCACGGTTTTATCGGTCGGTTCGACGATGTCGAGTAACCGCTTGTGGGTACGAATTTCATACTGATCACGCGCGTCTTTGTTGACGTGCGGGGAGATCAGAATGGTGAATCGCTCATTCTTGGTCGGCAGCGGGATCGGTCCACGCACATGCGCACCAGTGCGCTTGGCGGTTTCCACAATCTCACGGGCAGATTGATCAATCAGACGATGATCAAACGCTTTCAGACGAATTCGAATTCTCTGGTTAGCCATTATCTCTTACTCGATGATTTTGGATACCACACCGGCACCAACAGTCCGGCCGCCTTCGCGAATCGCAAAGCGCAGACCCTCTTCCATCGCGATCGGCGCGATCAGTTTCACAGTCATCTTCACGTTGTCGCCAGGC
>JARRNY010000009.1:0-4931 GCA_037384445.1 Candidatus Thiodiazotropha sp.
TATATGATCGAGCGTGACGAGTGTCAGGGTCCGATCTACAACCAGAAATGGTACGGCATGAAACCCACCACCCCGATCATCTCCGGCGGCATGAACGCCCTGCGTCTGCCAGGCTTCTTCGAGAACCTGGGCCACGGTAACGTGATCAACACCGCGGGCGGCGGCTCCTACGGCCACATCGATTCACCGGCGGCCGGTGCCACCTCTCTGCGTCAGGCCTACGAGTGCTGGAAAGAGGGTGCCGATCCGATCGAGTACGCCAAAGAGCACAAAGAGTTCGCTCGTGCCTTCGAATCCTTCCCGCAAGACGCAGATGCCCTTTTCCCTGGCTGGCGCGAAAAACTGGGCGTGCACAAATAAGAAAAGCACACCCGGTAAGCCATCTGGCATTTTAAAGCCCCCCGTCAGGGGGGCTTTTTTTATCTGCCGGATTCCTTTGAATCCACTTGAGTTTCTCTTGCAAAACAGGACGGTGCCTCAGCGGGTATATTGAGAAATTCCGTCTGGTAGCCCTTCTCCCGAAATAGCAGGAGAGTGGCATCGACCACATCCGGATCGAACAGGGTGCCGCGTTTCCCCTCCAATTCCCTCAAGGTGCTCTCTATGCCGAAGCCAGGCCGATAGGGACGGTGCGAAGCCATGGCTTCAAGCACATCGGCTACGGAAAGAATGCGCGTTTCAGGGAGTATCTCATCGCCTCTCAATCCATGGGGATAACCCGAGCCATCCAAGCGCTCGTGGTGTTGCAGCACGAACTGCTCGATCGGCCAGGGAAATTTGATCTCTTTAAGGATCTCATACCCGGTCTGGGAGTGCTGTTGAATCATGCTGAATTCGATCTCGCTGAGCCGGCCCGGCTTGCTCAGGATTTCCGCCGGCACCCGTATCTTGCCGACATCGTGTACCGCCCCTGCCAGATTCACCCCAATGATCTTCTCATCCGGCCACCCGAGTTCCACCGCAATGGCGCTGGCGAGCCGCGCTACCCGTCGCTGGTGTCCCGCCGTATAGGGATCGCGCAGCTCGACGATAGCCGCAATGGCCGTGACCGAGTCGATGAGCGTCTCCTTTAGCATCTCTTCACTCTTTCTGAGCGAGCGCGTGCGCTCCTCGACGATCGCCTCCTGATGGTGGCGCAGGCGGTTGAGTTCGAGATGGGTGTGTACCCTGGCCAACAACTCCTCGCGCCGAAAAGGCTTGGTCACATAGTCCACGGCACCATAACCAAAGCCCTTGAGGATCTCTTCGGATTCGGATAGCGCACTGACGAAGATCACCGGTACGCTACTGGTAAGGGGATTCAATTTGATGCGCGTACAGACCTCAAAGCCGCTCATGCCCGGCATATTGACATCCAATAGCACCAGATCGGGCGGATCCCTTTCGGCGGCATGCACTGCCAACTCTCCTGTGATGGCGGGACGCACCTCATACCCTTCCGAAGTGAGAATATCCACCAACAACTTCAGTGAGGCAGGGGTGTCGTCCACAGCCAGAACAAGCCCCTTGCTTCCCCGGTCATTCACCTGTGCTCTATCGAAGGTGTTATCAGTCATTGTTGAGCCTCCAGTTTACTGAGTACCGCCAGTATCTGAGGATAGTTGTAGCCTGCCACCAATCCGGACAGGATCTGCTTTAGCTCAGGATTAAATTTGCCGCTTTGATTCACAACTGCCGAAATACGTTGGAGATCCAGGCTCTCCAGCGCCAGCTTCAACTCGTAGCGCAAATTTTCCGGCAAAATAGCCAAGTGCTGCGGCGTCAACGCTTCCTCTTCGATGTGATCCGTTGTGCTCGTCGTGGAATAGATGAACCCTACCTTGAGTTGGCGGGCCAGACAGTCGTAAATCTCGCTGAAAAGAAACGGTTTATGTACCAGATCGTCGATGCCAGCGGCGGAAATTTCAGACTGCTGTTCCTTGAATACCGATGCAGTGACGGCAACGATCTTCACCTTATCCCCCTCCGGCAGCGCACGAATACGCCGAGTCGCCTCTATTCCGTCCATAACCGGCATGCGGCGATCCATCCAGATCAGATCGGGTCGCCAACTGCGGAAGCACTCTACACACTCTTCGCCATTTTCCACTGTTCTACTCTCAAGGCCGAGACGATTCATCAGCTGAACCAGCAGCAACTGGTTTTCCCGCTGATCTTCTGCGATAAGGATGCGATAGTGGGGCTGGCCCGGCGCCAGGCCGATCACCTCTCCATTTTCTCCGGCACTGTTCTTATCCAAAAGATCTATCTCTTCCTCGCGGGTCAGCGTGAGGGGCAGATTGACCCGAAACAGGGTACCTTTGCCCGGCTGGCTCTCGAGCACGATATCCCCCTCCATCAAGTGTGCAAACTGCTGAGCAATGGAGAGGCCCAGGCCGGTACCTTGTTGCGCAGCGCCTCTCGTCAACTGTACAAAGGGTTGAAAGAGACGCTTTTGCTCCTCCGGGCTGATGCCGGGCCCTGTATCTTCAACCTCGATCAGAAGATGCTGCCGGGCATTGTCCTTGACGCCAAGACGAATGGTTACCCTTCCCTGCTGGGTGAATTTCACCGCATTGCCGACCAGATTGACAAGAATCTGGCGTAGACGGGCCTCGTCGCCTTTGATGTAGCGTGGGAATTCGGAGGACTGGTCAATCATCAGTTGTAGCCCCTTCTGCTCGGCCCGCAGACGCATCATTTCAAAGACATCCCTGACC
Source organism: Candidatus Thiodiazotropha sp. (assembly GCA_037384445.1). Taxonomy (GTDB): domain Bacteria; phylum Pseudomonadota; class Gammaproteobacteria; order Chromatiales; family Chromatiaceae; genus Thiodiazotropha. The sequence goes on from JARRNY010000009.1 coordinate 2,700, forward strand.
AGATGGCCAAGATCGAAGGGAGCTACCTTGAGATGCAACTTCCCTGACTCGATCTTGGCGATCTCCAGCACATTGTTGATGAGTGTCAGCAGGTGTCCCCCGCTGCGATTGATAATGTCGACATTCTGATGCTGGTTCGCTGTCAACCCGGTATCCTGTTGCAACAGCGCGGAAAACCCGAGAATGGCATTGAGCGGCGTCCGCAGTTCGTGGCTCATATTGGCCAGAAACTGACTTTTGGCCCTGTTGGCCGCTTGCGCCTCGTCACGCGCCACCACCAGTTCCCCACTGCGTTTACCCAACTCCCGGCGGTCCGCCTTAAACAGTTCGACGGCATGGGCCATCTCATCGATTTCGTCACGAAAAAGACGCTCACGGCTGCTGTTTTGCGCCAGTTCAACCCCGGTCTCATCGTCACTGTCAAAGCGTAAGTTTCGGCTCACCTGCTGTAAGCGTCCCAGCACATGCCATCCCAGGAACCACTGTGCGACCATCCATGTCAACACGAAGCTACCGGCAAGCAATCCTGTCACCCAACGCATATTTCGTTGCATGGTTTCATCCAATAACTGCACTGTCTCGCGGTAGCGCAGATTAAAATGCTCCGATTGAAACCGGGCCGCATCGATCATCCCCTCGGCCTGTTTGCGCAACTCGTTAAGATAGTATTGCCTGGATTCTGTCTTGGGGAATGGGCGATCATCGTCTGCGCCAACCGCTATCTCCCTCTCGTGCAGGCGAGCCGAAACATTTACCGTATTGCGGAATAACTGGCTCGACAGATGCAGTTCGAGCAAAGCACTCCCGTTGTCATCTGTGGTCAGTCGGCCGATAAGACGGTCCAATTCCGCCAATAATTCAGTAATTTCCTGATAACTCTGCCGCATCTCGACCAAAGAAGTGGCATCCGCCAACTGATAGGACGCACGTTCGATCAGTAGCGTCCGTTGCACCAGATCATGCGCATCCTGCATCTGCACCAAACGCGCTTCGGCCAATTGACGAATCGTTATATCAGACGTCATCAAGGCGTAGACCGCCGTAATCCCGCCAGCGAGAATCAATAGGGTCAGGGCAGCGATGGCGAGCTGAAATTGTAGGCGCAGAGTTTGCGGCATCCAGGACGCAATAAGCCGGGAGAGCACCATCACCCCCTCTTCATCGCTTCCAGAGACGACGATAGGCTTCCCGATATCCGTTATCGGGATCGAATAGCAGGCGCGAACCGCCATCAAAGGCGATATTTTCCGCTGTCACCAGGTGTACAGGCATGACATAGCCACTGACCGGTTTGCCGGACATAAGCCGGTTGAGCTCATCCACCAGCTGCCAGCCCTGCAGGTTCAAAGGCTCGGCTACCGTACCGTATTGAAATGTCCCTGCCTGGATACGCAGAAAGGCCGACAAACTCCCATCTCCCGCGGAATAGAGGTGGATTTCCCTCCCCTGTCGGGTGAATTCGGGGACGGCGTAGTCAAAATAGATGTCGTTGATCGCCAGGGCGTGAGTCCAACGCGTTCCGTAGCGGGACAACAGCTCGCGCGTCACCTTCGGCATACGTTGTGCGCTCTGCGAAATCGGCAGGATGCGTGTCTCTAGCAAGGTGCAAGCCTGGCACTGCCGGATCAACTCAGCCATTGCATTTCCTTTGCTCATGGCAATTTCGAAATTGTTGTCGCTGAATATCACCACGCCAGCCTGTCCCTGACTCTCGACGATGGCTGCCATTGCGGTGACACGGGCTACGTCCAGCGGGTCTGTGGAGACATTCATCGCCACGCTGCCGTTGGAGAGCTTTCCGGCAGTGGGGCCTGTATGCCAGCCGACCATGGGAATGCCGCGCTTGGTAAACTGAGAGAGAGAGGATTCCATGGAGTGGGCATCGCTACCGACCAGAATAACCCCATCGGGATCGAGCGCCAGCGCCGCAGCCAGCTTTTCGCTACGGCCTTTCGCGGTGCCACGCGCATCCAATATTCTGATGTGCCAGCCCAAAATATCCGCCGCTTCGCCAATCCCGCGAGCAACACCCAGCACACCGCCGTTGCGCAGGTCTTCGCATATCACCACCACCTGCATAGCGGGTAGCCCCGGTGGACCCGAGCGGGGTCCCTCCCAACGGGAAACGGGCTTGCTGGCCTCGGCGACTACCGCTCGCATCTCAGCCAGGGTCAGCGTCGAAACGCTGTTTGCCGGCTCAGCAGCAGCCGTCATTGCACTTGCTATCAAACA
>JARRNY010000009.1:4964-50325 GCA_037384445.1 Candidatus Thiodiazotropha sp.
AGATTCAGCCTCTATTGGCGAATACGGCAATTTCGAAAAATCTATACCTACATACTAATACAATATTGTGGCTTCGCACCCCGGACTTTGGTTCACGAGAGGAGATATTCAGCGGCTTACCCGGTACAGTAGCACTACACGGGGTTTGTCCCATTCAGGTAATATGCAGATAGAACCCAGTCAGACCCGAATGCCACTTAAGTTAATGGCGTCTGGGATGATATCCAACACCTTATGGTGGGGCAGAGCCCCACCCTACCTGTGGCCCGGAGTGTAGGGTGGGGCCCTGCCCCACCATTAAATCGCTTAACTCAGTAGCTTTACATTCAGACCCGAATGGCACTTACTTAAGCGAAACATACCGGGTTGGTTAGAGAATAGCGGTGCGGCAAGCCGCACCGAATAATTGCTTAAGTAAGCACCATTACATTCAGACCCTAATTTCGGAATCACCATGAGCGCCGACACAAAGCCATATTTGATCAAACAGGAGCCCTTCTACCAACCGCAGGAGGATGAGGTCGACCTCTATGAGGCCGCCTACGCCGAACGCCTTCCGGTGATGATCAAGGGCCCCACCGGCTGCGGCAAGTCCCGCTTTATCGAACACATGGCCTGGCGCCTGGGCAAACCGCTGATCACCGTCGCCTGTAACGAGGACATGACCGCCTCCGATCTGGTCGGCCGCTATCTGCTCGACGCCTCAGGTACCCGCTGGCTCGATGGCCCCCTCACCGTAGCGGCCCGCATCGGCGCCATCTGTTATCTGGATGAAGTGGTCGAGGCGCGTCAGGACACCACCGTTGTGATTCATCCGCTGACTGACCACCGGCGCACCCTGCCGCTGGACAAGAAGGGCGAGGTGGTCAGCGCCCATGAAGACTTCCAGCTGGTTATCTCCTACAACCCGGGCTACCAGAGTTTGATGAAGGATCTCAAGCAGTCGACCAAGCAGCGCTTCTCCGCTATCGACTTCGATTATGCCCCGGCAGAGCTGGAGAGTTCGATCATCGCCCGCGAGACCGGCATCGACGAAGAGAGCGCCGCTCGGCTGGTGAAGATCGGCGAGACCGCACGCAACCTCAAAGGGCACGGTCTGGACGAGGGCATCTCCACTCGCCTACTGGTGTATGCGGCCCGACTGATCAACCGGGGCATCAAACCCATGGCCGCCTGCCGCATGGCATTGGTCAGACCGATTACCGATGACCGCGACATTGTCGCCACCCTCGATCACGCCATCGAGGCGGTATTCGGGTAGGCCCTTATTATCAGTCCGCGAATGAACGCAGAGGTTTATCCCGACAATGACAAAACCCAGTGTAGGGTCCGGGTTACCGCACCGTGAGCGTTCTCATCGGGAGCTCGGTGCGGCAAGCCACACCCTACCGAACAAATACCCATTTGTGTTCATTCACGGATTCTTTTCTCATTTGATGACTTAAAGATGTCCGAAAGAGAGCAACTCAACTGCGGCTTTCCGGAGATCGACCCGATCTTCGAAGATGTGATGGCCAATGCCCATCGCCATTTGAGCGAGGCCGGTATCGAGGCCTACCTCGAAGGCGCCTCCCTCACCTGCAAGATCGGCCGCGGGGTGGAGCCGGTCATCGTCTTCCTCGAGGAGATACCGGAGATCGCCGGTCGAGCCGGCGAAGAGGTCATCTCGCTCATTTCGCAGACGGTATGGAAGCTCTCGCGCAGCCCCAACGGCAAGGCGATCCTGCCCTTTCTGCAGATGCTGCCGGAAGCGAGCCGGCGTCTTCCCAGCGAGTCCCTGCTGACGAACTTCATTGCCCTGCTGCTCGAAATGGCCGAGCGCACCACCGGTTCGATTCATGGTTTTCACACCACCATCCCCAGTCCGGGGTTGCCTGATCTACTGAAGAAGCTGCCCTACCTGCTGAGCCAACTCTCTTGCGAAGGGCTCTTGCGAAGGGCTGCGTAACTGGATCGACTACGGCGTGCGCAACTACGCCACCCACCCCCAGCGCCAGATCGACTACTTCGGCCTGCAGTCGGCCGATAGCCGCGCCATCATGCAGCGGGAGCGCCACGGCACCCTGTTTACCGACCACGAGCGCCAGCTCGATCTCTACATGAAGTCCCTCTGGCGCAACAAGGCCCACTTCGTCCCCTACTCTGAAGGCTTCGATGAACTGCGCAAGCCGATGCCCTACTACGATTCACTGGGTATTCGTGTACCGGACGTCTACGACGACAGCCGCCAGGTCCGGGGGATCGACCGCTACCGCGCCCTGCTGGCCCATGTCGCCGCCCATCAGCGCTGGTCGACCCAAGTGGTGGCGGACAACTACAGTCCGCTGCAGCGGGTCGCCATCGAAGCCTTTGAAGACGCCCGCGTAGACCGGCTGGCGATGCAGGAGTACCCAGGGCTGCGCAAGCTCTACCTCGCGCTGCACCCGGCACCTGGAGAGGATGACTGTAAGCCAGAGCAGGAGTCCTGCATCCGCCACCGCCTGGCCATGTTCTCCTATGCGGCACTGAACCCGCAGCACGGCTACCGCAACCCCGACTTGCTGGAGTTCTTAGACAAATTCAACGCGCTGATAGAGAGCGGTGAATCCGATACCGCTCAGGTTGCCAGCCTCGCGCTCTCCTACACTGCCCGAACCCGTCGCCAGGCCGATCAGTCTGCCAACGTCTACTTCACCGATACTGAAGTGAGCTACCGCGACGACAACCGCCACCTCTGGATCTTCATCGAAGAGGGCGATGAGGAGGAGATGTTCGAGGCGCAGCAGAAGCGCAAGACATCAGAAGAAGAGGTCCAGGGACTGCCGCCCCGCCACTACCCGGAGTGGGACTACAAGAGCAAAACCTACAACCCCGACTGGGTCAGTCTCTATGAGAGCCTGCATCCGCCGGGAAACACAGCGGTTATCGACGAGTTGTTGAGCAAACATCAGACGCTGGCGAAGCAGCTCAAGCGGCTGCTCGACCTGCTCAAGCCGCAACAGTATGTGCGCGTACGCTATCAGGAAGAGGGCAGCGAACTCGATCTCGACGTGGCAATCCGCTCATTGATCGATTTCAAAGGCGGCGCCAACCCCGACCCGCGTATCAACATGAGCCATCGCCACGACGGGCGCGACATCGCGGTGATGCTGCTGATGGATCTCTCCGAATCGGTGGACCAGATCCCTGAAGGCTGCCAGCAGAGCATTCTGCAACTGAGTCAGGAGGCGGTCTCCCTGCTCGGCTGGGCGATCGATCAGCTGGGCGACAGCTTTGCTATCGCCGGCTTCTCCTCCAACACCCGCCACGAGGTGCGCTACCAGCACATCAAGGGCTATGGCGAACGCTGGAATGATGAGGTCAAAGGCCGGCTCGCCGCCCTGCAGGCAGGCTGGTCGACGCGTATGGGTGCGGCCATCCGCCATGCCAGCCACTACCTGTCCGCCCGTCCGGCTGACAAAAAACTGCTGCTGATCCTCACCGACGGGGAGCCCTCCGACATCGATGTACATGACGATCGCCTGCTCATCGAAGACAGCCGCAAGGCGGTGCAGGAAGCTGATCAGGACGGCATCTACACCTACTGCATCAACCTCGATGCCAATGCCGACAGCTATGTGCGCGACATCTTCGGCAATCACTACACGGTCATCGACCGGGTGGAGCGGCTGCCGGAGCAACTGCCACGACTGTTCATGGCACTGACAAAATAGAAATTTAGAACTCTTAACTTAAGGGTTGGCGCAGTTAGAGACCCGCTCAGAAAGGCAGCATGGGGCTTTTTGTGGTTATCCCTGTTTTGCCCCCATTGTGTAGAAAGAGCCCTCGCTGTGCGACCTGATCTATGTATAATTAGCTGCTTTTCCACCGGATTCGCCCCGTAAAAACGCATGAAACAGACCGACGACCTCCGCATCAAGGCCATCAAGGAACTCAGCCCTCCGGCACTGATACATGAAGAACTGCCCATTACCGAGCAGGCCGCCACCACGGTCTCCGATACCCGGCAGGCCATACACCGCATACTGCAAGACGAGGATGACCGGCTACTGGTTATCATCGGGCCCTGCTCCGTACATGATCCGGATGCCGCCCTCGACTATGCCCGACGACTGCAACCCATCCGGGAGCGCTTGAAGGACGACCTCGAGATCGTTATGCGTGTCTATTTCGAAAAGCCCCGCACCACGGTGGGTTGGAAGGGGCTGATCAACGATCCGACCCTGGATGACCGTTTCGAGATCAACAGTGGCCTGCGTCTGGCGCGCAAGCTGCTGCTCGACATCAATAACCTGGGATTGCCCGCGGGTACCGAGTATCTCGATCTGATCAGCCCCCAGTACATTGCTGATCTGATCAGTTGGGGCGCCATTGGTGCCCGTACCACTGAGAGTCAGGCCCATCGCGAGCTGGCCTCCGGCCTCTCCTGCCCGGTCGGTTTCAAGAATGCCACCAACGGCAGTATGCGGGTGGCCTTGGACGCTATCCGCTCCTCCTCCCGACCGCACCATTTTCTCTCGGTCACCAAAGAGGGGCGTTCAGCGATCTTCTCTACCCACGGCAACGAGGATTGTCATGTGATTCTGCGTGGTGGCAGCCGACCCAATTATGACTCGGAAAGTATCAACATTACTGCCGAGGAGATGGAGAGCAATGGCCTCAAACCACGCATGATGGTGGATTTCAGCCACGCCAACAGCCGCAAGCAGCATTCGCGGCAACTGCTGGTCGGCAGAGACATTGCCAGCCAGATTGCGCGCGGTGACCAGCGCATCATGGGCGCCATGATCGAGAGCTTCATCACCGCAGGCCGTCAGGACCGGGTCGAGGGGGAGCCTCTGACCTACGGCCAGAGCATCACCGACGCCTGTATCAGCTGGGACGACAGCGTCCCTCTGCTGGAAGATCTGGCGCAAGCTGTCAGGCAACGCAGGCAATCTATCAAGGCAGCTTAACTGGCCTCGTAGGTGAAATGGCAGGCACGGAACGCAACAACGCATTGGACTATCCTGAAAGGCATTGATGAATAGACCTGATATGCCTCATCATGGATACCGACAGGCCGCAAGGCCAGGGCCAACGTCATATACCAGGATGATAACGTATGTCTGACGACGCCATAGACCTCTTGGTCATCGGCAATTCCACACCGGAGATCGAGTCCTATCTGGACGAGATCAGAAATGAAGGTGTTGCCGCCCACGCCACCCATATCGACCAGGATGTGGATCAACTTGGCGAAACGCTCAAATCCCAACGCTCACTCGATGTCCTGATCTACACCCTGGAAGGCAATGAAGTCGGGGTGAGCCAGCTGTTCGGTGTCCTCAGTGTCACCAACCCCCATCTTCCCGTGGTGGCGGTTGCCGACGAAATCGATGACGAGAGAAGATTGGATTTGATGCGCCAGGGCGTATCGGATCTGGTGTTACGAAAAGATGTACGACATCTGGCGCAAGTGGTATTGCGCGAGTACAGACACCTCAAGAAGCTCAGACGCATACAACAGATCGAACGGCAATTACAGGAGACCGAGGAGCGTTGTAACGCCCTTACGGAAAACTCCCGTGACGCCATCGCTTATGTCCATGAAGGCATGCACGTCACCGCCAATCGAGCCTACATGGAGCTGTTCGGGCTGGCAGGCGAAGACGAGATCGAGGGATTGCCGATACTGGACATGATCGCTCCAGCGGAACATAAAGCCTTTAAAAAGCTGCTGCGCGAGCTTAGTGCCGATAGTGAACACAGCTCTGAGATGAGAACCAAGTGTTTGCGTAGTGACGGCAAGGAATTCAATGCGGAGCTGGTCTTCACACCCGCCAGTATCGAGGGCGAGCCCTGCACTCAGGTGGTGATACGGGATCAGTCAGTTTCGCGCGAGGTCGAAGAGAAATTGCGCTTGCTGAGCACCCAGGACGTACAGACCGGGCTCTATAACCGCCAGTACTTTCTCAGTCTGCTCGAAAGCGAGACGAGAAACCAATGCGACCACGGCAAAAACAAACAGGCATTGCTCTATATCGCGCTGGATAACTTCAGTGAGCTACGCAAAATGGCCGGCATCAAAGCCAGCGACGCACTACTGCTCGAGATAGCCAGACTGCTACGCGGAACCGTCGGACACGAACATCAGTTATCACGCTTTGGCGATCACACCTTTGCCATACTTTCGCCTGGTGATCGCACCGACGAAGCCACCCAGCTCGCCAAGCGTATTTGTGATCAGGTCAAAGATCACGACTACCGCGACTACTCGCTCGATCCAAAACCCAGCTGCTGTATCGGCATCGCTTTTACATCGCAACAGATCGGAAGCGGTCACGAGTTCATCACTCAGGCCTACAATGCCTGCGAAAAGGCCCGCAACGAAGGCCTCAACCTCTATGCCATGAAAACCGACGAGGTTTTGGCTGAGGATACGGCCAGCGCCAGTGAAGCGCACCTAAGCCATCTGATTCGCTTTGCTCTGGAAAATGACCAGTTCTACCTCGTTTATCAGCCAATAGTCAGCCTGCATGGCGATACACGGGAAAACTACGCCGTCATGCTGCGCCTGATCGATGAAAACCAGGAAGAGATCCAACCTGAACATTTCATGAGTCAGGCTGCCTCTATCGGTAAGACACAGGAGCTTGACCGCTGGGTTATCCGCAACGCCATCAAAGAGCTATCAGATCAGCGTAAACAGGGACAGAAGATTAACTTCTTCATTAACCTGAGCGGCGCCTCCCTGGAAGATGACGCCCTACTTCTCTACATCTGTGACTGCCTGCGTGATTACGAGGCCAAGGGGGCCTGGGTCACCTTCCAGTGCAGCGATAGCGATGCACGCTCGCACCTGCAACAGTTGAGAAAACTCTCCGACGGACTAAAGAAGATCAAGTGCAAACTCTGCATCGACCACTTCGGTCTCACCAAGAAACCGGAATCGATACTCAATGAACTAAGCCTGGATTACATTCAGTTCGATGCCTCTTTTCTGGAGGGACTCTCTGAGAACCAACTGAAGCAGGACAGCCTCAATCAGCTGAACGAAACCATTCAGGACAAAAACATCAAAACAATTGCGTCAGGAGTGGAGGAAGCCAGCAGTCTGGCTATTCTGTGGACGATTGGCGTGAACTACATTCGCGGCTACTTCATTCAGGAACCCACTGAGAAGATCAGCTACGACTTTCCTAGCGAATGAGCGAACAGCTGTAACCGATCAGGCACGAGATCGGGCAAAACGGCGGGAAGCCAGGAAGCTACCAAGGAACAAAGTTATTCCACATGGTCATGGGGCGGGATACGTCGCGCATATTGCTATTCATCCCCCGCATGTCGCGTTGGATGTAGTGAGTCGACACCGTCATCGCTTTCATCGACTCTTCCATCGAATCCATGCTGGTCAGCATCGGCTCAAGTGTACGGACATCCTGAGCCATGGAGTCAACACTTACAGCCATAGTGCGCACATTGGCCGACAACTGGCCAACACTGTCTGTCATACTTCTCATATTGCTGGACATCAAGTTCATGTTGGTGTCGACGCTCTTGGCCAGGAAGTGGACATCTTTGGCGAGGCTGAAAATCAGGTAGAAACCGTAAGCGGCCAGAAGAATAAAGGCGAACAGGGTGGGATAGACTATGAGTTCCCAACGTCTGGCGCTGGTTTCAAAAGCCAGCGACAGCCGATCCATGGAGTCTGATTGACCACCCGGCTCTGCCATCGCATCCGAATTGTCAGTCATTGGGTCGTCGTTTAATTTGTTGTCGTTATTTAGTGTCATACCGATGAGAGGCCTGTTCATGCCTGCTTACTACAGGTAACTTTCGATTCTAGCACAACAGACTTACACCACAATTAAGGAAATCCCCACATCATTGGCGCAAGACATTGAATACAGGCACATTACCTTCAAATACTCACGATTACAGTGATTAGAGACACTTCAATACCGCACCCCAAAAGGGAATTTTATTCCTTTTTGGGGTGCCTTAGTACTTGCCTGACCGCTAAAGCCTCTGTTTAAAGATCCCTCTGGATGTCGACCGATCCGGCAGGTTCAGATCAGAACTCCCCGTTTGCCCCCCGATTCATGATATCAAGGATGTACTCCTTGACCTTGATCGCTTCCTCCTTGAGCTCTGGTGGCAAAGGCTCACCACCATAGATCATCATGTCCATATTGAGGGTCATCAGCCAAAGCTTGCCTTCTTGATCTTCAATTAGCGTGATACGACAGGGCAGATAGGCAGAATAGGCATCTGAGTAGTCGAGCATCTGCGCCGCAGTGAGCGAGTTACAGAAGAGAAAAATCTTTACAAAGCGGTAGGATTTTCCCAGCTTGGCCTCGATATCCTTGGACAGAGGCAGTTCGCCGACGTTCGACATATTGTGCTCGTTGGCGACGAACTTCATGGTCTCCTCAACATCCTCCGGGGTGAGATCTTCCGCCACCGGAATCTTCCAGATACTTGCCTCAGCCGCACTTGTCGAGGTCAGCAGGTTCTGGGCAAATTCAGTGAATACCTGCTGAGCCTGCGGATCAAATCCGTCGAGCGCCTTATGGTATTTGACATAAACGCCAGCGACGGCAATCACTGCCAGTAAGCCAATCAGTGCAAATATATTCTTGATAAATCCCATCTCTCTCTCCGGTTTGATATTTTTTAGATTTTTTTGCTGCTACTGGTTTACGTACTCTGGATAGAGCGCAGCGGTAAGGGCAAAAAACTCTTTGCTGCCCTTGCCTCTTGGATCCAACTCGTAGACAGCCAGGCCTTCACTGAAGGAACGTCTGAAAACCGTTCGCTGACAGAGCCTATGCTTGATGTAACGTATTCCCGGAAGCGAAACCAGCGCCGCAGCAGCCTCGTCGGACTCCCTTATGGCATGGTGTGTGTCAGCGCGATTGATGAAGGAAATCAGTTCGGGACGTTCGCCATCCACCGCATCGTCGAGAAATTTCAAAAACCGTTGAGTGGACCAGATATCTGCCTGCGACGGAGGCACTGGTATGATCACGCGCTCAGCCATGGCCAGGGCCAGTTTCATCGACTCGATATCCGAAGTACCCACGTCGATCAGCACCTCATCGTAACCCTGCAGCTTCTTGCGGGAGAGGGCTGAAGCATCTTTCAGATTCAGAAACGGCTCATAGCCTTCTTCCATTCGAACTTCGGCCACATCGGTCAGGGTCGCCTGCGGGTCAGCATCCACTACCAGCACTTCCGCTTCAGCCATCTCCAGCCAGACGGCAAGATTGAAAGTGACCGTACTTTTGCCCGACCCCCCTTTTAAACTACCGATAACCGTTATCATACACTCCCCTAATCTGTTGTTATTGTGTGAGCTCTTGCGTCTCAATAAGCCTGCTCTCCACTGCTAACAGGCAAGGGCTCCCATGCCTGAGAGACAGCAGGTGCGGATTCTACGACCAAGCGATACCAAGCGCCTTCACCATCGCCTCGTCCATCATACCAGTCAGTACCATAGGGATTTAGTCTAGCAACCGGAACCGGAGGCTGTTGCGGCGTAGATTGGCTCACCCTATAACCAGGAAAGGCCCTCGCCGGCATCCTCTCCCGCAAGACACGCTGAGATGGAGGTGGCAGGGAGTGTGTACGATAAGAGTATCGCTGAGCATAACGGCGACCAAGCCTCGGTTGCCTCTGACTCTGAGCAACCTGCCTTTGCGGGTGGAGTGGACGATACCCATAGGCCCTATTTGCGTTCTGAGCGAAGACGGGCGGATAGGGATAGCGCCTCGGTTGCCTCTGGCTCTGAGCAACCTGCCTTTGCGGGTAGAGCGGACGAAACCCAGGGGCCCTATTTGCGTTCTGCGCGAAAACGGGCGGATAGGGATATGGCACTGACGGACCATAGGGACCACCCGCCATCACTGGTGCGGGATAGGGTCTGACTCTGTTCTGAGGGTAGACCAAGGGGCGACTCGGCATGCTGTAGTAAGTCGCAACAGGCACACCGGCCATGGGATAAGGATAGGGCATAGCCGCGTAGTGAACCGGTTGCATCGGCCTGGCCTGAGGGGCTGGGCGTGCAACTGGATTCAACGGGCGAAACACATAGCGATCAGGGATCTGAACCTGTAAGGGTAGATAGCGTACCGACGTTTCAACCTGTGCCTGCCGGTTCGCTGGCAACGGCCTGAAGTGATATTGCGGGTATGACTGGCTCACCCCTGGCGGCGGAACGTTATAGTCCTGGGCAACAGCCATAGGTACCGCGCGCTGGATCGGCCAACCTGTTTGTGCCGTACGCCAGGAGGGCTGAAATTGTGTCGTGCCTGGATAGGGGGGTGCATTCTGATACTCGCGTGACGGCATACCGCCCCAATAGGAAGGCATACCCCGTCCAGCAAAACGGTTTGCTAGGGGCTGCATGGGAGATGGCCGCTCCCAGGGCCGAAAACGGTATCCGTACCCAGCTACCGGAGCCTGCCAGCCAGCATAACGAGGGATATGCGCCGCATTGACTTGGGGGGTATAGGGCCGGTAACGATAGTGCCCGGAGGGCTGAAGCGTTGGTGGCGAATAGCGTCCGAGATCAGGTGCAGGCGCCCCCCAACCTTCGGCTGCGCATGCCAGTTGCGGAACAGCTAACAACCCGGCAAACAATAGCATCCAGCCCTGATATCTCATCTCAGCATCCTCCGCTAGGATAGTTCTTCTGCATGGAATCCCTCTCCATACAAACTTTTAGTGCAATATGGTCAGCAGTTTAACGGCAAAATCACCCCTAAAAAACCTTCCAATAGCATGTTTCCCTGATTCAGGTAGACAAGGCAAAGTCGTACACCTCCCCCCAGCTCACTCTCACTCACCCGCTATCGGGGTCGAAACAGTGGCGCCTCTGAACCCATCGGGTAGGCATATCGGGTCGGTGTCTCAGTCGAATCCTTATCGAGCCGAGGATCGGGACGGTAGTTCAAGGCCGGCACTTGTCCACTCCGGCCATAGGCATAGGGTGGCGCAATAATTGGTCGATTCGATGGCGCGGCAGTATGACCACGCTGTGTCTGCTCTTGCGTCTCGTTGCGCGAACGATTGCGCAGTTGCTCACTTGGATCAATGGGGCGAAAACGATACCCCTCCAGTTGCGGTGTGATGGTGTGGCGCTCTTCGATCCGCCGATAGGTTCCCCGCGGCAGTCCCAAGGGTTCATCCGTGTAATCACTCACCCCTGGGTATTGTCCTACAGCTTGGGTAGGTTCTCTTCCCGGCTCAGCGCTTGTATCCTCGTCGAGTGGACGCCAGCGCAAAGATCCATTCGTTTGGTGATCCATCAAGGTGTACTGCCGATTAGGAAACTGCCTCTCATAAGGATTACCGCCATAAGCATCCTGCGCCCAAACCAGACCGCCATTGATTCCCATAATCAACGCGGAAAAGCAGAACAAGAACTTGCGCATAGGCAACAACACCGGCTGAAAACGACGCTTATGGCTAACTATAACCTGAACCCGCGGTTTCAGGTATAAACCAAGCCCTTTCGCTACAACTCGCCTCAGAGCGAGGCTACAGCAATTCTGTCTACAACCCGGCAACCAACCTGGGGCCTGTAAACACTAATCCACTAGGGCCAAGTCTTTCGTCAATCCTAAGCTATTTGAGGCGAATACCACGCCGGGGCGATTTTTTCCGAACAGGGAAAGGCGCCACATTGGATACCGCCTTACGCTTCTCCGCGACCTCATCACGCCCTGCTTCCTTCTCATCGTTGCCGTTGCCGTTGCCATTGGATGGTTTAGCTTTAGTCGTTGTGGAACCCGAGCCCGACACCTGATCTTGCGCTTTAGCTGTCTTCTTCTTGGCCTGTTTCTTCAGCGTCGAAGGACGTTTTTTTGCTTTGGGAGCGGCTCTTTTTTTCACCGGCGGCTGTTGAGCCGGTTTATCTATCTGTTTTGCTACGACAGGGGCTTCACTCTCTTCGACAACCTCATCGTCGCTCTCTTGCTCCGACAACGCCTCTGCTTCTGGCCGCTGAGATGAGGACGCTGCCGCAGCATGATTCTGATTCTCCTCAGCAACCGCCGACGTTGAAGACACCTCAGCCGGCTTCGCCGCCATCGATGGTGGCACTTCGTTTTGACCGCTACCTGGGCCTGCAGATGCGGGAGGTGTACCGCTTGAACCTTCACCACCGCCTCCACTCGCAACCGGAGACGGGGCATTGGTTGATTGCTCCTTCTTGCCACCGGCTGCACGTCCCAGACGCTGGAAGAGCAAGAGAAACAAGCCGCGGAACAGGTAGAAGATCATCGTCACCAAGCCAACCGCAGCACCCCAGACCCGAGCAGGAATGGATGGACGGCCACTTGATGTGGCAGCCGCCGGGGTTGCTGTAACTGCAGGCTCACTAGCCTGTGGTGAGGAGGACTCCTGTTGCGGCAATAGATTCTGATCGGGAGCCGTGGCAGCGGCCACTTCGAGCAGATCCTTACTGGCAGCAATACAACCGAGGGGGATCACGATCAGGGTCAGTACGGTCGAGACCAACACACCTGAAGCCAATGAGATGGCCATACCCTGAAAGATTGGATCGAAAAAGATCACGGAGGAGCCACACACCAGGGCAAAGGCTGTGATCATGATCGGGCGGGTCCGGGTCTTACAGGCCATGATTACGGCCTCGATCACTTCTGTGCCCTGCTGGATCTGATGGATCGAAAAATCGACAAGCAGTATGGAGTTACGCACGATGATGCCGGCCAGTGCGATCCAACCTATCATCGAGGTAGCGGTGAACTCGCCGCCCCATCCCATCTGAAAGAAGACAAAGTGGGCAGGGATGATGCCCAGCAGGGTCAGAGGGATAGGCGCCATAATCAAGGCGGGAATTCGGAAGTTGCCAAACTCCCAGACCACGAGGACATAAATCAGCACCAGCGCAACAGCAAAGGCGGCTCCCATGTCGCGGAAGGTTTCATAGGTCACCGTCCACTCACCAGCCCACTCGATGGCTGTCGTCGAATCGTTGCCTGGAGCACCCAGCCAGTATGGATCGATCGCCACACCATCCGGCGCCACGTACTCGTTCTCATTGAGTAGATCCTGCACCTGCATCATGCCGTAGACGGGCGCTGCCAGCTTGCCGCCGACCTCGGCTACCACATACTCCACGTCGCGTAGATCCTTATGGTAGATAATCGGATCTTCCCACACCTGCTCGAATCTACCGAGTTCGCGCAATGGCACACTGACACCGGATTGCGAGGGAATCGGCAGGTCACCGAGGCGGGTAATCTCGGAACGCTCTGCCAGGGGCACCTGCAACATGATGTTGATCGGTTCATGGCCAGCCCGCTGCTTCACATCACCCAGAGGCGAACCGCCCAGCGACATACTGAGATTGCGGTTAATGGTGTCTACCGAGATACCGCGTCTTACCGCCTTCTCCGTATCCACAGTGAAACGCCAATACTGGTACGGATCACGCATATAGTTGTCTACATCGCGCAGACTTTCGGCCTGTTTGAAAGTGTTCGTTAGATCACTGGCCACCTGCCGACGCACCTCGGGATTGGGACCATGCACTTCAGCCACCACCGATTGCAGCACCGGCGGCCCAGGCGGCATTTCGACTACGGCAATCTTAGCGCCGGTACCCTCGATCAGCTTCTTCAGTGTTTGACGGGTCTCGACCGCAATCTCATGACTGGTGCGCTTGCGCTCTCCCTTGTCCAGCAGTTGCACCTGCACCTCTGCCTGCCAGGGCTCGGAACGCAGGTAGTAGTGGCGCACCATGCCATTGAAGTCGAAAGGCCGGGCGGTACCGGCATAGACCTGCACCGCAGTCACCTCGGGCAGGACCCGGATTTTCTCTGCCATCTGGTGAGCCAGATTAGCGGTCACCGGCAGCGCCGTGCCTTCGGGCATATCGACCACCACGGCAAACTCAGGTTTGTTATCGAGCGGCAACATCTTCACCGCCACCCACTTGAAATAGAAGAAGGAGCAGGTGATCAGGAAGGCGCCCCACATAACCAGACGAAACGTCCTCGCCTTGGCCGGCGATTCGATCATCGGCATGAGGATGCGACGGAAGAAACCCTCCAGCTTCTCGGACTCCTTGTGCTCGCGTTCGCCGGCGACTTCCAGATAGTGCATCGATGGACGCAGCCAATGAGAGACGGTCAGGTAGGGGGTAAAGACGAAAGCGGCGAACAGGGAGATCAGCATGGCCACCGAACCGAGTGCTGGTATCGGTTCCATGTAGGGCCCCATCATGCCGGTGACGAAACCCATCGGCAGCAGGGCCGCGATGACGGTAAACGTAGCGAGGATGGTGGGGTTGCCCACCTCGCGTACCGCATCGACTGCAATATCGACGTCGGTCGATCGCGCTTCAAGCCAGCGCCGGTAGATGTTCTCCACCACCACAATGGCATCGTCAACGAGAACACCGATGGAGAAGATCAGCGCAAAGAGACTGACGCGATCGATGGTATATCCCATCAGATAGGCGCTGAAGATAGTCATCAGCAACACCACCGGTATCACCAGTACCACCACAAAGGCGGGACGAAAGGCGCGGAAAGCCCCCAATACCAGAAGGAAGACGAAGCCGGTCGCGACGAAGAGTTTGAAGATCAGTTCACTGACCTTGTCGTCGGCAGTCTTACCGTAGTTGCGGGTGACGCTGACCTCCACGTTGTCGGGAATCAGGCTGCCTTTGATATGTTCGACGCGCTCCTTGATGGCATTGGCCACCGTGACGCCGTTGGAACCCTCTTTCTTGGCGATGGCCAGGGTGACGGCGGGAACACCGTCGGCCCGAATATCGAGATCGCTGGCTGCACCGGTGTAGTAACCCACCAGCTGTTTGGCATCCTCTGGCCCCTGCTTGACCCGGGCAATGTCGTGAATATAGACATCCGCTCCGTTGTGCGTGCCTACCCGCAGGCGATTGATATCCTCGATGGTCTCCAGAAAGGCGCCGGTGACCACATTGGAGTAGGTGCTGCCTGCCTCCACACCACCGGCCTGCTGCTCAGAGTTGGCGGTACGAATAGTATTGGCCACCTGGTCCAGGCTGATACCGTAGCCCGCCAGTCGTTCCGGCAAGACTTCCAGGGTCACCTGTTCACGACGACCACCGACCACAAAGCCCTTACCGGTATCAGGCAGCTCCTTGAGTGCCTGCAGTACATCGTGGGCCAGCATACGCAGCTGGCCATCATCCACGTCCGGCACCCCATTGCGATCGATATCCTTCGACCACAAAGTGAGTGCAACCACAGGCACGTCGTCGATCCCTTTGGCCTTCACCAGGGGTGGCATCACACCGGGAGGAATGATGTCCATGTTGGAGTCGATCTTGTCGTTGACCTTGACCAACGAGGGTCCCATCTTCTCGCCGACCTCGAACTCGACGGTGACCACACCGCCTCCCCTTTGGGCAGCGGAGTAGACGTGCTTCATGCCGGGAATCTCCGACATGATCCGTTCCAGAGGTTCGATCGCCAGCGCGGAAACCTGATTGGCGGCAGCGCCTGGATACTGCACAAAGATATCCACCATCGGCACTGAAATCTGGGGATCTTCCTGGCGCGGGGTAATGATGAGCCCTAACAGACCCATCAGCATCATTGCCATGAAAAAGAGGGGCGAGAGCGGAGACTGGATGAAAAATCGGGCGGTTCGACCGGCGATTCCCAGGTGCGCCTCGTGGTTGGGATCCATGGAGTGGAGCTGATCGATTTTGTTATCGTCCTGGCTCATAGTTATTCTCGAAGCCTTGCATGCTGAGACGGGACATAGACCCCGCCAATTCTATTTCACTCAGGGGCAATTGCCCCAAGAGACCAGCTCAAACTACGAGCAGTCGACCCAGAAGATGAAGCTCAGCGTTGTGGAGATGTCCAGCCAGCGCTGATCCCTAACGGTGGGTTGCGTAGTACCCGTTCACCTGCCTGTAAACCTGACAATACCGTGCTGTAACCACCAGGCAGCGACTCTCCGACACGAATCAGCCGCAAGGTGGGCTTGCCCTCTTCATTCGCCACATAGACGCCAGGGAGGCTACCGTTGTAGCGGATCGCGCTGGTCGGGATCACCGGATTGGCACGTGCCGGGGCGTTGAAATCAGGCACCTTCACTTTGGCGTACATACCCGGCGCCGATTCACCCTGAGGAAGATCGAATTTGATAGTCACGGTATGGCGCTGTGCATCTGCCATGGGGAAGATCTGCGCCACCCGCACGGGGATCTCACGATCGCCCACATCGAGCTCCGCACGTAACATCATGCCCTCGCTCAACCCGGGACGCAGCCGTCCCGGTACTTCGACCACAATCTGCAGATACTCCACATCAGCCAGCTTCAGAAGCGGTTGACCCGGTTGTACCGTGTCACCCACCTCGGCGAATTTTTTCATAATGACACCATCGAAAGGGGAGACGCTCTTGGCGTCCCTCAGCTTGGCGTCGATGGCGCGAATCTCGGCCTGAACACGGACCATCGTATTCTGTGCCTGCTGGATATTGGTGCGGGAGGAGTAGATATCAGCCTGACGCTCGGCACTGCGATCACGCTCGCCGGTCATGTCTTCCATCGGGCGCGTGAACATCTGATCGAACAGATTGGGTACACCCATACCGCCCATGGCGGACTTCGACTTCGGCGACCAGAGCTCCCGGTTGTACTGCACGCCCGCATTGCGCAACTGGGCATCGGCATTGGCCAGCTGGGCCAAAGCGGCCTCGCGCTTTGCCATCAGTTCGCTGTCATCCAGCTCGACCAGCAAATCGCCCTCTTTCACCACATCGCCTTCGATACCAGCGAGGAACTTCACCCGCCCGGGTAATTGCGCTGACAGGGTAACCTCTTTGTAAGGCACGACTGTACCGCCCAGAGAGACGTGGGGTACGCGCTGTGACTGCTGGACAACAAAATAGTCACCCGCCAGAGGTGATTGCTGTTGCGCCTGCAGGCTCAGACTGGCCATCAGCAGACCAGCACCGATACCCTTTACCATTGACTTAACTTTCAAACTCATATTCCGCACTACCCAGTATCGTAAACTTTCTGGTCGGTCGCTCAGTGGAGCAATATAGTCGGTCGTTCAGGGCTGGAGATCACACCCGGGCCATCACAGCAAAGCTCTTGATGAAGGGACCCGCCATGCGCGGATCCTTGACCATGGATGAGTAATCCCCCACTACAAATTTCATTTTTCTTGAGGTGAACGCCATACCGAGTCCCATCATGCCGGGCGGCTTGGCGATCCACTTGTTCCATTGATCGGACGAGGCACGGATATCCCAGTTGAGGGTCTGGCCGTTAAAAGCTTCCCCACTTGCCGCCTTGCCGTTTTCGACGGTCAGC
The DNA here is from genome assembly GCA_037384445.1 of Candidatus Thiodiazotropha sp. Taxonomy (GTDB): domain Bacteria; phylum Pseudomonadota; class Gammaproteobacteria; order Chromatiales; family Chromatiaceae; genus Thiodiazotropha. The sequence goes on from JARRNY010000009.1 coordinate 22,282, forward strand.
ACACCACGTGGTTGCTCTTCGCCATCGAAGCCGTAGCCGATAACACTGTTGAATCCGATTTGCGCCAGGGCATCTGAAAGTTCAGGTTCGGCATTCCAATGAGTGGCAAACCCTTGCATCCACTCCTCGGTAAACAGCTCTGCCATTGCGATCTCCTGTTCGATTATTCGAGTTATTATTGATGCATCGGGGACTTAGCGCCCCCAGTTCAGAGAGTTTTTCAGTATCTATGAAGGTACCCGCCAATGCAACCGGGTAGATACCCCAAAGCAGCTGACCTGCCTTGAATATCAGAACGTATGGATATTCTAATTCTGCGGCATTCTACGCTACTTTTTCCCTCGCTTAAAGTCGTTTTTTGTGACATCAATCAATACCGTGAAGCAACAGCCTCCAACAAGATCTCAGCAAAATCGGTTTCGAGTGGCGACTGCCTCTCACCCAATCCCGTACCACCCCATCACCAAAGCGACATGCAGGGGAGGCTCTCATCAGGTAAAGTCATTGCCAGGGGAACCGTTTTGTCACCATGAGGCAACCCGATTCACCGCCCGGCGCGGAGCTTCTGCTTGCCGAGTGGCGACTACTGATCTATTTCTGAAATATGCCCCAGGCGCGGGTGATCTACACATCCGCCATCAGTCAAACAGGAGAGAGTGAACCATGCATCCCGCTGGACAGGTCATCGAATCGCGTCTTCAACACCTCGAAACCCACCTGGAACAGGAGAACCCCATACTCCTCAATACAGTACGCAGCTTCCGCATCCTCGACGAGGTCGCCTTCCGGATCGGACTGCTGAGCGGTGACAACTCCTTCGCAACGCAGATTCCCTGGTGGCCCCTGATCTCAGTCCTGGGGACCTTCTCTGCCGGCAAATCGACCTTTATCAACCACTATATCGGCAACTCGCTGCAGCGCTCCGGCAATCAGGCGGTGGACGACAAGTTCACCGTCATCTGCTACAGCCAGGAGGCCACAGCACATGCCCTGCCCGGTGTCGCTCTCGACTCAGACCCCCGCTTCCCCTTCTACCAGATGTCAGATGAGATCGAGAAGGTTGCCAAAGGCGAGGGAGAACGCATCGACGCCTATCTGCAATTGAAGACCTGTCCCAGCGAAAAGCTTCGCGGCAAGATCATCATCGACTCCCCGGGATTCGATGCCGATGCCCAGCGCACCTCCACCCTGCGTATCACCGATCACATCATCGATCTCTCCGACCTGGTGCTGGTCTTCTTCGACGCGCGTCATCCGGAACCTGGCGCCATGCAGGACACCCTCAGCCATTTGATCGAACGCACCATTCATCGCAACGACACAGGCAAATTTCTCTATATCCTGAATCAGATAGACTCCACCGCACGGGAGAACAACCCGGAGGATGTGATCGCCGCCTGGCAGCGGGCACTGGGTGAACGGGGTCTGACCGCCGGGCGCTTCTATGCCATCTACAACCCGGACGCCGCCGTGCCGATCGAAGACGAAGCCCTGCGAAACCGCTATGAAACCAAGCGCGACATGGATCTCAACGAGATCCACAGCCGTATGGAAGAGGTCGAGATTGAACGTGCCTACCGCATCGTCGGCGCCCTGGAGAAGACGGCGAGAGATATCGAGGAGCGCAGTATCCCGCTGATCACCTCCACCCTCGCAAGCTGGCGCAAACGGGTCTTTTGGGGTGACGGCACGCTGATGGGGCTGCTGATACTCGTGCTACTCGGACTCTCCATCAAAGAGGGTTACTGGCAAGGCTTGCATTTTGCGCCGCCCTGGCTGGAGGGTGGCTTTAGCTCCCCGCTCTCCTGGGTCTTGACGGCGTTGCTGATCGCCGCCCTGCTCGGCATCCACTTCGGTGTCAGAGCCCTGGCGGCACGTACCCTGCTGCACAGCATCCGCAAGCAAGCCAGCAAGGCAGGCTTGAAGGGCAACCCCGCCGACGCCTTCCTGCGCAGCACCAAACCCTGGCGCTCGATCTTGCGCAAACATCCTGCCGGCTGGGGCCGTAAGTCACGCCGTCAGCTGCGTGAAGTGTTGCAATCCACCGATACCTATATTCAGACCCTTAACGATCAGTTCACCAACCCATCGGGTACCGACAAGCTGTTTCAGACCGAGGCGGAACCAACTGGCGCTATGAGTGACGAAGCGGTGCTTGAGGGAACGCAACAGAATACCTGATGGCGGTCAGTCGCGTGTAGAGGGGACGCGGTTACTTCTCAGAGAAAACACGTCGGGTGTTGCGCCCCTGGTGTTTGGCGTCGTACATGGCGCTGTCGGCCTGTGCATAGAGCTGGTCAACCAGTGCGTGCAGGGCGACCTGCTGATCCCGCTCGGGAAAGTAACCGCTGATGCCGATACTGGCCGTCAGTTTGAGATTGCCAATTTGTGCACCGAAATCCAGGCGTGCCAAGCGCTCCTGCACCCGCCGCGCCATGAGGTCAGCCCCTTCGATGCCGCTCTCGGGCAACATGATTACGAACTCCTCGCCACCAACCCTGGCCACCAGATCACCGCCACGGGCCTCCTGGCGAATCACATCGGCGATGGCGCAGAGCACCTTGTCACCCACCACATGGCCCCATTCATCGTTGATCTGTTTGAAGAAGTCCACATCTAACAACATCAGGCTGCAGATCTGTTCATGGCGGCGCGCACGCGCCAGCATCCCTTCCGCTTCACTGAAGAAATAACGACGATTGTTCAGCCCCGTCAGCTCGTCTATGGTGGAGAGTTGTTCATAGCGTTTTTGCAGCGTTTCCGCTTCATGCAATGCCTTGCGCAACTCCTGGGTACGCTGCTCGACGACGAACTCAAGATCGTGCAGCATGCGATGGTTATGCAGAATCTGGCCAAGGCTGCTGCAGAAGAGACTCAGCGTGTGCTGCTGCCAGGGCTCGAAGTATTCGGGCAGCGGGTGGGAAGCATTCAGCACCGCCAGCACCCGCTCCCCCATTTTGATCGGCGCGCTGATCACCGAACCCGGTTGTTCTGCACCGCTATTGGGATTCGGCAGGAACTCCTGGCTTTGTGCACAGTTGCGGCAGTACTGCAACTGTCCGGTTTCGTAAGCCATCCCAGCAATGCCTTCTCCCGCCTCAAAAATCATACTGACCCGTCTGGACTTCAGTTCGTTTAGCCCGGCTACGGTCTCATGAGACTCGGCCATGCTGATTCCCGCGACACAACGAAGCCTCTTCCCATCCGGCACATAGACCGAGCAGTTGTCCACGTTCTGATAGCGAATCAACTCGCCTAAGGCTTTCTGCAGCAGAGCCTCTTCGGAGATACCTTCCAGGTCGATCTGCGAGAGGGCGCGCAGTGCCGACAAAGAGTCGAGCAGACTGAAGAATCGCTCCCTCAGATCCATCGAAGTCTGGTTGAATGAGAGATCTACCACCGCATCCCCTCGCTCATTTGACCATCACGCTAGCGATGCTGTGCAGTTCGTCGTCCCGCAGGCGGGTCTCGGCCAAAATCATGGCCAGGGTCTCCGTGGAGAGCCCAGGTAAGTGAGCCGACACTTCGGGCATTGCCGTATCGGCTTGTTGATGTAGTGCCACCAGTTGTGAGGCCAAGGAGACAGCTGCAACTTCGCATTGCGCGTCATCCAAGGGAGACTGAGCAACGACTTGCACCACCAATGCCGGCAGGTGCCAGCGGTCGGTCAGCCAGGCACCTGCCTGCTGACTGCTGATACCAACCGTTTCCATCTCAACCGTCTGCCTATCCGCAGTGGGCGATTGTTGAAACGTCGCTATCGCTTTCGCATAGTCTTCAGGAAACAGGTGCACCAACACCAGCGAACCGATATCGAACAGCAGACCGGCCAGGTAGACGCTGTCCAGATCAGGACGCTGCGCACTAGCCACATGCTGACAGATCTCCCGCGACAACAGGGCTGTGGCCAGGGATCGATACCAGTAGTCCTCCAGATCGAAGCCCTGACAGCGGGCTGTATTGAAGACACCGCTGAGGGCGATACTGAAGGCCAGGCTTTTCACCATATTCAGCCCCAGCACCCGGATGATCGCATCTTCCACCGAGTGAATCGGTACCGTTTGTCCGAAATAGGCAGAGTTGGCTACGCCCAGAATCCGCGCAGTAACCGTGGGATCCTGGGCAATGACCTTGGCCAATCCATGCAGTGACAGATTGTCGCTGGTAAGAATCTCAAGCAAACGCGTAGCCGTCGCCGATAGGGGCGGCAACTGCTTCAGCATCAGGATCTGCTGTTTGGCGTCGCTTGCAGTCTGCATGAAATAACTCTCCTTAAGCCCAAGTAATATCGGCAGATAACACCCGATCTTTAACCACAGCCCACAGCGAACAGCTTTGTATGGAGGGCAGGAGCGAGGCTGTGAACCCACTCACAATCAGTCGCTTGATGAACGATCCCAGGCCGTTTCCTGTTTATAACGCCATGACAAAAAGAGATCGTTATGATTTCGTGTATTTGCTACACTAAGCCGCACTCCATACGGCAACGATTTGCACCCAAAGACCCCTGACCACGTCATGCAGACCGAAGCACAACACTGCTACGCCTATCCACATCCGGCGGTCACTACCGATGTGGTGCTGTTTACCCTGCGTGAAGGGGCGTTGAGCGTACTGTTAATCGAGCGCTGCAACCCCCCCTTTCAGGGCATGTGGGCGTTGCCCGGCGGCTTTCTGGAAATCGATGAAGACCTGGAGCATTGCGCCAAGCGGGAGTTACAGGAGGAGACCGGCATCGAGGGTGTCTATCTCGAGCAGCTCTACACCTTTGGCGCACCCCATCGCGATCCTCGCGAGCGCATCATCAGCGTCACCTACTTTGCCCTCACCCGTTCCGATTCACTGCAACCGAAAGCCGCCAGTGACGCGGCCCGAGTCGCCTGGTTTAGTGTCAACGAACTACCTCAACTGGGTTTCGATCATGCCGAGATCATTCGGCTGGCCCGCCATCGACTGGTGGCCAAACTCAACTATTCGACCATCGCTTTCCAATTGCTGCCTGAGTGCTTCACCCTCAGCCAGCTACAGGCGGTGTATGAAACCCTGCTCGACGAGAAGCTGGACAAACGCAACTTCCGTAAAGCCATGCTGACGCGGGGCATCCTGAGAGAGACTGGCGGATTCGCCCGCAGCGGCAACCACCGCCCCGCCAAAACCTACCGGGTGGATAACCCCACTCAGGTGGATATCATCAAATAACGTATAGAGACGACCATGAGCCTCCAATCACTGACTCTGCCGACCATCCTGGTCCCCGAACATCCACACTGGCCTGAGCTCTCCGAACAGGAGAAATCAGCCATGAAGGAGCGTATCAAGACCCACTTGAAGGCGATGAATGCGGTCCTGGTAGCTCACTACTACACCGATGCCGATCTGCAGGCCCTGGCGGAGGAGACCGGCGGCTGTGTTGCCGACTCGCTGGAGATGGCCCGCTTCGGTGCTGCGCAGACAGCAACCACCCTGGTGGTCTGCGGCGTGCGTTTCATGGGCGAGACGGCAAAGATTCTGAATCCGGAGAAACGGGTCATCATGCCCGACCTGGGCGCCACCTGCTCCCTCGACGAGGGGTGTCCGGCGGATCAGTTCACCGCCTTCTGCGATGCCCACCCCGACCACACAGTGGTGGTCTACGCCAACACCAGCGCCGAGGTCAAGGCCCGCTCCGACTGGGTGGTAACCTCAGGCATCGCCCTGCCGGTGATTGAACACCTGGCCGCCCAAGGCAAGAAGATCCTGTGGGGACCCGACCGCCACCTGGGCAGCTATGTGCAGCGCATCACTGGTGCCGACATGCTGCTCTGGCCCGGCTCCTGTGTCGTCCACGAGGAGTTCAAATCGGTGGCACTGGAGCGCATCCGCCGGCTCCACCCCGATGCCGCGGTGCTGGTGCATCCGGAATCACCGGAAAACGTCATTGAGCAGGCCGATGTGGTCGGTTCCACCACTGCCCTGATCAAGGCCGTTAGTGAGATGAAGAACAAGGAGTTCATCGTCGCCACCGATGGCGGCATCTTCTACAAGATGCAGCAGATGGCACCCGACAAAGTGCTGATCGAGGCTCCCACCGCCGGCGAGGGAGCCACCTGTGTCAGTTGCGCCCACTGTCCCTGGATGGGCATGAATGCCCTGCAGAATCTAGAGCAGGTGTTGGCGCAGGGCGGTAACGACATCGAGATCGATCCCGCTTTGAGAGAGCGAGCCGTAGCGCCCATTCAGCGCATGCTCGACTTCGCCGCCGAGCACAGCATCGGCATGAAGGATAAGGGTAACGCCTGATCAAGCCGCCCGTGCCTACCAAGGCATGATGTTGTTCATGCGGTCCATCGGGCGGCCTATCTGATTGATGTCCCGGCTCATGATCCCGGTATTCACCGTCATCTCCCGCATGGCATGATTCATCTCGGCTACACTGCCGGTCATCAAGCCGACATTCCGCTTCATACTACCCACATCCGCTGCCAGCCCCCCGATATTGCTGTCCATGGAGGCGATGTGACTCTCCATTCTGTCGATACGCTCGACCAGCACGGTGATCTGCTCCGTCATGGTGGAGATATTGGATGACAGCTGGCCCATATAGCTCGACATGGCCTGCAGGTTGACCTCCATCTTGGGATCGACCTGTTGGGTGAGCTGATGCATGTCACGGGTGACGTTGTATATCAGGTAGAAACCAGAGAGTCCCAGGATGCCTACGATCAGCAGCATCGGATAGATCATCCGTTCCCAGCGGGCCATACTGCGATCAAAATTCTTGAAGAAGTTGGTGAGCGTGATCTCCAACTTGACCATCGCCTTCTGCTCGGGCGAGAGATTCTTATATTCAGGTGAGAAGGTGCGGGGATCTTTTTCAAACATCGGTGTCTGTCTCTCCGGAACGCCCTACCGATTCACCGGCGCAGCAACACCAGCGGAGGCGGGACAAACTGTTATTACTGCTGTCTTTTTTAATGACCGCTTTGTTGATTATAGTCTGCCCCTTTGGCAGGGTCTGTAAAACTCCGCAGGCTGGCATTGCTGGAGAAGCGCTCTTCAAGGCCGGCTCACTTGTGCCGATTACCTGCTGAGTTACACTGAAGAGCAATAGCCCACAGACTCAAGCAGATGAATGACTTCATACTGAACAACGAGCAGACCATCCGCCTTGGCGCCTTTCTCGGCATCTTCGCCCTGATAGCCCTGTGGGAGCTGGCCTCCCCTCGCCGTCAGCAATCCCTCTCCCGTCTGCAGCGCTGGTCGAGCAACCTGGGTCTGGTCGCTCTGAACACGCTGCTGTTGCGATTGCTGTTCCCGGCTGCCGCCGTGGGCATGGCTGCCTTTGCCGGGGCTCAGGGCTGGGGATTACTCAACTATCTGGCCTGGCCCTTCTGGCTGCAGCTCCTGCTCTCGCTGATCCTGCTGGACTTAGTCATCTATCTGCAGCATGTCATGGTGCATGCAGTACCCGCACTCTGGCGTCTGCACCGGGTCCATCATGCGGACCTGGAGTATGATCTCACCACCGGCGCCCGCTTCCATCCCATCGAGATCATCCTTTCAATGCTGATCAAGATCACCACCATTGCCGCCCTCGGCCCTCCGGTGGTGGCAGTGGTACTGTTCGAAGTGATACTCAACGGCATGGCCATGTTCAACCATGGCAACATCGAACTGCCCGGCGCTGTCGACCGCATCCTGCGCCGACTGATCGTGACCCCGGACATGCACCGGGTACACCACTCGGTGGAAGTGGATGAAACCAACAGCAACTTCGGCTTTAACCTCTCGCTCTGGGACCGCCTGATGGGGACCTACCGGGAACAACCCCGCCAGGGGCAGCTGGGGATGCAGATCGGTATCGACAGCCTGCGCGATCCGCGCATCACCAACCGGCTGGACGGCATGTTGCGCATACCGTTCATCCGCACCCAGGACCACTACGCCATCAATCAGCACGATTGGAGCGACAAACCGCGTGAAGGAGACACCTGATCATGAGCCCTGAGACCTATGACGTCTATTTCTCCGGCGCCATCCTCAAGTCCGCCGATGCCGCCGAGGCCAAGCGCAAGATCGGCGCCATGTTCAAGCTCGAGGGGGAGAAACTGGAGCGCCTGTTCAGCGGCAAACCGGTGCCGATCAAGCGCAACGTGGACATGGACCAGGCGGTCAGGTTCCGGGTCGCCTTCCGGGATGCGGGGGCACTGGTGGATATCGTACCGAGCGGACAACCGGCGCCCGACCCCGCCTCACGCCCCACGCCGCCACAACGGCCAGTGGCGCCACCCACCCCAGCGGCAGCCCAACCGGCAGCGAAGCCGCCAGCTGCCGACAGCGCGCCATCACGCCCGGATGAGACAGGTCTGTCACTGGCGGAAGGCCCGCTTCCCGAACCGCCACCCAGCGAAGCCCCAGCTGTCTCCGTTCCGGACTACGCACTGTCAGCGCCCAAAGAGTTCAATCTCAGCGACTGCGCCGCCCCGGTGGAGGCTGCTCCTCTGCCCGATATCAGCGCCTTGGATCTGGAGAAAGAGGGAGCCCTTCTCGACGAATCACCCGATCCCGAACCCCTGGAGATCGATACCGAAGCCCTGATGCTGGATGCCCCAGGGGCCACATTGATCGAGCAGGAAGAGGTACCACCTCCGCCAATCGATACCGATCAGCTGACCCTCTCCGCAGCCAACGAGGGCAGCCTGGAGGGGTATCAGAAAGCGGTCGAACCGGCGCCCTTGCCCAATATCGACCATCTCGATCTGCAAGAGGCGGAGGAGAAAGCGAAATCCCAGGGCAAGGCAACCTTCGTCATCGCCGACGACTGAGGCCGGCAATTTTAGCCCGAATATTTCACCCGGCTGCTTAGGAATGCGCTCAACGCACGATATTGATCGAATATTCCTGGACGGCTGGCAAGCTACAAAGCATTACCGATCATCGCGCTCCCGGATGAAACATTCGGGCTAGAAGTCGAGATAGGTCTCAAGTGAACGTCGGGTCGATTCGGGCAGCTCGTCGTGATGGCCGTTATCGGGTCGGCCAGTATCCAGGATTCCCTCCAGGGCGCCCCATGCACTCTCGGCGTAAAACCTCAACAGCAACCGCTGGTCGTCGTCACTCAACCAGAGTTTGATCTCATCCTTGAGTTCATCATGCTTCGGATCATACTCATGGAGTGTCAGCAACAGCGCGTCGCGATCCCAGCCCCGCTTCAACAGGTGATCACGCTCGACCTGCGCCTGGTAGTACTCCAGCTTCTTACCGGTAAACACAGTGAAATCGAAACGTCTACCGGGCTCTGCCGGCAGACGACGAAGCTGATACATCAGGCCCATGTAGTCGACGATATCCGCCGGATCCAGCGCTATCTGTTTATTCTCCCTGAGTCCCGACCACCCCGCCTCGGTGAGCGCCGCCATCTGCAGCAATTGAGCCGAGGGTTCCCCGCCTGATGAGGCATCCGCTTTTTTCGGCGTCTGATAGTGATAGCCTTGCTCATCTTCCCGGTCATACCAGAAGAGTTCCCGTTTCGTCTCATCGGTGACCAGATATTTGGCTGCCAGCAGAGGTTGCAGCGTCTGCTGATCGAGCCAGCTGCGGTAGTCGAGCCGCAGTGGATAGAGCATTTCAGCCTTCTTATAGGGTTCTGTGGTGAGTTGCAGGCGGGTGTTGTAGGCGGTACGGCCACTGATCTCATCCAGCGACGGCGCCACACTAAGGGTCAGCTTGGCGATATCGAGTTCCACAAAGCCGGTCACCAGGCCCCGGAATCTCAGGGTGTAGTCGAGTGATTCGCCCAGATCGGGTGCGGCCGCAATCTGGCCGGCGTGCGCCAGCGCGAGGACAACACTCAGTATTAGGGCTTCAATTCGCAGATTTTTCACTCTCACTCCATGCCGCCTATCGGCTTGGCTATACTCAGGTTACGCGTACTTGGCACGTATTTCGCAGTTTATCTTGAAGAGACTGAATCGCCGCTGAATCAGTCAAAATTTCGTCAGTCAGGAGTCAACACCATGGTTAGCCCGATCAACGGCGACAAGCCCATTGCAGCCTCGACCGAGCGTTCAGGGGAGTCGGCGAAAAACAGCCGCAGCGAACCGGCATCCCTTGCGCCGTCCAGCTCCCTGAAAAGCAATACAGCCGAGCCGGTTGGCTCCATCGTCGAGGTCGATAAGGCCCGCCACCTGTATGACTTGGAGAACCAGACAGCCCGCGTTTCCGCTGCCGAGATCACAACCCCGGAAGCGGCCCGCTCGCTACTGGATCAGATCCTCGAACAGCTCAACCGCGCACCGGAACAGGCCATGAAAACCCAGGCCTCAGGCGCGTCAGCCCCTCTGGCCAACCTGCTACAGGCTGCACCCGCCTGATTTCAAGGCGACGGAGGATTGACGGATTTGAGGCATTAAGTGCGGATCAGTTCCAGTAAATTCGCCGACAGATCTTCGCGCAAACGGGCAATCTCGCCTCGTGCACCAATCACCACCAGCAGGTCGCCACTGTCTATCCGGTGATTGACCCCACTGTTGCAGAAGATCAGATCCCGCCCCAACTCCAGATCCACCACCCCCATAACGATCAGGTTATAGCGTTTATCCAGGTGCAGATCGTCCAACAGGGTGCCCGACAGGGCCGACTGTACCGGGATCTCGATCTCGGCGATATCCACATGTTTACCGAAGACGGTAGACTCCAGCATCTCCACCAGATAGGGGCGTGAGATCAGCTCATGTACCCGCTGACCGCTGATCTCGTAGGGATCGATCACTTTGCTGGCTCCCGCCGTAATCAGCTTATCGCCCGAAGTCACCGACTCACAGACGCAGATAATTTTCAGATTGGGATCCAAGGCGCGTGCCGACAGCGTTAGAAAGAGGTTTTGCGGCTCATTGTGGAACAGGCAGAAGATTGTCTGCACCCAGTCACCAATGCCAATTTCGCGCAGTTTGTCATCATCCGTATGGTCGACTACCGCAGCATCCAGACCCTTGGCCTGAATGCCAGCAACCTCATCCGTATCGTTGCTATAGAGGCAGGCATCAACACCCCGCTCCGCCAGCTGTACCGCAACTTCCTGCCCCATGGCACCGCAGCCGAAAATCAGTGTCTTCCAGTGCGCCATCAGAGTTTTCCTCTTTGCAGACAGTCGCGGAAGTGGACCACGCTGTACTCATGCCCGAAGAGGACCAGCATGTCCTCGGCCTGGAAGATGAAATCATCCCCTGGATTAAAGTAGAAACAGCGATCCTGCAAGATAAAGCAGGTCACCCCCTCTACCTCGTCACAACTCCCCGGTCGGATTACACCAAAGGGGATCAGCCGGCGTTGGCGGAAATCGATGCTGTCCATGCGACGCCCCTCCATCACCGAACCCTGCTTGACGACCACCGCCTCGATACCCTCTTCCGACTGCCCGCTCAACAGCGCATAGACCGCTTCAAAGGCAACCGGTTGGCCCGCATATTCGGCAGCTATCAAACCAACCACCTGATTGGGCGCGACACAGTGGCTGGCGCCGGCGCGGTAGAGCTTGTTAATGTTTTCACGATGGTTGGCGCGGGAGATGATCTCTACCTCTGGATTGAACTGACGCGCTGTGAGGGTAATGTAGACATTGACCACGTCATCGCCAGTCAGACAGAGCAGGCACTTGATCCGGTTTTCGATGCCGAGACTCAACAGCAAATCATTACTCTCGCCGTCACCTTGTACCGCCAGATAACCCCGTTCCCTGGCCAACTCCACATGCTTCTCTACCGGGTCGACCACCACGAAATGACGTTTATCCCGGGTCAAGCGCTCGGCCACCACCTCGCCAACCCGGCCAAAGCCGCAGATCAGGGTATCCACCCGCTTGCGCTCCACTTCGGAGATGACCCGATGGGTTCGAATCTCGTGAATCTTCTCGCCAAAGGCAGAGACGATGATCGAAGTAAAGAAAGAGATGACCCCCAAGCCGGCAACGATCAGCGTCAACGCCACTAACCTGCCTTCGGTGGTGTGTGGTGTGATGTCCCCATAACCGACCGTGGACATGGTGACCAGGGCCCAGTAGATGCTATCGAAGAAGTTGTCGACCTGGTGCCCGCGCTGGTCAGTCTCGAAAAAGAACATCGCAGTGGCGGCAGTGAAGGTGATGAAGGCCATGATAATGAAAAGCGTGAACAGCTCGATACGCTTTTCTGAGAGCACTTTGACAAACTCGCTGATACTGCGGGTATAACGGAACAGTTTGAAGATTCGAAACAGCAGAAAAATTCGCAGGAACCTCAGCGGCCGATAGCTGGGGATGATCGCCAGCAGATCGATAATCGCCATCGGCTGCACCACATAGCGAAGTTTGCTTATCAGCGCCCGCCACAAGGCCGGTCCGAGACGGAAAGGCTCATTGATGAATTCTGCCCGTTCATAGGCTTCGATGAGCACCTTGTGGCTGTCATTGAAGACCCAGAACCGCAGCAGATATTCGAGGATAAAAATGCTCACCGCGAACTTTTCGAAAAGATCGCTGAAGAGCCCAAGGTCGTGCTTTACCTCATAGATCAACAGCCAGACACTGGAGAGCACCAGCCCGATCATAAAGATGTCGAAATAGGGGCGGATCGACGCCTTTGGATTTTGTAACAGGTCATAGAACCAGCGCTTCAGCCCGATATAACGGTCCGAGGCGGCCATGTTGTAACACTGTTTGATCACACGCTGTGCGAAGGCCATGTTGTCACTACATTGTTTGGATGGTGGTGGTCGATATCATCGAACATCCCTTTTATCGGCCACCATACTCAACTCTGGAGTCCCCGGTTTGGGATTAGTCACGACCAGCTGGTGCGCTCTGCATTTCGATGCGCTCAGTATCGGCCACACTCACCTCTATGTTGTCCAGCGTCATGAAATGGCGCTCATCCACATCCATACGGTGGGCCAGATAGTCGACACGTTCACCGGTCTGGGTATTGACCACACTGACCGTCACCACCCGATAGCGCTCCTGCCACTCGGCATAGAGGAAGAACCCGCTACCCAGGATCATGATCACGACCAGTAGCGAGGCGCCCCATTTCCAGAGCGGGTTTCGGGGTGGAGGGTGTGACAGCAACGGCGGTGCGTTGGCTACGGCGGTCATGCGCTTCTGGCGGTTACGTAAAACCAGCCAGGCTGCCAGAATCACGCCGAGGGTAAGGAGTAGCTTGGTAATCATGGCCCGTCACACTATCACGCAGGATCGGCAGCGCCAATCAGGAAATCAGCCCCATACTGGCAAGGGAAAGAGACACCGCCCTTGCGACCGGCATGAGTGTCGATTTACTATCAAGGGATGTGGTGTAGAAATCTCCTTGTTGTGTTGTTCACGCTCCTGCTGTTGCAGGGATGCAGTCAATCAAATCCACCGACCATCAATATCCATCGGGCGGTCGAGATCGGCGACCTGGATCAGCTGGAGCGAAATCTCGCCTTCGGCGCGGATGTCAATGAGGTCGGCCCCAACGGTCTGACGCCTCTGCATGCCGCTGCACAAAAGGGCAGCCAGGTTATGAGTCAGATACTGGTCACTCATGGTGCCGACCTCAGCGCCCTGGACCCCCAGGGCCACACCCCCCTGATCAAGGCTCTGATCGCCCGCAATACCCTGCTCGCCAATTATCTGGTTAAACAGGGGGCGGCACTTGACGCCAACGCCGTCCTGCATGAGACTGCGCGCCTTGGTAGCGCCGATCGGGATGTAATCGATTTCCTGGTCAAGCAGGGCGCCGACATCAACCATCAGGACGCCCAGGGCAACACCCCCCTGCACAACGCGATACGCCATGATCAGCGGGTGGCGGCGAAATACCTGTTGAACAAAGGCGCCAGACTCGATCTGGTCAATCAGGCCGGTGAGACACCTCTCGGTATGGCCATTGCCCTGCAGCATGAAGATATCGCCCGTATACTGAGGCAGTTCGGTGCTCCCGAGCATCCCTGAACGGTCAGCGTACACAACCTATAACCGACAATGGATCATCAATGGCATCAACACCTGAAGAACTGAGCATCAGCTATAGCGAAGACGGTACGGAAATCGTCAAGGAACTGGACAAGGTCATCCTCTCCAAGGGAGCCTGGACCACCATTCTGTTCCGATATCAGGAGTGGAATCGGGCCAAAGACGCTTACGGCCCCGATAAGTATTCCATTCGCCGCTATCAGAAACGCAGTGGCGAATATCTACCCAAGAGTAAGTTCAATATCTCCAGCCAGGACCAGGCCAAGGCCATTATCGAGGCCCTGCAGAGCTGGATCGACTGAACACGGAGCCTCTGGCGGCGATAACAGGGGGCTCGTCCCCCAGCAGATTGACGCCCCTACACTGTGGCGACCTGCTCCGCCCAGGCCAGCAGTTGCGGGATCAGGGCCTGTTTTTCCATGCTCAATCCGGCGTCGGCCTCCATGCGATCCAGCGTCGCCAGGTACTCATCCAGTGTGATGCTGCCGCCGCCTTCCGCGTCCAGCAAGCGCGCCAGACGAAACTCCTCCCAACGCTCCCGCTCCTCCGGGTCGAGGCTCTCCGGCCAGTTCCGCGCCCGATAGCGAAACAGCATCTCCGGCAAACGGGAATCGTCGAAGACCAGAGGGAAGTCATGCAAGGCAGCAGGCTCGCTTTGTAAAATCCGCTCCATGCGTTGACGATCGTCACGGGAGAAAAAGCCCCCGCTGTAGAGCGCCTGATCGGGATCGCTGATCGGATCGAACGCCTTCATTTGATGGACTGCCTGAATCTTCTGTTCCAGTCCGGGCTGCGCCAGCAATATGTCGCGGTGGCGCTCCCCTGCCGCAACGTCGATCGACCAACGCTCAGCCGCCTCACTGGTCAGTGTATTCATCGGCACCAGTACAGGACACTTGTTGAGATGTACGGTCTTCAATGGCAACCGCTCCACCCCTTCGGGCAGATCAGCACTGGGGGTAAACAGCCGCTCATGTAGCGCCTCAACGTCCAGCTCGAGCAATGGCGTAGGGTCGTAGCGCAGATCGTAGACGATAACCCCGTTGGGGTTGCCGGGATGCCGGGCCAGCGGCATGACCATGGCGATACAGCCCCGCTCTGCCGGATACATCGAGGAGACATGCAATACAGGCCGACGTTGCTGCAGATTCAACTGCTGGCCCAATGTACGCTTGTCACGATTGGCCAGTACATAATCGAACAGCTTGGGCTGGCGCTGCTTGATCAGCTTCGCCAGGGCGATAGTGGCATGTACATCGGAGAGTGCATCGTGCGCCGATTCATGCGCGATGCCATTGGCGGCACTCAGTAACTCAAGGCGAAAACTGACCACACCCGCCTCGTTCAATGGCCATTCGATACCTTGCGGCCTCAGGGCGTGGGTCAGACGCACCATATCGATAATATCCCAGCGGGAACAGCCGTTCTGCCACTCTCGTGCATAGGGATCGTAGAAGTTGCGATAGAGGGTATATCGGGTGAATTCATCATCGAAACGGATCGTGTTGTAACCCACGCCGCAAGTTCCGGATATCGCCAGTTCATGATGAATACGAGCGATGAATTCCGCTTCGTTGAGACCCTCGCGCAAGGCGTGTTGCGGCGTGATGCCGGTAATCATGCAGGCCTCGGGTTGAGGCAACATATCATCGGTCGGCCGGCAGTAGATGACCAACGGCTCACCGACAGGGTTCAGGTCCGCATCGGTGCGAAGACCGGCAAACTGGGCGGGACGGTCACGTCGCGGATCGGCACCCCAGGTCTCATAGTCGTGCCAGTAAAAACTAAAAGTCATCGTATGGCTGTTGCCTGAAGAAAAGTTCGCAGTTGAACGGGAAGAAACACGCCAATGCATTTTAGGAGAGATGATGTGATGGGTGCGGCTTGCCGCACCCTACAAGTCATCATGCCGGCATGTCATTTACGTTTATTTGCGGAAATACAAAAATCTACTGAAGATCCATCAGCACGCGAATATGGGCCTCCGCACTGCGCCCCAATGAACTGAGATCGTATCCCCCTTCCAGCAATGAAACAATTCGACCCTCTGCATACTCCCTGGCGATAGCCTGTATCTGCTCCGTCACCCAGCCGTAGTCCGCTTCGGTCAGACTGACACCGGACATATCGTCTTCCCAATGGGCATCGAAACCGGCGGAGACGAAAATCATCTGTGGTTTGAAGTGGTGCAGCGCTGGCAGCCAGTGACTGGTAACGGCCTCGCGAAACTCGGCACCCTTGGCGGTTGCCTCGAGCGGTGCACAGATGATGTGATCAGGACTCTCCTCGATCGAGGTATAGGGATAGAAGGGGTGTTGAAAGGTGGAGCAGACAATCACCCGCCGATCCTCTCGGAAAATATCCTCGCTGCCATTTCCGTGATGTACGTCGAAATCGAGAATCGCCACCCGTTCCAATCCGTAGACTGCCATCGCGTGGGCGGCGCCGATTGCCGCATTGCCGTAGACGCAGAATCCCATGGTGCGCATGCGTTCCGCATGATGCCCAGGGGGGCGCACCGCGCAGAAAGCGTTTTGCAGATCCTCCTGCATGATCAGATCTACCGCCTTGACCGCAGCACCAGCGGCGCGCCTGGCAGCACGCAGACTCTCCGCGCTGACCACCGTGTCCGGATCAAGATAGGCATAGCCCTCAAGCGGCATGAGCTTCTCAACCTGATCGAGATAGGCGGGATCGTGACAGCGCTCCAGCTGCTCTCGCGTCACCTCCGGTGCATCGTAGTGGCGCAGGAAATCATAGAGCTGTGCAGCCATCAGTCGATCATCGATCGCCTGCAGCCGCGAGGCGCTCTCCGGGTGATCAGCGCCCGTATCATGGAGCAGGCAATCGGGGTGGGTTATGTAGGCTGTTCTCACTTCGGAGCCCTCTTCTCGATAGTCATTTTATTGGGCTTGGCAATACTCACTATAAATCAATAAATCTCTCAGGATCATATAAAGAATTTGTCATCAGATAAGCGTAAACTTTGGAAGTGCCGGGCCGATAACCCGAGTGAATTACAGCCAATCTGTCGCCTTGTGCGGTCAGACCGCTGACAATTTTTTATCGTGTTCCTGGATCATCATACTCCATATCATCATCTGAAGTTCAACAGGCGTGAGATCATGCAATCACATTATTTGACCCCCCTATTCTCTCCCAACAGTATCGCCATGTTCGGCGCCAGCGAGCGGGAAAACTCTGTCGGCGAGGTGGTTTTTCGCAATCTCCTCTCATCGGGTTTTAAAGGCGGGATCTATCCGATCAACCCCAAGCATGACAAGATCCAGGGCCAGAAGGCCTACAAGACCATCGACGCCATCGGTAAGCCGGTCGATCTGGCGGTGGTCGCCACCCCAGCCAAAACCATCCCCGCCATTGTCGAGGCCTGTGGCCAAAACGGGGTGAAGACCATGATCATCCTCTCGGCCGGCTTTCGTGAATCGGGACCGGCCGGTCGCCGCCTGGAGGAGCGGGTGGTGGAGGTGGCGAAGGAGTTCGGCATCCGCTTTATCGGTCCCAACTGTCTCGGTCTCATTCGTCCCGACAAGGGCATCAACGTCACCTTCGGCAACAACAACGCCAAGCCCGGCAATCTGGCGCTGGTCTCCCAATCCGGAGCCATCTGCACCGCCATCCTCGACTGGGCGGAGATGAACGACATCGGCTTCTCCACCGTCATCTCCACCGGCATCGCTGCCGATCTCGATTTCGGTGATTATCTCGATTATCTGGTCACCGACCCCAAGACCGACAGTATTCTGCTCTACATTGAAGGTATCAAGGATGCTCGCCGCTTCATGAGTGGCCTTCGCGCCGCCGCGCGTATCAAACCGGTGATCGTGCTCAAAGTCGGACGCCAGGCCGCCGGCGCTGTCGCCTCCATGTCCCACACCGGCGCGCTGGTGGGTAGTGACGAGACCTTCTCTGCCGCTCTCGACCGTTCCGGCGTACTGCGCGTGGAGACGGTGACCCAGCTCTTCTCCGCCGCCAAGGCCCTCTCTTCTCGCTATCGCGTCTATGGAGATCGACTCGCCATCATCACCAACGGTGGCGGCCCCGGCGTGATGGCGGCCGACCGCGCCGGAGATCGCCATATCGAATTGGCGGAGTTCAGCGAAGAGACCATCAAACAGCTGAACAAAGTTCTGCCCGAGGTCTGGTCTCACGGCAATCCGGTAGACGTGATCGGAGACGCCCCCCCGGAGCGCTATCGCGCCGCTGTCGACATCTGCCTCAACGATCCCGGTGTCGACGGCGCCATTGTGATCCTGACGCCGCAAGCCATGACCCAACCCGACGAGGTAGCCAAGACCTTGATCGAACTGGCCGATCACCACAAAAAACCGATCCTCACCAGTTGGATGGGCGGCAAGCAGATCGAAAATGCGCGTCAACTCTTCAACAACGCCAAACTACCCAGCTTCCGTACCCTGGAAAACGCAGTAGACGCCTTCTCCTACCTCTCTTCCTATCAGAAGAACCAACGCCTGTTGCTGCAGACCCCGGCCAAGACATCCCGCCGCCACGTGCAGCCCGATACGGAAGGCGCACGTCTGATCATCGAGAGCGCCCTCTCTGAACAGCGCAAGGTACTGACAGAGCCCGAATCCTTCGCTCTGCTTGGCGCATTCCGTATCAATGCGGTGAGAAACGGTATCGCCCGCTCCGCCAATGAAGCACTGATCCTGGCCGAGTCGATCGGTTTTCCGGTGGCGATGAAGATCTACTCACCCGACATCTCACATAAATCGGATGCTGGCGGTATCCGACTCAATATCAGCAACGCCCAGGTGGTGCGCAGTACCTATCGGGATCTGATCGAGCAGGTCAAAGAGGTCCGTCCCGAGGCCAAAATAGAGGGCGTGACCGTCGAACAGATGTACCAGAGCCCTAACGGGCGTGAACTGCTGATCGGTATCGTGCGCGATCCCGTGTTCGGACCGGTCATCAGCTTCGGCAGCGGTGGCACCACGGTCGAGGTGATGGGTGACTCCGCCATCGCCCTGCCCCCTCTCAACCGCCGCCTGGCCAGTGATCTCATCAATCGCACCAAGGCCGCCAAGATGCTGGAACACTTCCGCCACATGCCACCGGCAAATTGCGAGGCCCTGATCGATGTACTGCTACGGGTCTCGACCATGGCCTGCGAACTGCCGTGGATCCAGGAGATGGACATCAACCCGCTGATGCTGGACGACGAAGGCGCCATTGCGGTGGATGCGCGTATCCGGGTCGACTTTCCCCGCCCGTCGACAGACCCCTATCACCATCTGGCGATTCATCCCTATCCGGCCAACCTGATCACCCACACCCAGCTGCCGAACGGCACCAATATCCTGATACGCCCAATCCGGCCGGAGGATGTGGATCTAGAGCGGAACTTCACCCGCGAGCTCTCCGACGAGGCCAAGTATTTCCGCTACATGAGCTCGGTACAGGAGCTGACACCGGAAATGCTCATGCGCTTCACGCAGATCGACTACCACTACGAAATGGCGCTCATCGCGGTCACCGAGGAGGACAACCATGAACTCGAGCTGGGCGTGGCCCGTTATGTCACCAACCCGGATAAGAAGAGTTGTGAATTCGCTCTGGTGGTCAACGACAAGTGGCAGCGCCAGGGCATCGGACACCGCCTGATGCATCATCTGATGGAGGTTGCACGGGACCGAGGTTTAGTGAAGATGGAGGGCGAGGTGTTGAGCAACAACTTCAAGATGCTCGATCTGATGAAGTCACTCAACTTCACCATCACGACCTCGCCTGAGGACAGCAGTATCAAGCAGGTAGCGGTCGATTTGTGATTCGGCCAGGGGGTGTAGTCCGCGAATGAAGGCAAATGGGTTTCACCTGCTGGGTGGAACCCTCCTCCCTGCGCCACCTTTTTCAATCAGCGCGTAGGGTGCGGCTTGCCGCACCGATATACTCAATAGCAGAGATCCGGTGCGGCAAGCCGCACCCTACAGATCACTCTTCTTCGCGTTCATTTGCGGACTAAAAAACGAATGCCCGCTCACCTGAACCCCAACAAAAAAAGCCGCCCAGCCAAACGACTGGACGGCCTTTTCCTTCCCGGAAGTGTGGCGGTCAGACCTTCTCTTTGATACGCGCCGACTTACCGGTACGACCGCGCAGGTAGTAGAGTTTGGCGCGACGCACATCACCACGACGGGTCACTTTGACACTGGCGACAGTCGGGCTGTAGGTCTGAAACACACGCTCAACACCCTCGCCATGCGAGATCTTGCGTACGGTGAAAGCGGAATTGAGGCCGCGATTACGTTTGGCGATCACAACACCTTCAAACGCCTGCAGACGCTCACGTTCACCTTCACGCACACGTACCTGAACCACAACGGTATCACCGGGGCCAAAATCAGGTACCTCGCGGCCCATCTGCTCGGCGTCGAGTTCTGCGATGATATTACTCATGGTCTATTGCTCCTGTACTTGCTCCGCGTCTCCCGACGCAGCACTGATTTCAGCTAAAAACTTCTCTTCTTCCGGCGTCAGCGGTCGATCTTGTAACAGATCGGGCCGCCGCATCCAGGTGCGTAACAATGCCTGCTGCAGGCGCCACTGCCTTATGGCGTCGTGGTTGCCGCTCTGCAAAACAGCCGGCACCGCCATGCCGTCAATCGTTTCCGGACGGGTATAGTGGGGGCAATCCAGCAGCCCGTCCATAAAAGAATCCTGTTGCGCGGAATCCGCGTCGCCCAGCACACCAGGCAATAAGCGTAGCGCTCGATGATGCGCTCATCTATCCCTTCGTAGCGCCCGGCGATCAGCAACAGAGGCGATCCGCTGGTAGCGATACGCCTGGCCACGGTCTGATCAAACCGCCTGCCCTGCGGGCTGAGGTAGATGACCCGGGCATCCGGCGTCTCCTGCTGCGCTGCCTCGATAGCCTGCTGCAGCGGCGGGTACTTCATCACCATGCCGGGGCCGCCGCCGTAGGGGCGATCGTCCACCGTGCGATGCACATCCGTGGTGTAGTCCCTGGGGTTCCAGAGCTTAAGCTCTGCCAGTCCCTTGTCGATGGCCCGGCCAACCACACCTTCGCCGGTGAGCGCTGCGAACATGGCCGGCATCAGTGTAATGACGTCGAAACGCATGTTTGGAGTCTAAAACTCCGGGTCCCAGTCAACCAGAATGCGTCCCGCCTGCAGGTCAACCTCTTTCACCGCCACACCCTGGGTGTAGGGGATCAGCCGTTCACGCTCTCCCTTGACCACCAACACATCGTTGGCGCCGGTTTCGAAGAGGTAGGAGACCACTCCCAGATCAACGCCTTCAAGGTTCTCGACCCGCAGTCCCTCCAGGTCGGTCCAGTAATATTCACCGGCATCCAGCTTCGGTAGCTGATCGCGTTTTATCGCGATATCGAGGCCGATCAATGTGGCAGCCTGATCCCGGTCATCATAACCGGCCAGCTTCGCCACTACGCCTTTACCCTGAGCCTGCCCGGCTGCCAGCTCAAATGCCTGCCAGCCGCCTTCCCGCTTCAGATACAGGGTCTTGTAGCTGAGAATCCCCTCCCGAGGTGACGTGTGGGAGTAGATCTTGACCCAGCCCTTGACCCCGAACAGACCGGATATCCGGCCCAGGATTAACATCTCGTCATCGCTCATCTTTAGAGACACGCCGCCAATCGGGCGGTCATCATCGCAACGAGACGATTCAGTTCATCGAACTCAGGCAGCCTGCTTGGCGGCCTGCTTCAGCAGCTTCTGCACGCGTTCGCTCGGCTGTGCACCCTTGGAGATCCAGTGATCCACCCGGGCCTGCTCAACGTGCAGCTCCACTTCACCGCCCGTGGCGATGGGGTTGAAGTAACCGAGGCGCTCGATATAGCGGCCGTCGCGCGCATTGCGGCTGTCGGTTACCACGATGTGGTAGAAGGGACGCTTCTTGGCGCCGGTTCTCGAAAGACGGATGCTTACCATTTCGTATCCTTAAATATACTCATACACACCGACGGAAACCCGCCGACGGGAAACCGCGCATTATAGCCAACTTTTTCGCAATGTGAAGCGGAATGTGGCGCTGAATCAGGAATTACAGATGTTGATTTGAGAGAGTCACTGCGCTCACGCCTGCATATCACACTGATGCCAGGGATCCGCGCTCGGCCAATCCACCACTTACAGTCAAATTTTCCTAATTAATTCAGAAGCTTGAATTAGAAAGGGAAGCCACCGCCGCCGGGCGGCATACCGCCCCCGGGAAATCGCCCTGCCATCCCCCGCATCATTTTCTTCATGCCGCCCCCCTTCATCTTTTTCATCATCTTCTGCATCTGCGTGAACTGCTTGAGCAATTTGTTCACGTCCTGCACCTGGGTGCCTGAGCCGATGGCGATGCGGCGCTTGCGCGAGCCCTTGATGACGGCCGGGAAGGTGCGCTCATGCGGGGTCATGGAGTTGATGATGGCGATCAGGCGGCCGATCTCCTTGTCGTTGACCTGGTTTTTCACATGATCAGGCAGGTTACCCATGCCCGGCAGCTTGTCGAGCAGACCGCTCATGCCACCCATATTGGCCATCTGCAGCATCTGCTCTTTAAAGTCCTCCAGATCGAAGCCTTTACCCTTCTGCAGCTTTTTCGCCAGCTTGGCCGCTTTTTCCTGGTCGACTTTTGCGGTCACCTCCTCCACCAGGCTGAGTACGTCGCCCATACCGAGGATGCGCGAGGCGATGCGGTCGGGATGGAAGGCCTCCAGCGCGTCGGTCTTCTCGCCGACACCGATGAACTTGATCGGCTTGCCGGTGATATGTCGAATGGAGAGTGCGGCACCGCCGCGGGCATCGCCATCCGCCTTGGTCAGGATCACACCGGTCAACGGCAGGGCGTCATTGAACGCCTTGGCGGTATTGGCCGCATCCTGACCAGTCATACTGTCGACGACGAAGAGGGTTTCGACCGGGTTGATCGCCTGATGCAGCTGCTTGATCTCCTCCATCATCAGGTCGTCCACATGGAGACGGCCGGCGGTGTCGACGATCAGGACATCGGCAAACTGTCGTTTGGCCTCACCCAGCGCCCGCTTGGCGATATCCAGGGGCTTCTCATCACCCGAGCTGGGGATAAACTGCGCATTGACCTCACCCGCCAGGGTCTGTAACTGATCGATGGCGGCGGGACGATAGACGTCACAACTGACCACCGCGATCTTCTTCTTGCCCCGCTGCTGCAGCCAGCGTGAGAGTTTGGCCACGCTGGTGGTCTTACCCGAGCCCTGCAAGCCGGCCATCAGAATCACCGCCGGCGGTTGCGCCGCCAGGTCGAGGCTTCACCTGCTCGACAAACTCCCGCACCACCGGCAGCGCCACATCGGCTTCGAGCAGCGCCATGCGGACCTCGCGCATGGTCTCTTTGATATTCTCTTCGGTAAGGCGGCCCTGTCCCCGCAGGTTGTTCAGGACCTTGCCCAGGCGTTCTGTCAGATTGTCAAACATGGCATCTCAGCGGCTTGCGTTTGTAATGTGGCGCGACTTCAACGATGAGCGAACCAACAGGTTGTGCATCAAAGGGAAGCGGCGGCGTAAGCGGGTGATTATATCTCAGCCGAGGGCAAATCACCCCCCAATGATGGCAATCCCTTTCCCCTCTCGGGTCAAATATGCGAACATCGCAGGAGTTTTTAAACCGCCTCGAGGCTTTGTCGAACCTTGATCTCCCTGATCGCCATTCTCGCCATCCTGGCCTATCTCTGCGCCGGCCTGATCATCGCGCTGAGGCTGTTTCGCAACCAGACGGAAAACATGGCGCCTCGTGTGCTCGCTCTGGCCATGGGCTTCATCGGTGTCGCCCTGCATGCGGTACCGCTATATCAAAACATGGTCTCTCCAAGCGGGGTCAACATGGGCGTCTTCAATGCCCTCTCGCTGATCACCTGGACCATTACCCTGCTGCTGCTGATCTCCAGCTTGAGCAAGCCGGTGGAGAATCTGGCCATTGCAGTGATGCCGCTGACAGCCATCGCGGTCTATCTCGACTGCCGTTTCCAGAGTGTGCACTTTCTCACCGATCAATTTTCCGGCGAATTGACCATTCATATAATGGTCTCGATGTTGGCCTACAGCCTGTTCGCCCTGGCCAGCGTACAGGCGATCCTGTTGGCGATTCAGGATCACCACCTGCGGCAACGCCACCCAGGCGGATTCATCCGTGCACTGCCCCCCCTGCAGACCATGGAGAGCCTGCTGTTCGAGATGATCGCGGTCGGCTTTATTCTGCTCAGTCTGGCCCTGCTCTCAGGTTTTGCCTTCCTGGAGAACATGTTTGAGCAACGGCTGGCGCACAAGACGGTGCTATCGATTATCGCCTGGTTCGTCTTCGGTACATTATTGTGGGGACGCTACCGCTTCGGATGGCGGGGACAGAAGGCCCTGATCTGGACCCTTTCCGGATTCGTCGTGCTGATGCTGGCCTATTTCGGCAGCAAAGTGGTGATCGAGCTGATCCTGGGATAAGGGATTGGGCGAAACAGAGAGCCCGATTGCGTCTCTATCAGATCAGGTCACTCAGCCGCGATAGGCTTTGTCGGCCTTGCGTCCCTGATGGATCTGCCGTAAATGTTCAGCGGCCTGATCCCGCCCCTGCCGGCTGAGCATTTCGATCTCACGATCAAGAGCCTGAATCTCCTGCAGAATACCGATTTCCGTCTGCGCTTTGGCCGGATCCAGGGCACTGCTCCACTGCCGCAGCAGCAGCAGCCGCTCTTTGCCGAGTTCTGCCAACTCTTCCCACTGCTCGGCCTTGACCAACTGGAGCATCTGGCGGGTCATCTCCAGACCCTGCTGCAATTGAGCGTCGTGGGCGGAGATCATTTCAAGCGGCCGAGACCGGCTTTCCGCTAGCGGAAGCAGGCTGTTTCACTTCGTCGGGAATGGCATCCCAAGCCAATTTAATCTCCAGCAGCAGGGAGGTGACTTCATCTAGAATGGCGATCTCATTGCTGACATTCGCTTCCGCCAGTCTGCGCACCATATAAGCGTAGAGGCTGTCGAGATTATTGGCCATCTCGCCTCCCTCAGCCATATTCAAGCTGCCGCGCAGACCATCGATAATGGAGATCGCCCAATTGATATGGCTACCCTTGGCCTCATACTCCTTGCGAGTCATGTGACCCTTGGCAGTGGCGACCTTTTCCAACGCGCCTTCCATCAACATCTGGACCAGGCGGTGAGGACTGGCAAATGCAACCTCGGAGCCGACAGCGACTTTACCGTACTGTTTGGCGCCACGTTTTTGATTCAGGGTCATGATACTCTCTCAGCGATCTACTCGTATTTCACTATAGCGCAATCCCGCAGGTCAGCGCCTCTTCGTTCAGCGGGTGCCTCAATTCCTGCTACTTCCCGGCACCAGGCTATTCAATGTGTCCAATTGGCCCGTCAACCAGTCACTGGTCGACTGCAGCTGACCCATCAGGGTATCCAGGGCCGTGTATTGTGCGCGATAGCGCTTTTCAATGAGTTGGAGTCGGTACGTCATTGTGTCGATCTGATCATTGGTGTTATCGACCCGGGCGTTCAATCCATCCTCCCGCGCATCGATCAGACCGGAAGTCTGCAGCATGCTTTCCACCAGTGAGTCGAGCTTGACCGCAAGCCCATCACTCTCATTGGAGAAGAAGTCGACCACCGCGTTGCGATTGGTCTCAAGTGCGGCTGTCAGTTCAGTGCTGTCGAACGAGAGGGTGCCGTCCTTTTCGAAGGTGATGCCCACCTGAGAGGCATACTTGAAATCCCCATCCACGCCCATGACGCCACCGACCATGTTGCGCACCTGGCTCTCGATCAGACGTAGCGTGCCGTCCCCACTCAGCTCACCATTACGCAGTTCGCCGATTGAAGACATCAAGGTGTTGTAGCTATCCACCAGTCCGCTTACCGCGCTGGTGATCGATCCTGCATCCCGCGACACACTCATCTGCGAGGCAGAGGTGGTCGTCGCCAACAGATCGAAAGTCACGCCTTCGATCGCATCACTGATGGTGTTGCTGCTGCGGGTGATGGTATAGGTGTTGTCGATGGTGATCTGTGCATCGTCTGCCGGCTGAATTTCGTTCATCCCCAAGGGATCGGCAATAGGCGCATCAAGGCTATCGGTAAAAGCGACTGAGATCTGATTGGCCAGCCCTGTGTTCTCGCTGGTCAGCACCAGATGGACGCTGGTGTCACTCTCCTGCACGATGCCGGCGGTGACGCCCACATTGTCAGTCGCTTCGTTGATCAGGTCCTGAATCGAAGAGAGGCTTTTGCCACCGATATCGACGGTGAAGCTCTCAGTACCGATAGTCAGAGTCATCTGGTCACCGGCATTGCCGATCAGTGTACTGCTGTTGGCAATCGATGCCGTGGAGCCCAGTTTATGCGCCGCAGCCAGGCTATCCACCGAAATCGAGTAACTGCCGGCCGCTGCCGTGTTATCGGCGCTGACGCTGTAGGCCTCTTGATTGCCGCTGGTGGCGGCATAGAAATTGAAGGCGTCGGTGGAAGCAAGCGCACTCACCGAATCCTGAAAAGTTGCCAGTGAGCTGCGCAGAGAGCCGTAGGCACTCACTTGAGTCAGCAGGTCACCCGCTTTGACCTGGAGGTTGGTCAGAGGAATCTGCTCCACCTCCATCAATGAAGTGATGATGGACTCGATGTCGAGGCCGGAGCCGATACCCGCAGCCGAGATTGTTGCCATCGTTGTCTCCAGATCGTTTGGTTCGCCTGGCGGCAAGAACCGGATGGATGTTGCCGGAAATCAGTCGCCGCCGGTCCTGATACTACCCCGTCTGACTACTGATTCCGGCTCTCCATAAACATAATGCAAAACCCGGGCCCGATTTTCCCTCAGGCCTGAGTTTTAACCAACAGACCCACGGACTGATCCCGCACGCCCTTCCCTGCAACCTGGGCGCTCTCAGCCTCCATCAGCTCCCTCATGTGCTTTGCCAGGGCAAGCACTTCGTCCGAGGGGATCTGGCGGATGATATCGCCGGAATCCTTGTCGAGTACACGAACCACGGTCTTACCCGAGTCGTCGTCGACGTCGAATTGCAGTTGACGGCTCATTACCTGAGCAAAATCCTTCATCTGCTCAACCGCTGCCTTGACGTCTTCTGCAGAAACAGAAGAGACGGGCTTGGCGGGCTGAGACGATGCGGAGGCATTCGCCGTTTTGATAGAGGAGACCTGCGCCACTCCCTGTTGAGGAGCAACCGTCTGTGTTGTATCTACCCGACGGCTTTCCCTGCCAAGATCCTTAGCCGCGTGAGTGCTTAATGTGATCGACATGTCATAAGTCATGGCCGTTCACCTCTCATGTTATCGACACCGCCCGGGCGGACCCGGACGGCATCTGGCTAGGACCGCTTACTGCAGGAGCGACAGGACCAGCTGAGGCTGTGCATTCGCCTGTGTCAGCATGGCCACGCCGGCCTGTTGCAAGATCTGTGTACGCGTCAGGTTGGAGGTCTCAGCCGCGAAATCCGCATCCTGCACCCGTGAACGGGCGGCGGAGACATTCTCGCTGATGGTGGACAGATTGGAAATGGTTGATTCCAAACGGTTCTGGATGGCACCGAGATCGGCGCGTGCGTCTGAGATCGAACGCAGGGCCTGGTCCAGCACGTCAAGCGCACTGTTGGCGCCACTCTGAGTACCGATATCAACATCGGCTACAGAGCTCAGGGCACTGGTATTACTGGCTGCAGCCATGACGGTGGTACCGGTATCCGTGGCAACCACGAAGCTGCTGGATGAGCTGAAGCTCACCTGACCGCCGACCACGATACTGTCGGTACCCGCCGCTGTACCACCGGTGGGACCGGTCAGGGTCACGCCACCCACAGTGATGGTTTCGCCGGCGTCGCCGCTGTGGACGAAGTCGACCACATTGATGTCATCACCGGTTGTGTTCTCCAGGGTGATCGACTGGCTGTTGGATGCCAAGGTAGCGGTCACGCCTGTGGAGGCGGAGACCGCGTTGATGGCGTCGGCCAGATTCGAATAGTCGGTAGTAGTGACAGCCGCAGAGATAGCGAGCGCGGAACCGACGGTACCACCGGAGTTGGAGCT
>JARRNY010000010.1:0-41920 GCA_037384445.1 Candidatus Thiodiazotropha sp.
TCCTGCGGCTGCAGCGGATCGCTGTTGAAGCGCCACTGGGTACGCCTCGGCGCATGACGGAAGTCGAAACCACGAATATCGTCGGGCGAGTGGCCGTTGAAATAGACCGTACTGTCGAGCCAGATGCCATGCTGTGTGAGCGCTTCGCCAATCGGCTCGAAGGGCTGCAGACACCAGCCTCCGGCACGGTAGGCGAAAACCCTGTCACCGACGATCTGGGTCAGTGCCTGCTTGTAGTCGCCGACGATGCGTGCCTGTTCCTCGGGATCGAAATCGTGCAGTCGATAGCGCTGGGTATCGATTTGCCATGCGCCATCCCGATAGACGCAATCCTCCCAGTGAGGATGGATATGCAGCTGCACATCGTGATTCTGCTCGACCAGGGTCCGCAGTTGGTCACAGATCCGGCGGTGATCTTCGAGCAGTTCCGGGGTATCGGTAGCCTGATTCTGCAATCGGACCAGAAAGCCCGCGTCGACGAACAGGGTCAGCTTCGCACCATACCGGTCGAGCACCTGTGTCAGCGCTTCGATGGGACGCAGCATGCAATTTTCCACCGTGCCTGCCCGGCGACCAAAAAAGAGTTCGTAATCGAGGGTGATCAAAAGGCGTGTGGGCATGTCGTCGAGCGGCTCGGTCTGTCGTTTAGATTGGCGCATGATACCCGAAGCTGAGCTCCGACATCAGGCCTTTGCCGTGAGGATCGCCCGACAGGGCGCCGGATAGCCTTCCGCAGTACGCCGGTGATCTGTCGGATCGAGAAAATCGGCCAGGGATTCGAAATGCATCCAGGGTGTTGAGCGCTGTTCTTCGACGGTCGTTGCACTCACGTCGATCAAGCGGATATCCCGCAAGCCAGCCCGGCGCATCCAGGCCACCAGTGTCGCCGGCGAGGGGATAAACCAGACATTGCGCATCTTGGCGTAGCGCGACTCCGGCACCAGCACCTGACCTGCCTCAGCCTCGATGACGAGGGTCTCCAACACCAATTCGCCACCACGCCGCAGACAACCCTTGAGCTCTGCCAGATGACTGAAAGGCGAGCGTCGATGGTAGAAGACACCCATGGAGAAGACAGTGTCGAAGGCCTGCAGGTTGGCTGGCAGATCTTCGATGCCTAAAGGCAGCAGCGCTACCGGATGCTGTGCGCCGAGAAAGTGTTGTATCGCCGCGAACTGGTAGAGGAACAGCTGTGTCGGATCGATGCCGATCACCTGCCGCGCACCCTCCCCCGCCATACGCCAGGCGTGGTAGCCGTTACCGCACCCCACATCCAGCACCAGGCGACCCTGAAGTGGCTCGATCTGCCCCTGCAGACGCGACCATTTCCAGTCGGAGCGCCACTCGGTATCGATAGGCAGTCCGCAAATCTCATAGGGCCCTTTGCGCCAGGGGTGCAATCGCATCAACGCAGCGCGGATAGCCTCGCGGGTGGTATCGTCGCAATCGGCGGCACAACCGGCCCGCACGCTGGGTTGATTGAGGGAAGTAGAGGAGATCGGCAGGGTCGGCAACTGATCGAGGGCCGCCTGCCACGCTGGCAGGTCGCCGTGCGGACGCTCCTGCCACACCGCTTCGACCTGACTCGGTAGCTGTTCCAACCAGCCGGCCAGCGGGGTCTCCCGCAGGGGGGCCAGCCAGTCCCAATGCATCTTCACTTGATCGCCAGCAGGGAGACGAAATTGAAACATTGGAACCAGACCTCAACCGTCTGAAATCCCACCGCCTGTAGCCGCTCCTTGTGGCTGGCCAGGGTCTCGGGCAGCAACACCCGCTCCAGCGCGCTGCGCTTCTGGCTGATCTCCAGTTCTGAGTAGCCCTGCGCTTTCTTGAAATTGTGGTGCATCTGGGTGAAGAGCTGCTGCGCCGGCTCGGAGCTCAGGGCAATCTTCTCCGACAACACCAGAATGCCACCCGGCAGCAGACCGTGGTAAATCTTCTGTAAAAGACTTTGACGCTGTGAGAGTTCGATGAATTGCAGGGTGAAATTGAGCACCACCATGGAGGCTGCTTCGATCGGCACCTGCTGGATGTCGGCACAGACCAGCTCGAAGGCCGACAGCGCCCCCGCCTGGTCAAAATAGCGCCTCGCCTGATCGAGCATGGCTGGGGAGTTATCCACCGCAACGATAGGCCGGTTGTGACTCGCGAGGCCCCGATGCATGGCCAGTGCCGCTGCGCCCAACGAACAGCCCAAATCATAACAACGGGAATCGGGGCCGACACAACGGGATGCCAGGGTGCCGATCATGTTGATAATGGTCCCGTAGCCCGGCACCGAGCGCTGAATCATATCCGGAAACACCGCCGCGACCCGTTCGTCGAAAACAAAGTCGGCAACGACCTCATGGGGATCGGCATAGAGTCGGTCTTTTTCGCGCTGCTCGGTCATAATAGGGGGAGGGTATCCTGCAGGTTGCCCCTGTGGTTATAAAGGCGCAAAGTCTATCAGACATCATTCACGAGGAAAGCTCACCGCATGGCCCTTTTCGACTTTCTGTTAAGTAAACAGATGAAGCAGCGCAAGTTAGCTAAGGAGATCGGACTGGAGAGCGGCCTCTTCGTCATGTGCCCCATCTGCCATGAGGTCACCGAGGCAGCCAGCCCCTCCACCCTGCGGCCTGGCACTGAATCCCTGGTCCGGGAACTGGTCCGGCACCGCGACCCACGCATCGAACTGTTCGACTTCGATGCAGATGAGATCCTCCAGCTCATCAGCCAGGTCAGCCGCGATCTTCCCTATCGCTGCAACTGTCACTCGCTCTGAGAGGTAACCCCTGCGCCCTCCAGGCGACGGGCAGCGGCCTGGCCTGTGCCGATATCGACCCGCGACAGGATCGCCGCGCCCAGAATAAAGAGCAGTCCGATGGCAAGAATCGAGAGCCGGCTGTCGTTTGTCAGCACGCCGACCCAGCCCATCAACAGCGGTCCCACCACCACAGCGAACTTACCCAGCATGTTGTAGAAACCGAAGAATTCAGCTGACTGGTCGCGGGGGATCAAGCGGGCATAGAGCGCCCGGGAGAGTGCCTGTATTCCCCCCTGCACCAGACCAATCGCCACCGCCAGGAGATAGAACTCCCAGATCGCGTCCATCTGATAGGCCCAGAGCAAGATCATCAGATAGACAAAGATGGCCAGCATGATGCCCTGCTTCGGTCCCCGTCTGGTGCCGATGCTGCCGAAGATCAAAGCCGCCGGGAAGCCGACGAACTGGGTGATCAATAAGGCCACCATCAGATTGTTGGCGTCGAAGCCGATTGATAGGCCGTAGTCCACTGCCATACGCACGATGGTATCGACCCCATCGATATAGCACCAATAGGCGAGCAGAAAGAGAAAGGTCATGCGCAGCTGGCGCACCTTGCCCAATGTCGAAAGCAGCTGCCGGAAACCGGCCTTGAACAGGCCCGGCCCCGATGCCAGAGCCGGTGGCTCTTTGACCCAGAGGAAGAGCGGCAGAGAGAAGAGCGCCCACCACAGGGAGACACAGATAAAGGAGAGTTTGACCGCCTCGGCGGTATCCGCCAACCCGAACAGGCCAGGCTTGAGAATCATCAGCACATTGATACTGAACAGCAGGCCGCCTCCCAGATAGCCGAAGGCGTAACCATAGGCCGAGACCCGGTCGTAGTGACGTTCTTCGGTGACCGATACCAGCAGCGCATCATAGAAGATGTTGCTGCCGGTAAACCCGAGCAGCGCAAGAGCGTAGAGCACCAGTGCCAGCATCCACTGCCCCATGGCGACCAACGGCAAGGCGCCGGTCATGACGATGCCCATGAGCGCAAAAAAGAGCAGGAAGCGTTTCCGCGCACCCGCCTGATCGGCCAGCGCACCAAGCAGGGGGGCCAGACAGACCACCAGAATACTGGCCAGCGAGTTGGCCAGACCGAGGCGGAACGTGCTCTCCGTGGCCACCACCTCGGCGCTCCAGTACTGTTTGAAAAAAAGCGGGAAGAAACCGGCCATTACCGTGGTGGCAAAGGCGGAGTTGGCCCAGTCGTAGAAGGTCCAGGCCAGCACTTTCGGCTGACGCAGGAGGCGCTCGCCCATCAGATTGAACAACCCGCCTGTATCAGCTCAGCACCTCTCCAGCAGTGCAGACCACAGCTCACACCATACACCGATGGTCAGCTTCGTCCTGCAGGGTCCCCGGGCAGTTCACTCCTCGTCGCCTGCATCATCCAGCGTGAGGTTGGCGTGAATCGCCATGCGCACCAGCTCGGCCAGGGAGCCCGCCTCCATCTTCTCCATCACCCGTGCCCGGTGGGCCTCGACGGTTTTCGCACTGACCCCCAGCGAAGAGGCGATCTCCTTGTTGGCGCGGCCGTTGGTCACCATCACCATGACCTCATGCTCGCGTGGGGTCAGGCGCGCCAGACGGGTAGCGATCTCGGCTCGCTGCGACTGCAAATCCCGCTGCCGCTCATCCAGCAACAGGGCGTGGCGGATACTCTCCAGCAGCAACTCGTCGTTGAAGGGCTTTTCGATAAAGTCGATGGCGCCCGCCTTCATGGCCCGCACCGCCATCGGCACGTCGGCGTGTCCGGTGATGATGATCACGGGAATCGCAATCCGGTTGGCGACCAGGTACTCCTGCAACTCCAGACCACTCATGCCCGGCATGCGCACATCGAGCAGCAGGCAACCGGAACGTCCCGGGTAGTAACTCTTGATGAAGGCATCCGCCGAGTCGAAGGTCTCAACCTGCATGGAGACCGATTCAATCAGCCACTTGAGAGAGTTGCGCATGGCCTGATCATCGTCAACGACGAAAACAATGGGCTGGTTACTCATAGTCAAAACCCCGGTAATACATGTGCCGGATCGGTAGGCAGCACCATGTGAAAAGCTGCACCACCACCCGGACTGGAGTCAACAGTAAGCTCACCGAAATGAGCCTCTACAATCTTCTTGCTGATCGGCAATCCCATACCCATGCCACTCTCCTTGGTGGAGAAGAAAGCGTCGAACAGGTGCGCGACTGTGTCAGCATCGATACCCGGTCCGTTATCCTCTACCGTCACCTCTACACGGGTGCTATCGATACGCCGGGTCTTTAACGACAGTTTTCTGTCTCCTGATGGTACCATCTTCATCGCATCAATGGCGTTTCTTACCAGATTCAGCAACACCTGTTCAATCTGCACCAAATCCACCTCAACCGGCAGAATCTGGTCACTCAGCTCAAGACTCACCTCCACCCGATGCCGATTGGCTTCATACTCGGTGAAGGAGGCAACCTCCAGCAGGATATGGTTCAGATTGACCACCTCACGCTCATGCGGACGTTTGGTCACCATCGCGCGCAGACGCTTGATAATCTCCCCCGCCCGCTCAGCCTGGGCCGTAATCTGTGCCATGGCGTCAACCAGCTCCGCCTCACCGCCGACACCGGACTGGATGCGCCGCACACAGCCGCTGGCGAAGTTGATAATGGCGGCCAGCGGTTGATTCAGCTCGTGAGCCAGCCCGGTAGACATCTCACCCATGGTACTCAAACGGCAGACATGCACCAACTCCGACTGATGCTGGCGACTCTGCACCTCGGCATTTCGCATCTGAGTGATATCGCGCGCATAAAGATTGACATAGTCGAGCTCACCAATAGGCGCCAGCTGGAGTGAAAAGATCTGATCATCGAAGGCGATTTCCAACTCTTCGGCGATACCGTCTCGCAGCGACTTCGCCACTTGATTCTGCCAATAGAGCGGTAGCGTCTGGCCACGCTCGCAACCCCAATATTCGAGCAACGGCTTGCTCGCCGCATTGGCATAAACAATGACACCACGCTGGTTGGCACGTAACACCGGGCTCGGATTCTCACTCGCCAACTTGGCCAGACTGGCGATCTCCCGCTCGGCCTGCTTCTGCCCCGAGACGTCCCGCAGATAGATGTTGAAGACCGTCTGATGGGGCAGATGGATAGAGATCACCGAACACTCCACGGCACGCTCATCACCGAAACCGGTAATGGCCGTCATGGGTTGGGAGCGACAGACCCGGTCATTGTCATGCTTGCGTATACAGCTGCTCAGCATATGGCGATAACGTTTATGATCATCCGGGTGCAGGGCAATTTCATCGAAGTGCTGTCCCAACAGTCCCGCACGGTTGTAACCGAACACCCGCTCAGCCGTGCCGTTGACCTCGATCACCCGTCCCTGATCATCAAGCGTAATGATCGAATCCATCGAATTGTCGAATAGCGCGCTTTTGAAGACCTCCGACTCCTTGAGACGCTCCTCCTGCTGCAGTCGCAGCCGTTCCCTGGCTTCGATGACCTGACGGAAAAAGGCTTTCACCCAGCCTTCGAGCTGCAGCAGTTGATTACCCTGTCTGATCACTGGCTGACGGATACCCAGAGCCTGCTGGCCGAAGCGGGATATCCGCTGCAGCACATGGCTGATCTTGGTGGAGATGAGATAGAAGGCGAGGGAGAACGCAGCGATGTAGACCAAAGCGGCGATCAAACGATCCTGCTGCGCCAGGGAGGTGATATTCTCCAGCGTCTGTTTAGTCGCTTCGCGTGACACCAGGGTAGTGAACAGGAGATTCTGGTCAGCGCCTTGAAATCCATCCAAGGCCTGTGAAGTCACCAGATAGCGTCCTGTCCAGACACTTAACGGCGAGGTGGGAAAAACGTTCGCGGTGTCACTGCTGACGAGCAACTCCTGGGTATCCGAGTCCATCAGTGCAATGACTGTATCGGCGTCGCCGATCGTCTTTTGCGATTCAGCCAGAAAGTGTTTATCGATCTCAACCACCATCATAAGATAGGCGGGATCGAAGCCTTCGGCCCGGCGAATGAGTGAATAGACCAGCAGATAGGGTCGCTGCTGTACGGTCGTGATCACCGCCTCTTCGCGTCCGGAGAAATAGCGGGTCAGACGTGACAGTTTCATCTGAACAGGCTTGTTTTCGAAGATCTCCCGGGCGCCACCATCAGAGTCGAGCAGGACGATCAGGTCGGGCTCAATGGAACTCAGGTTGAGATCCGCTGTATGCAACCAAGTCGGCAGCTGCCGCCTGGAGTAACGTCGCGGCAACTCCAGCGTCTCCGCCCAACCGATCGAGTTGAGATGGCTGACCACTCCCCAGTGCTGGGCGAGACCATGCCCCGTCGAACGCCACTCTCTGAGAAAACCCTCAAAACGGTGACGTGTCTCGGTGGAGCTGAGTTCCAACCGATGTGTCAGGTTATCGCGGAAGATCTGTTCAAGCCGATGGTTGAGGATAGGATCGAGTAGTAGCCAGGTCAGCATGCCACAGGCCACCCCCACCAGCACTGAGAGCCAGGGCATGGCTATGCGTGTCAACCAGGTACGCTGCAGTTTTGTGGCTATTCGATGCATCGTGGGCCTGTGAGTGCTTTGCAGATAGTTGAAGCCACGAGGATTCAGCTATAAATGGGCTTCAATGAAGCTGGAT
Source organism: Candidatus Thiodiazotropha sp. (assembly GCA_037384445.1). Lineage (GTDB taxonomy): Bacteria > Pseudomonadota > Gammaproteobacteria > Chromatiales > Chromatiaceae > Thiodiazotropha. The sequence continues at coordinate 7,435 of JARRNY010000010.1, forward strand.
TCTCTCACATCTTTTATGCAACGCGCAGAAAAATAAGCCTTTTGTAATCCAAAAGCACCAGCTAGCTGGCCAATTTTCGTTATAAAGGAGGTAGTCTTCCCACTGGCCTTCAGGCAACCGCCCGCGAGGCGGAAATCTGTTGTTGACGTTGAGAAAGGTGGGCGCGCTCGGAAAGCGTCGCATAGCCATAGAGTAGTTTTCTCAACATCTGTCTGACATCGGAGTCGATCTCACTGAACATAAGTCCCACACTGCCAGCTTGCTTGTGCACGACATAAGCCTTGGCCTTGCATTGGCGGGAAAGTTCACCACAGACCACTGGAAATGAGATCTCTATAATGGTATTCAGAGTTATAGAGGGAACATCACCAATATCAACCAACATACCGCTAAGACTGATATTGCGGGTTCTACCTATGATTTCTCCGACATCTCGATCGTTTAATACGATTTCTTGAGTCAATAATTTGCGGTGGTCGCATCTGTGTTCCATGCTTTCTGCCCCCCATTGGTATCGTCAACCGGGAGTGCAAATTATGGAACCTTAAGAGTAGTCTGAAAATTCGGATGATTGCTCTGACTACTTAGGGTTTTCACCCATTTCTGCCGTAAGATATTCACTCAAATGACTTAATTGAATGCGATGAATACCCCATCTCACACAGTATCTCCCACCCTATCGTCTCCCGGCTTGTTGCGGCGTCTGGCAGCCATTTTCTACGACCTGCTGCTGCTGATCGCACTGCTGGCGGTCGCCACAACCCTGATCACACTCCCTTTCGGCATGCCGGCAGGTGGCGCGTTAGTGGCCTTTCAGTGGCTCCTGTTCGAGGTCATCCCATTGCTCTTTTTTACCGGTTTCTGGTGGCGGGGCGGACAAACCCTGGGAATGCGGGCCTGGCATATGAGAGTGGTCAGAATGGACGGATCACCACTGAGTTGGGGTGATGCCCTGAAGCGTCACTTGGCCGCTATCCTCTCCTGTCTGGCGCTTGGATTGGGATTCCTCTGGGTGTTGCTGGATCGAGATGGCATGGCCTGGCACGACCGCCTGTCAGGGACCCGCCTGGTGCGCACAAATTAACCCGAGTGTTTCACCCGGGAACGCGATGATCGTGCCGAGATCGTTGTTCAGATGCGGATTTGCGATTGAGTCAATAGCCCAAGCTATTGATGATTGAGTAAATACCGCAGCTGGACGACGAGATCGGTGCGAGGGCGCGTTCAGCGTGGTCGGTAACACTTTGTACTTTGCTAATATTCCAGGAATTTTCAATCAAATTAGTGCATTAATCGCATTTAGAAGCGGCCGGGTGAAATATTCGGGTTAAGATAATTCTTTGCCCGGAATCCTGGCAGAGTGCGTTCAGCGCTTGTGGCCCAAAATCAACAGCGTAAATCAGGTCGCTAAGCGCCAGGTTGCTTTGCCTCCTCAAACAGCATACGGATGGCTCCCAGCATGGTCTCGGGAGGCGTCTCGTGTGGGAAAGCGAAACGCAGCACCCCCTGCTGATCGATCAGGTAGACGGCGGCAGAGTGGTTAACAATGTAGCCCATGGCGGAATCACTGGCGTCGGTAAAGCTGTACTGTACACCGTAACCCTTGGCCGCCGCTGAAATCTCATCCGGGGAACCGGTGACACCGATAAAACTGGGATGGAAGTAGTCGACATACTCCGCCAGCCTTTCGACGCTATCCCGTTTCGGATCAACGCTGACAAAGATACCGGAGATCTGCGCCAACTCCTGTTCATCGAGTTCATTGAGGGCCTGCGCCATAAGGGAAAACGACGTGGGGCAGACATCCGGGCACTGGGTGTAACCGAAGTAGAGCAGAATCAATTTACCGCGAAAGGCTTTTGTGGAGACCGGGCCGTCGATCGATTGGAGAGTGAAATCACCCCCTGTGAGTGCACTACTGAGTGGCTGGAGCTCGCTCTTCGTGCCTGTTTCTGCATTCGCAAACCCCCATGACAGCATCAGAAACAAACAGCCTGCCAGACTCATTATTTTCCACATGGATTGCCTCCTACCTTTTCAGCATCTGCGGAATTTTGGCCGCTCGGGGACAGCTGTCAGATAGCCACAGCCTGCTGCATAGTTCTTCTTATGGGACATCTGAAGCGCACAGTGGCTTTCCTGCTTCCGTCGAGACCTGCAATGTCGATACTACCCTAGTCGGTTCTGCCCCGACAATCTAACACTTGCTCTGCCGATCGCAGAAAACGCAGCTGGGGTATGCCGTTAGGGTAAGTCTGAAAAAGCGTGCAAAGGCACAGCGGTCAGATAGTCCCCTCTCCCAAAGGGGAGAGGAGATCGCTGTGCGTATCAATCGAGGAAGGGGTGGCGACGAATGATGGTCTCGTTACGGTCCGGACCGGTGGAGATGATGTCGATAGGCGTCTCGCAGAGCGCCTCGATTTTACCCAGATAGTCGCGTGCAGCAGCCGGCAGCTGTGCATAATCAGTAATACCGACGGTGGACTCCTGCCAGCCGGGCATCTCGATATATAGCGGTTTACAGCGTTCGAAATGGTCGGCTCCGACCGGAGGTGTGTCGATCTGCTGGCCGTCGAACTCATAACCGACACAGATCTTCAGAGTATCCATTCCATCGAGCACATCGAGCTTGGTGATGCAGATACCGGTAACGCTGTTGATATCCAGAGAACGTCGCAGAGCGACCGTATCGAGCCAGCCGCAGCGGCGCTTGCGCCCTGTGGTGGCACCAAATTCATGCCCTTTGGTACCCAGATAATCGCCGTCAGCATCGAACAATTCGGTGGGAAAAGGGCCGGCGCCAACGCGTGTTGTATAGGCCTTGACGATACCAAGTACATAGTCGATGTAGCGAGGGCCCACGCCAGTACCGGTGGCAGCACCACCCGCCGTGGTATTGGAAGAGGTCACATAGGGATAGGTGCCATGATCGATATCCAGCAGCGCACCCTGCGCACCCTCGAACATGACATGTTTACCTTCGCGTCGCAGCTGATGTAATTCACCGGTGACATCGGCCACCATGGGTTGCAGACGCTCCGCCATTACCATCAGCTTATCCAGGGTTTGCTGAATATCGACCTCTTCGTCCTTGAAGTAGTGTTTGAGGGCAAAATTGTGATACTCCATCACCTCGCGCAGCCGCTCGCTAATGTGGGCCTGATCGAAGATCTCACCCAGACGAATCCCCCGGCGGGAGATCTTGTCCTCGTAGGCCGGACCGATGCCACGACCCGTGGTGCCGATCGCTTTCTTGCCGCGAGCCTTCTCACGCGCCGCATCGAGAGCGATATGGTAGGGCAGAATCAACGGGCAGGACTCAGAGATACCCATGCGGCTGGCGGCAGGCACGCCGTTTTTCTCCAGCATGTCGATCTCTTCCAGCAACGCTTCGGGAGAGAGCACCACGCCATTGCCGATCAGGCAGCGCACGCCCTCGCGCAGGACGCCAGAGGGGATCAGGTGCAGTACCGTCTGCTCTCCATCGATGACCAGGGTATGGCCTGCGTTGTGCCCGCCCTGAAACCTGACGACGGCGGACGCCTTGTCCGTGAGCAGGTCCACGACCTTACCCTTACCCTCGTCACCCCACTGCGTTCCGATTACTACGACATTCTTGCCCATTTTTCTCTCAATCTTTTGTGGACCGCTTTTTATAGCCGGCCTCATTTCAACAAACTGACGGATTTTTACAGAATTCTTACCGCTTTCAAACCGAAATCAGCTGCCATTCGCCATTGGACTGGACCAATTGTTCGCCACAACCCATCTCAACTGCGCCACCCTGCTGCCCTGGCAAGGCGCAGACCACATGACGCCCCTCGGCCCGTAGCTGATCGATACTTGCCTGCTGTGAAGGATCGTCAGACCAGGGCGCAAAGATCAGCGCATCCTTCGCGGCTGGCTGCGTCTCAGGGTCTCCAATGCGGATCAGGGTCTTGAGATCGGCACTGAAACCCGTCGCAGGCCGTGCCCGGCCAAACACCCGGCCGATCTCATCATAGCGTCCGCCGCGGGCGATCTCCTTACCGTTTCCGGGGACGAAGGCGGCGAATACCACACCGGTGTGGAAATGGTAGCCACGCAGCTCCGCGAGATCGAAATGGACCGGCAGCTGAGGCAGCCAAACCGAGATCAACTCCGCCATTTTACGTAGATAGCCCAATGCTTCCTGTACTGGCGCCGCTGCATCGGCGAGCACCTTTTCGGCCCGTTCCAGGGCATCATCACCGCTCAGCTCAGCGAGTTTGGCGAGCATAGCCGCCACCGGCTTTTCGATAGCCAACGTCGAGAGCAGCTGGTCTATCTCCGGCATCGCCTTGCGTTGCAGGGCGTCGAAGAGCGCCGCTTCTTGCGTGCTATCGAGTCCAGCCTGTTGCGCCAGCCCCTTGAAGATCCCCACATGACCGAGATCGAGATAGACATCCTCCACCCCACACTGAGCCAGTGTCTGCATCATCAAGCGCAGAATCTCGATATCGCTCTCCACCCCACTGTGCCCATAGAGCTCAGCGCCGATCTGAAGCGGACTGCGGCTACCCGCGAAACCATCGGAACGGGTATGCAGCACAGTGCCGAGATAGCAGAGCCGGGTCGGTGATTCGCAGCCGACGTGGTGGGCATCGATGCGAGCGGCCTGGGGCGTGATATCGGCTCGAACCCCCATCATGCGGCCGCTGTGCTGATCGGTAAGCTTAAAGGTCTTGAGATCGAGATCGCTACCGGTGCCGGTAAGGAGTGAATCAAGAAACTCGACGAAAGGAGGGATTACGAACTCGTAACCCCAACCGGCATAGAGATCGAGTAGTTCTCGGCGTTTTCTCTCAATGATCGCCGCCTCTCGGGGCAGCACCTCATCGATGCCGTCAGGCAGAATCCAGCGTTCGTTTTCCATCGTCCTAGGCCAATCAATTAACGAAATAGAGCAGCACCACGCCACTGATCATGCTGATCAGGCCACTGATGCGCAAGGAGCGATTATCCTGTTGCACAAGCATGAGCAACATCTGACGCATGGTGTCCGGACTTAAAAAGGGCCAAATACCCTCCAGCACCAGCAGCAGGGCCAAGGCAACCCAGAGATCATGCAACATGAAAGATCACCCCAAAAATAAACCGGGGGAGATCCCGGTCCTGATCAGCCGCACATTCTCCCAGAGCCGTCGGTGCTTGTCCATGCATGCCGACGGCCCTGGCAGGGTCGTGTCTGGATAGTTTGGCGGTTATTTGCCGTTCTGATCTTTCAGATAACGAAAGAAATCAGAGTCGGGCTCAAGCACCATAATATCGTTACTGCCGCTAAAACTGCTCTTATAGGCATTGAGACTGCGATAGAAGGCGTAGAACTCGCTGTCCTGGTTGTAGGCGTTAGCGTAGATCTCCGAAGCCTTACCGTCACCTTCGCCTCGCAGCTGCTCGGCCTCTCGATAGGCATCAGCCACCAGCACTACGCGCTCACGATCCGCGTTGGCGCGAATCTTTTCGGCTGCCTCACTACCCAGTGCCCGCAGGTCTCTGGCCACCCGTTCACGCTCGGCACGCATACGCTGATAGACCGATTCACTGACTTCAGGGGGCAGATCGATCTGTTTCACCCGCACGTCGAGTATCTCGACACCGAGCTCGGCAGCCTTGGCATCCGAATCCTTGGTCAGCAACGCCATAATCTCGGCACGCTCCCCGGAGATGACCTCCTGCACCGTGCGTTTGCCGAACTCGTCGCGCAAGCTGGTATTGATCCGCTCCTGTAGCAGACGCGCAGTCTTGGCCTCATCACCACCGGTGGAGCGGAAGAACTGCGCCACATTGGAGATACGCCATTTCGCGAAGTAGTCGACGATCACATCCTTCTTCTCTAACGTCAAAAAGCGCTCGGGACGGGAATCCATGGTCTGGATGCGGCCGTCGAAGGTCTTCACGTTGTTGATCACCGGCATCAGCCAGTGGAGTCCGGGATCGTAGTCGGTATCGACGATCTCACCCAACCGCAGTTTTATTGCCACCTCCCACTGGTTGACAGTAAAGGCGGAGGAGTAGACAAGTAGCGCAACTACAGCGGCCAGGGGTATTAGAAGTTTGCTCGATTGCATCAGCGGCTCCCTCGGGTACGGTCTACGTTGCGCAGATTTGTCGGCGCTGAGCGGCTGCCGCTCTGTGATGAGTTTGACGACCCATCGCTGCTCTGCTCACTGCCGCTGGTGGCCCTGTTCTGAATCAATTTATCCAAGGGCAGATACATCAAACTGTTACCGCTCTTGGTATCAAGCATTACTTTACTGGTCTGACCCAGCATAGACTCCATGGCATCAAGATAGAGGCGTTCGCGGGTAACTGTAGGAGCACGCTTGTACTCTTTGAGGACCGAGAGAAAACGACTCGCGTCACCCTCCGCCACTGCGATCACCCTGTCTTTGTAGGCCTTGGCTTCAGCCAGACGGCGTGCCGCCTCGCCTCGCGCTTCAGGTACCACCTGATTGGCATAGGCTTCGGCCTGGTTCTCCAGCCTCTCTTTGTCTTCACGTGCCTTGATGGCATCGTCGAAGGCGCTCTTGACCTGCTCCGGTGGCTTGGCCGGCTGCATGTTGACACTGGTGATGATCAAGCCTGTCTTGTAGCTGTCGATCAGCCCCTGGGCCTCCTGCTTGATACGATCGGCGATGGCGCCTCGACCCTGGGTCAGAATGAAGTCCAGATCGTTCTTACCGATGGTCGTCCTGACTGCCGTCTCGGTGGCGTCCTGCATCGTCTTTCTGGGATCCCGATCCTGGAACTTGTAGTCGGCCGCATCCTGGATTCGCGACTGGATGGTCAACTCCACATCCACGATATTCTCGTCACGGGTCAGCATCAGTGCCTTGTGCCGGAAAGAGGAGATCTGATCCACATCGACGAGCATGACACTCTCCACCGGAAAGGGGATGTGCCAGTGTGGTCCTGGTTGCGTGGTTTCTGAGTAGGCACCAAAGCGCAGCACCACCCCTCGCTCGGCGGGCTGCACGATATAGATACCGGATGCCAGCCACCCCAGCAGCAGTACGATTAATGCGATACTGAAGGTTTTGGAACCCGGCCCGGAACCGCCGGATTTTACGGAAGATCCGTCGTTGGAGGACTTGCCCCCGCCAAACAGGCCACCAAATTTATCCTGAAGCTTTTTGACCACTTCATCCAGATCTGGCGGACCCTGATCGCCACCTTTGCCGCTCCAGGGATCCTTACCACCACCCGGTTCATTCCAGGCCATTGAAACACTCCAAATTTTTGTCTGATTGATGCTTCTGGCAACTGTTTTCAGCTGCCGAACTGCAAATATGGGATCGTTTGAATCGGTTTCAACAATCCCCTGAAAAATCAGAGGAGATGACACTCCTCATCACTACCTCTGGCCGCATTCTAACAGTCCACCCGGCTGTGGCAAACGACAAGCCGACTCATAGAGCCAGGAAGGCATTGAGAGTTACATTGCCTTACCGGACGATGGGTCGAGACAATATTCGTCAAGGAGAGGTTCTTCCTTCAACAGTCGCTGGAACTCTCGCTCCGACATATCAACCTCCATCTGCCAGCCTCCCTCATCGGTTCCCTGCTCGACCAGGACCGAGCCGCGCGCATGCAGGAGCGCATGCAAACGCCCCTCCTGAGCCGGCAAAATCAACTTCTGCTGTACATGATTACGGCGGAAGTACTCGGCAAGTGCCTGCAGTAGAAGATCAACCCCTTCGCCCGTTTTAGCCGAGAGCCAGATGCGGATGATCTGCCCCGCTTCGTCGCGATCAATCGCCGGTGGACGATCAGGCAGCAGATCAATCTTGTTGAACACCTCGATCTGATGGACCTCCTGGGCGCCGATTTGTTGCAGGACATCGTTGACTTCCGCAATGCAGGTCGCCCGCTGATGGCTGGCTGCATCTACCACATGCAGCAGTAGATCCGCTTCGGTTGTCTCCTGCAGGGTTGACTTGAAGGCCGCCACCAGATCATGCGGCAGGTGACTGATGAAACCGACAGTATCGGCGATCACCACCGGCCCTTCACCCTTCAAATCCAACCGCCTGAGCGTGGGATCCAGAGTGGCAAATAGCTGATCCGCCGCATAGACTCCAGAGCCGACCAGGGTATTGAAGAGCGTCGATTTACCCGCATTGGTATAACCGACCAGGGAGACGGTAGGAATATCCGCCTTGTCCCGTCCGCGTCGTCCCTGCTCCCGTTGTGAATCAACCCGCATCAGGCGACGCTTGATCTGGTCGATCCGCTGATTGAGCAGTCGACGATCGGTTTCGAGCTGGGTCTCACCCGGGCCGCGCAAACCGATACCGCCTTTCTGCCGCTCCAGATGGGTCCATCCCCGCACCAGTCGGGTGGAGAGATGCTGTAGCTGAGCTAACTCTACCTGTAGCTTGCCCTCGAAGGAGCGGGCGCGCTGGGCAAAGATGTCGAGGATCAGGCCGGTCCTGTCGACCACACGGCATTCGAATTCCCGCTCCAGGTTCCGCTCCTGGCTGGGTGAGAGCGTGTGATCGAATATGACAATGTCGGCCTTCTCCCCCAGCACGATCTCTTTTATCTCTTCAGCCTTGCCGCGTCCGACAAAGAGTCGGGGATCAGGATGCTGCCGACTGCCGCCAACAAAGGCCACTGCTATAGCACCGGCAGACGCCGATAAGTCGCGGAATTCCTGAAGTTCATCGGCATCGGGACTGCTGCCGAGATCGATGTGCACGAGCACGGCGCGCTCACCCGATTTGGGACGTTCAAACATAGAGGGAGATCTGTGAAAGGTAGGTTGTTTCAGGTTGAGGCGGGCACACCTGGCTTGCAGATGCGCCCTAACACCAACCGTGTAACGGGATCAGAAGTTGCCGCTGCCGGGGCCGGGGGGCACAGCTTCATCCGTTTGCCCGTTGGCATGCTGAATACGGACGTTTCTCGCTGGTACTACCGTCGAAATAGCATGCTTGTAAACCATCTGGCTGACGCTGTTCTTCAACAGCACTACAAACTGGTCGAAAGATTCGATCTGGCCCTGCAGTTTGATTCCATTGACGAGAAAAATAGAAACCGGCACACGTTCCTTCCGCAGTGCATTCAAAAAAGGGTCTTGTAAACTTTGCCCTTTGGACATGTAAATTCTCCTTATTGTGTTTATAGAAAAAGCTTAAAAAACAAGCGCTAAAGATCAAAGTGTAGAAGTATTTTGCGCCGCAGCACGGATTTTAGCACAAACATTTTTTTACCTGGTATTCAATATTTCAATACCAATCAGTGCCAATTCCTATCGTTTACCCGATTATGGCACCTCAAACTGCTTTTCACCCAGAAAGTCAGTAATCAGAGTCATCGCCTGCGGCAACAGCTCAGCGCCTTCATCCAGCCAGTGAGCGTTCTTCTCACTACGTAGCCAGGTGAATTGCCGTTTCGCCAGCTGCCGAGTCGCGATTATGCCGCGTTGCACCATATCATCCCTTGAACACCCACCGAGCAAATAGTTCAACATCTGGCGATAACCCACACTACGCATGGCCGGCAGCTCTGGGCTAAGGTCCCCCCTTTGCAACAGCGTGCGAACCTCGGCCTCAAATCCCGATTTTAGCATCTCCTGAAATCGTGACTCGATACGCTGATGGAGCAGCGCCCGATCCTCTGGCGCCCTGATCAATTTCAATACCCGGTATGGCAGTGCTTCGCCCCCATCTTCAGCCTGCAGCTCTGAAAGCGCACGACCGGTGATCTCGATCACCTCAAGAGCTCGCAGCGTTCGCTGGGGATCGTTTTCGTGAATACGTCCTGCCGCTATTGGATCGAGCTCCTGTAGACGACGGTGCAGTGCCGCCAGGCCCAGCGTCGTCAACTCCGCCTCCAATCGGGCACGCACAGCGGGATCGGCCTTGGGCAGATCCGACAACCCCTGCTCCAGGGCGCGGAAATAGAGCATTGTGCCGCCGACCAGCAAAGGAGTGCGACCCTGGCGGGTAATGTCGGCCATCTCCCGCAGGGCATCTTCACGAAACTCGGCAACGGAGTAACTCTGTGATGGATCACGGATGTCGATCAGCCGATGCGGAGCCTTACTCAATAATTCAGCATCCGGCTTGGCCGTGCCTATATCGAGATCCCGGTAGACCAGCGCGGAATCGACGCTGATGATCTCAAGGGGCAGATGCTGGACCAGATCAACGGCCAGCGCCGTCTTACCGGAGGCAGTCGGGCCCATAAGAAATATGGCGGGCGGTAACAGCTGGTCCGACATCACCGTCCCCGCAAAAAGAGCCGGTCGAGCTCCGACATCGATAGCCTGACCCAGGTCGGCCGGCCGTGGTTGCACTGGTCGGCACGCTCGGTGCGCTCCATCTCGCGCAGGAGAGCATTCATCTCGTCCAGCGTCAGCTTGCGGTTGGCGCGCACCGAACCGTGGCAGGCCATGCTGGCCAGTACCGTATCAATCTCCTGCTCCAGGCGGCTGCTCTCACCATGTTCCGCCAGATCCGACAGCAGATCGCGCAACAGCTTCTCCACATCGGCCCCCTGCAACAGCGCGGGGATGCCCCTGACTGCCAGTGACTCCCGGCCCATGCGGCTGACCTCGATACCGAGCCGGGTCAGCTCCTCACTCAAGCTCTCGGCCAGGTCGGCCTCTCGCAGACCAACCGCCACTGTCACAGGCACCAGCAGAGGTTGGCGTACGATTCCCCCTTGGCGGTAAGTCAGTTTGAAGCGTTCGTAGGTAATGCGTTCGTGGGCCGCGTGCATATCCACCAGCACCAGCCCTTCACGATTCTGCGCCAGCACATAGACCCCATGCAGCTGGGCCAACGCATAACCGAGTGGCGGTAGTGTTTCATCGTCGCTCTCCTCAGGCAGACTCCGCATCTCCGGAGATGAGGTCGGCCCCGGATGTTGCATCGCCAGACCGGCGCGATAGGCAGCAGGCCGCTCACTGACGCGCCAGGGGATCTCCTGCTGCTGGCGGGGTGTATCGCGAGGGGAGTCGCTCACTACCTGCGGCGTCGCGCCACTCTCATGGTTTGCTAAAGCCTCCGCCTGCGAATGCTGTGGCCGGGTCTCCGCCAGGGCACGGTGAACCCCACGGAAGAGAAAATCATGCACCGAACGGGAATCGCGAAAACGCACCTCATGCTTGGTGGGGTGGACATTGACATCCACCTTGCGGGGATCGAGAGCAAAAAACAGCAGATAGGCGGGATGGCGTCCGTGGTAGAGCACATCCTGGTAGGCCTGGCGAATGGCGTGAGTGATCAGCTTGTCGCGCACCATGCGCTGATTGACATAGAAATACTGCATGTCGGCCTGCGAACGGGAAAAGGTGGGTTTGGCAATCCACCCGCCCAGCGACAGATCCCCTGCCTGCTCCTCGTGGTAGAGGGCGTTATCGAGAAAGGCACGACCCAGCAGGTCGGCAATCCTCGCCTCCCGTGTGTTGCGGTCATTGCAGGGCGGCAGTGACAGCACCGGTTTACGATTGTGCTGCAACACGAATCCCACATCGAAGCGGACCAGTGCCAAGCGCTGCACCAGCCCCTGGATATGGCCGAACTCTGTCTTTTCTGTGCGCAGAAATTTACGCCGGGCCGGCGTGTTATAGAAAAGATCCCGCACCTCCACACTGGTGCCTTGAGGATGTGCCGCCGGCTTGGGCTCAGCGATAGGCTCGCTGCCATCCCCATCCACCTCCCAGGCCTGCTCGCTCTCCTGACTGCGCGAAACCAGACGTAATCGAGAGACTGATCCGATACTCGGCAGCGCTTCACCGCGAAACCCCATGCTATGGATGGCTTCGAGATCCTGCAGACTGGCGACCTTGCTGGTGGCGTGGCGGGAGAGCGCCAGCGCCAGCTCCGCCTGCACAATACCCGCCCCGTCATCGCGTACACGGATCAGCTTGCTGCCGCCCTGCTCGATATCGATCTCAATCCGGCGAGCCCCGGCATCAAGACTGTTCTCAATCAGCTCTTTAACTACTGACGCGGGGCGCTCGACCACCTCACCGGCGGCGATCTGGTTGACCAGCTGTGTGGGCAGTCTGCGTATTGGCATGGTGGTAAACGGCAGGGGGTAAAAAAACCCCATGCCGTGACATGGGGGGTCGGTGATCTTGCTGCCCCATTGTGCCACTCTCCGGGCAATGGGGCCAAGGCGGGAATCAGCTGCCGGGTATCTGCAGTACCTGACCGATACGGATGGTGTCGCTCTTCAACTCGTTGGCGTTGCGCAGACGACTGACGCTGACCTGATACTGTTTCGAAATGGCACTCAGTGTATCGCCGGGTGATATGACGTGGCGGCGCGGACGCTTGCGCGCCTGGTTGGCGGCCAGCCAGGTGCCGGGTGGCGGCTGAAATTTAAAATAGTCGACTATGCCTTCACTCAGCGCTTTGGCGATGCGGCGCTGATGGGCCGGATCTCTGAGGCGGCGCTCTTCATCCGGATTGGAGATAAAGGCTGTCTCTACCAGCATGGAGGGGATGTCGGGGGATTTCAGCACCACGAAACCCGCCTGCTGCACCTTGCGCTTGTGAGTCTTGCCCAGCCCCTTCAACTGAGCCAACACCCGTTCCGCCGCCTCGGAGCTGGCCTGCAGGGTGCCGATCTGTGAGAGATCGAGCAACACGGAAAACAGGGTGTCGTCCTTGTCCTCCAGCGAGACGCCGCCAACCAGGTCTGAACTGTTCTCCCGCTCGGCCAGCCAGAGGGCTGCCTCGTTTGATGCTCCCCTCCTCGACAGGGTGTAGACAGAGGAGCCGCGCACCTTTGGATCGCGGAATGCATCTGCATGGATGGAGACGAAAAGGTCGGCCTGCGCTTCGCGGGCCTTCTCGACGCGCTTGCGTAGTCCAAGATAGTAATCACCATCGCGAATCAGGATGGCATGCAGGCCCTTCTTGCGGTTCAGCTCCTTTACCAGGTTTTTGCCGATCGCCAGTACCACATCCTTCTCGTAGGTACCGCGTCGCCCGCGGGCACCGGGGTCCTCGCCACCGTGTCCGGGATCAATCGCGATGATCACATCGCGCTCGCCGGATGGTTTATCAGTCTTCACCGGGGCTGAGCGCTTTTTCACCTCGGTCTTGTTGTCATAGAGATCGATCACCAGGCGATGGCCGTATTCCCGATTCGGCTTGAGCAGAAAACTCTTTGGCTTGACCGCACCGGTCAGATCGAACACCACCCGCACATCACCTTTGTTGCGCGCCGCACTACGCATGCCCTTAATGATCTTGTTCTCCTTGGCGGGATCTGGCAGATGTTTCGTGAGCTCGGTGTGCTTAAGGTCTAGCACCAGGCGGTGGGGATTCTGCAGGGTAAAGATCTTATGCTCGATCGAGCTGTCGGCATCGAACACCAGACGCACATGGTCGGGTGCCGACCAGACGCGCAGGCTCTTGATATGCGACGGCTTCGCGGCCATCGACGGTGCATGGAAAAGCGCAAGGATCAAAAGTAATACGAGCGGTCTCATATTTCCGGAAACCCAAATGGTGGGACGTCATGTTAGAAAATAGCACGGGGAAATAATTTTTCCAAGGTTTTCTAGTAGATAGCCTTAATTTCTTCAATAACCTTTAATCTCCACCCCAAACCTTTTGTAAGTTATTGATAATTTGCACACCTTTTTCACCAGTGGGCTGAAACTCCACTCGCCGCGATAATCCCTCGTGAAAAATCTGCAGCGTCAGATCTGCTATCGGCAACACACCCTCGCCCCGCTCCGGCCACTCCACCAACAGCAGGGCATCGGCATCCAGCAGATCCTCGATGCCGAGAAACTGCAGCTCCTCCGGATCTGCAAGCCGGTAGAGATCGAAGTGATAGCAGTGCAGCGACGGCAGCTCATAGGGCTCCATCAGCGTGTAGGTCGGGCTCTTGACCCGGCCGTTATAGCCCAACCCCCTTAACAAGCCACGTGCCAGGGTTGTCTTTCCTGCGCCCAAATCCCCTGCCAGATAGATCACACAGGGCGGTTCGATAACGCCGGCCAGGGCCGCCCCCAGGGCCTCCTGCTGCGACTCCCCGCTAATCTGCAGCTCAAGCATTGCCGGCATCCCGGTTGAGCAAGCCGCGCAACTCCAGCAACAGATCCCCCGCAAGCATGCCGATTTCGCCTTGCCGGGCCGCCCTATCGCCAGCGGCAGCGTGCAGACTCACCCCCAGTTCAGCAGCCTGGCGCTGAAGCTGGCCCTGCGCCAGCAGAGCACCGATGATCCCAGTCAGTAGATCTCCGCTGCCGCCGGTCGCCATGCCCGGATTCCCGTCACTGCAGAGTGCTGGCGGATGACTGCTGCCATCCGAGATCAGGGTACCTGCCCCTTTAAGGAGCGCCACACCACCATATTTGGCCTGTAGCGCCTGCACCGCCGCGAACCGATCGGCCTGCACCTCGTCGATGCTTACCTGTAACAGGCGGGCCGCCTCACCTGGGTGGGGGGTGATGATCCTGTCATCACGTCGACTGGGATAACGGCTGAGCCAAAACAGACCGTCGGCATCGAGAACCAAGGGCAGTCCGCTCTCTGAGGCTGAGTGGTAGAGCCGCTCACCCCATTCGTCCCTACCGAGACCGGGACCCAGCGCAATGACTGAGGCGCGCTCGATCAGAGGAGCCAGCTCCGGTGCCCCCTTGACCCCACAGCACATCAATTCCGGCCGGCCCACATTGATCGTCGTCACATGGCTGGGATGGGTCGCCACCGTCACCAGACCTGCGCCACTGCGGGCCCCCGCCTCCGCCGCCAGCCGGATTGCCCCTGGGTAGCCGGGAGCACCACCGATCACCAGCAGATGGCCGAAATCCCCCTTGTGGGCTGAACGATGGCGGCATCCGATAAGATTCGACTGTTTGCGCCAATCGATACGTCGGCAGGCAAGCAGCTGGCGAGCATAGACCCGGGCAGGCACATCCAGGGCATCGAAAGCGATCTCACCGCAGCAGTCGGGTCCCTGGCCAGTGAACATCCCCTGTTTCAGGCCGATAAAACTGAGGCTGGCATCGGCACGGATGGCGCTCCCCATGACTCGACCGCTGTCGGCATTCAGACCCGAGGGGATATCGAGAGCGAAGACCGGCGCCTGATGTGCATTGATCTCCTCGATGGCGGCTGCCCAGCGGCCTGTCACCTCGCGCTCCAGACCGGTACCGAGTAGCGCGTCGACAATCAACCCCGGCTTGCCGGGCAAGCCGGTGTAGGGTTCGATCTGCTCTCCCATCGCCCGCCAGGCATCGGCCATCGCCAGGGCATCACCGCTGAGTTTTTCCACATCGCCGAGCATCAGCACACGCACCCGCAAGCCCCCCTGCCTGGCATGACGGGCCAACACGAAACCATCGCCCCCATTGTTGCCGACGCCACAGACTACCAGGACCTCGCTCAGGTCCGGCCAGCGCGCCTGCATCCAGTGACAGGCGCGGGTGCCGGCACGCTCCATCAGATCGGCACCGGGGATGCCATACTCCTCGATCACAATGCGATCGAACTCCCGCACCTGGGCGGCGGTATAGAGCGCATAGGGGAGCTGGTCGGTCGTTGGCATGGCCCGCATGGGATGGCTCCTGGCGATTGAGATGGAGCAAAGATACCGTGAAGCTCTGAGCCATACCAGGGAGTGTCTGTGACGGCATCAAGTCGTATAGTGTCGCATCATGGACTCCATCACTGCGCAATACGACTGGCATCAGCTGACCCGGCAGATCAAGCAGTGGGGTGCGGAACTGGGCCTGGATGCGGTCGGCATCGCCGATTGCGACCTGACTCAGGCTGAAGCGCATCTGGATGCCTGGCTTGCAGCGGGCCACCATGGCGAAATGGACTACATGGCAAGTCACGGCCGTAAGCGAACCCGTCCCGAACTGCTGCTAGCCGGCACCCTGCGGGTGATCGCGGTGCGGCTAGACTATCTGCCGGAGACGCAAGCCCGCTCAGAGAGGCTGCTGCAGGAGCCGCATAGCGCTTTCATCTCCCGCTATGCCCTGGGCCGGGATTACCACAAGGTGCTGCGCAAGCGGTTGCAGAAGTTGGCCGATCGGATCAGGCAGGCGACCAACGGCGGCAACTATCGGGTCTTTGTCGATTCAGCACCAGTGATGGAGAAGCCACTGGCGGAGAAGGCAGGACTGGGCTGGATCGGCAAACACACTAACCTGATCGCCCGCGAGGCTGGGTCCTGGTTCTTCCTCGGCGAGATCTACACCGACCTGCCGCTGATCCCGGACAAGCCGACAGCTTCTCACTGTGGCAGCTGCCAGGCCTGTATCGACGTCTGCCCGACTCGTGCCATCATCGCTCCTTACCAGCTCGATGCCCGGCTTTGCATCTCCTATCTCACTATCGAACTCAAGGGCGCAATCCCGGAATCCCTGCGACCGCTCATCGGCAACCGGATCTACGGCTGTGACGACTGCCAGCAGGTCTGCCCCTGGAACCGCTTTGCCAGGCTGACCAAGGAAGCGGATTTCCTGCCTCGCCACGGACTCGACAGAGCCGGACTGATCGCCCTTTTCAACTGGAGTGAAAGCGAGTTCCTCGAACGCACCACCGGCTCGGCCATCCGCCGACTGGGCTATGAACGCTGGCTGCGGAATCTGGCGGTGGCCTTGGGTAACATGCCCACCTCAGCGGATCTCATTCACGCCCTGAGCCAGCGCCTTGACCACCCCTCCGCGCTGGTGCGGGAACATGTGGCTTGGGCGCTGCAGCAACGGGAAAAACAACCGTCATCTGAGTAGAGATTCCGTCGCAGAGCAAGGCCCAGCCCACTGCGTGATGAGCTCGCTAAAGCTTTCAATGAGCCAAATTGACAGCGCGCTTATTTCTGCCGCTGCCGCTGCCGTAGCCGTATGACAATCCAACCCAACCCCATACCCATGGTGATGCCCAGCGCATCAACCACCAGATCGCTCAAACGGGGCGTGCGCAGCGGCACGAAGAATTGCAGGATCTCCGAGGCCAGGGCCAACAGGAGTAATGCCCGGAATCGCGTCATCCAACTGATTGAGCGATCGGCTGCCAGCAACAGCCCCAACAGGGCGAAGCCCAACAGATGGGCGAGCTTGGAGAGATCCCATTTCGCCGGCCAGAGAGACCAGACACTCTCCACTCCCAGTGAATGATCAGCGCTCATCGACAGACCGATTGCAGAGAGCCAATGGAGGATGACCTCCTCCAACTGCTGCCGCAGCCCGTGGGGCAGCAATATCCCGACCAGCACGACACCCGCCAGCAACAGCAACCAGCGACCCAGAGTGCGGTCGCCATAGTGTCGATAGAGCGCTCGCAACAGAAAGATCGTCAACAGCGCCCACCCCGCCAGCAGTGACAAACGGCCAATCCGGTAGAGGGGGGATTCAACCCCACGGGTCAGCGAGAGCCGCCTCACCTGAAAACGGCCAGGTGCATGATAGAGCGAGATTTCGAGGCAGACACGCTGCGCATCGGGCAAGAGATGAAACAGGGCCTGAGCCGTTTGCCAGGGGTGATCCCCCTGCAGGTTGAGCAAGCGGGTGCGTACCT
The DNA here is from genome assembly GCA_037384445.1 of Candidatus Thiodiazotropha sp. Classification (GTDB taxonomy): domain Bacteria; phylum Pseudomonadota; class Gammaproteobacteria; order Chromatiales; family Chromatiaceae; genus Thiodiazotropha. The sequence goes on from JARRNY010000010.1 coordinate 24,957, forward strand.
GGTACTGCCCCCGACCCGCGGCATCGTAGCCGACCAGATCAATGCGTGCCTCATGCCAGGATTTGGCGCCTCGCACCACCCCCTCGCTGCGCGCCTCGGCCGAGAGCAACAGCGGTTGCGGCAAGGCGCTCTTCTGCCAACACTGAGCCAAGGTGGTGGAGTCGGCCGCCGGGTGATCAATGGTCAGCACTCCGCCGGCTTGGGAGAGAGTGCTGCCACTCCCTTCAGCCTGCCAACCGTCAAGGCCCTGCGCAAAATCCCCATTGACCAGCACTCCCTCGCCCGCCGGCAGATAGGGTTGCTGCGAGATGAAAAAAAGCAGATTGCACAGACAGTAGACGAGCAGTAGAAGCGGATAGCGGATGTCTGAGACCCGGGGACTCACCTTGGCACCGAACCGGGTACTGGCCGGTCCTATGGCAGACGCAGAAAGTGATTGCGGTAGAACCTGAGCTCAGCGATGGAGTCACGGATATCATCCAGCGCCAGATGCTTACCCGCTTTGCTCAAACCCTCCATCAATGAAGGCGCCCAGCGATTGGCCAGCTCCTTCAAGGTACTGACATCCAGGTTGCGGTAGTGGAAGTAGTTCTCCAGCTGGGGCATGGTGCGCGCCATAAAACGCCGATCCTGACAGATGCTGTTACCGCACATGGGGGATGCCCCTTCGGGAACGTAGTGACGCAGGAAGTTGATCGTCTCCGCCTCCGCCTTGGCTTCGTTGTAGGCGCTGACACGAACCCGCTCGATGAGGCCGGAATCACCATGCTGGCGCTGATTCCACTCATCCATGCCGTCGAGAACCTCCTGCGGTTGATGTATCGCGATCACGGGTCCCTCAGCCAATACGGTAAGATTGACATCGGTCACAATGGTGGCAATTTCGATGATCTGATCCTTCTGGGTATCCAGTCCAGTCATCTCCAAATCGATCCATATCAGATTGGAGGCATCTACAGGCATGAGAAAATCCTTACTGGCTTTCAGGTTGGCTAGGCCGGCAGATTCTAGCAGGAAGCGAGGACAGACTGTATTCTTGTCGGATCATAAGCTTTCAAATTGAATCTATCATGCTTCTGTTCACCCAACTCTTTCTCCTGCTGCTGGTGCTCGGCACACTGCTGCAACTATGGCTGCTGCAGCGACACCTTGCTTTTGTTGCCGATCATCGCCAACAGGTGCCTGAAGCCTTCGCTGACAAGGTCGCCCTCGAAGAGCATCAGCGCGCTGCCGACTACACCCGGGCCAAGGGCAAGATTGCGCGTATCGAGATCATCATCGGCACCCTTCTGTTGCTGCTATGGACCCTGGGTGGCGGCATCGATCTACTTGATCGCTTCTGGCGCGGATTCGGCTGGAGCGGGATCCTCACCGGCCTCGCTCTCTTCTTCTCCTTCTTCTTCATCAACGGTCTGCTGGAGCTACCCCTGAGCCTGGTGCGCACCTTCCGCATCGAGGCGACCTTCGGCTTCAACCGCACCACGCTGCAGCAGTTTTTCAAAGACAAGCTGCTCGGTGTACTGCTTGGGATGGTGTTGGGTGGACCACTGCTGTGGGTCATCCTGTGGTTGATGCAGCGAGCCGGAGATACCTGGTGGCTGGCCGCCTGGGCGGTCTGGATGGCCTTCACGCTGACCATTACCTGGGCCTACCCCCGGCTGATCGCACCTCTGTTCAACCGTTTCGAACCCCTCGAAGGGGGTGAGATGCGCGATCGCATCCAGCGCCTGTTGCAGCGCTGTGGCTTCACCAGTGACGGCATCTTCGTGATGGATGGTTCCAAGCGTTCAAGCCATGGCAACGCCTACTTCACCGGCTTCGGCAAACAGAAGCGTATTGTCTTCTTCGACACGCTGCTGGAGCGCCTGTCGGTGGATGAGATGGAGGCCGTGCTGGCACACGAACTGGGCCACTTCCGCCATCGCCACGTTCTCAAACAGATGGGGTTGATGGCCCTGCTCTCACTGGCGGGCCTGGCCCTGCTAGGCTGGCTCTCGCAGCAGACCTGGTTCTATACCGCGCTCGGCATCAGCCAGCCGTCCGATGCAGCGGCCCTTCTGCTCTTCATGCTGGTGCTTCCCGTGTTCACGCTCTTCTTCTCCCCATTGGGCAGTTATCTCTCGCGCCGCTACGAATTCCAGGCCGACGATTTCGCGGTGAACCAGACCGGTGGGGAGTTTCTCATGCGTGCGCTGGTCAAACTCTATCGAGACAATGCGAGCACCCTGACACCGGATCCGCTCTACTCCCTGTTTCACGACAGCCACCCACCGGCGCCGGTCCGCATCGCCCATATCAACCAACAAGCAGCAGGCTAAAGGAGCAACGCTATGAACAGAATCCTACTATCACTCTCTCTGATCCCTTTGCTGAGCGGTATCACGGCTCACGCGGCCGATGTGGCGCTCGGCAAGGAGCTGGTAGCGACAAATTGTCAGCGCTGCCATGGCAGCGAGGTCTATACCCGCCCCGATCACAAGGTAACCAGTCTGCCGGGCCTATTTGCACAGGTACGACGCTGTGAGCAGATGCTCGGCCTGACCTGGTTTGACGACGACATCGAGAATACGGCAACCTACCTCAATCAGGAGTACTACAAGTTCAAAAAATAAAACGCCATGGAGGCTGTTAACACGATGCGGATACCGACTGTTTGCGGGACAAGATGCACAGAGCGTGGTGAACTGGCTGTAGATGAGCGCTCCCGTATCAATTGGCTCCGTCCCGAAGGGTCGGCGCATCGTAGCAACAGGCCATAACCGGACCTCCTATGGCAAAACGCCGTCTTACGAAACAACAAAAAACCCGCATTCAGGCCATCCAGCACAAACGTCGCGAGCGGCTCGAAGACCAAGCCAAAACCTCCCTTGAAGCCGGCGATGGAATTCCGCCCGCTGAAGGGCGTGTGGTGATACGCCACGGCGCCACCCTGGGTATCGAGGATGCGCAGGGACGCATCATTCAGTGCCAGACCCGGCAACATATCGGTCACCCGGTGTGTGGTGACCGGGTGGTGTGGCAGCCCACCGGCGAGACAACCGGCGTGGTCACTGCCCTGCAGCCCCGCAGCAGCGTACTCAGTCGCCCCGACTACAGCGGCCGCGATAAACCCCTGGCGGCCAACCTGACCCAGCTGGTCATCGTGCTGGCGCCAAAGCCCGACCCCAGTGGCTATCTGCTCGACCAATATCTGGTGACCGCTGAGCTCATCCGGGTCAAACCCCTGATCGCCATCAACAAGATCGACCTGCTTGAGGGCGCTGAAGCAGAAGCGTTCTTCGCTCGTTTCGCGCACTATCCCGAGATCGGCTATTCCCTGGTAAGGGTGAGCGCCAAACAGGAACACGGCCTAGATGCACTGATCGATCGACTCAACGGAGAGACCAATATCCTGGTCGGCCAGTCGGGCGTCGGCAAATCCTCCCTGATCAATGCCCTGTTGCCTGATCTTGAGCTGGAGACCGGTCGCCTCTCAAGCGCCACCGGCCTTGGTCGCCACACCACCTCCACCGCCACCCTCTACAAGCTTCCCCTGGGGGGTGAGTTGATCGACTCCCCCGGAGTGCGCAGCTTCCGCCTTGTCGACCTGACACGGGAGGAGATGGAACAGGGTTTTCCCGAGTTCCGCGCCCATATCGGCCAGTGCCGTTTCCATAACTGCACTCACGACCACGAACCCGATTGCGCCATCCGAGCCGCTGTTGAGGCGGGTGAGATCAACCCCGAGCGCCTGGCCAACTTCCAACGCCTCAGCCAGGATGGACGGAGCCGAGCTGACTGATGCTGATCGAACTCGAATTGCTGACTCTGCTGGTGATGGCCAACGGTGCGCCGATCATCGCACGTCATCTGTTTGGGAATTGCTGTAGCTGGCCCATTGACGGGGGCTTGAAACTGCCGAGCGGCAACCCCCTGCTGGGGCAATCGAAGACCCTACGCGGCCTGGTGTCCGCCGTGGTGCTGACCGCCGTAATCGCCCCGCTGATGGGCATCGACTGGCACTGGGGAGCCGCCATTGGCGGACTTGCCATGCTGGGGGATCTGATCGCCAGCTTCACCAAGCGACGCTTAGGCTACCCTCCCAGCAGCCAGGCTATCGGCCTCGATCAGATACCGGAGTCCCTGGTGCCGCTGCTGGTCATCGCGCCCGGCTTCCAACTCAAGCCCTGGTCGATCTTTATGATTGTGCTGGCCTTCGCGGTGGTGGTGCCGTTGCTGTCACGGCTCTTCTATCTGCTGGGAATTCGGCGGCGTCCCTACTAGTGTGGTGTCTCATATTGTTTGACGATGATAGCGAGACGCTAAGCGCATGGAGCGGCCGGCCGCTTTACACCGACTTACGCAGTGTGTGGAGTGTAATCTCGGGCGGACAATTGATGCGCACCTCGACAATGGAGGTGCCAGCACCGGCGGAGGTGTAGCCCTGCATCCCTGCATGGCGCCAGGAACCCGAGCCAAGCCGACGTGGACAGCGGGCATCGAGGGTTAGCGGATACCCGCCCGGCAGGCAGATCTGCCCGCCATGGGTATGGCCACAGAAGAAGAGGTCGAAGCCGGCGTGGGCGGCCTGACGATAGATCTCGGGAGTGTGAGAGAGCAGGATCGCCACCGAAGAGAGTGGAATCCCCTCGGCCGCTTTCTCGATATTATCGACCTTGTAGTAGTGGGCGTCGTCGATCCCCGCCAGGTGGATAACCTCACCCTCACGCTCGATCGTCAGCGATTCGTTGAGCAGCATCTGGATACCCATCGCCTCCAGCTCCGGCACCATGCGGATGGTATCGTGATTGCCCAGCACAGCGTAGACCGGCCCCCGCAGCTGATCACGCAGCACACGCACCCCCTCCATCGAGGCGTCGAACGCACCGAAGGTCCAGGCCCGGTAGTCTCCGGTCATGACGACGGCATCGTAGGTCATCCCTTTCACCTGTTGCGCCAGGGCCTCGATCGCCGGCGGATACATGTCCGCATGCAGGTCGCTGAGATGAAGCAGGGTATAGCCGTCGAAGGCGGCCGGCAGGTGTGGCAGCTCAATGGTGTTGTGGGTGACACGGAAGCTGAGGGTGTTGTCGCGCCCGCGCCAATAGAATCCGCTGGCCTTGAGGATTTTGCGTAACAGGGAGTGGCTTGAATACCAGTTTTCCGGATGAAAAAAGTTGATCCCACGGCCAAAAACCTGCGGTACCGCCTCCTCCTCGATGCCGAGGCGCAAGCGCGCATGAACGGCGCCCAAGCGTTTCTCCAGGTGCATGAAAATGTCCGAATCCATTACAAGATTATATGCCCTATCGTCCGTACAGTTATTATTTCGACCTGAATCCGTGGGTTCTACCTATACCCCCGACAGATGGAGTGACATCCTCGCCCCACCCAGCGCCTCTGACCGGCCAATCTCTAAATGGCCGCCGTAAGCCTTGAGAATATCCATCACCACGGCGAGACCTATACCCTGTCCCGGCTGTTGCTGATCCGCCCGATGGCCCCGTTGCAGCACAATGTCCGCCTCATGCGTAGGTATACCGGGACCATCGTCGGCTACCCTGAGAAGAAGTCCGCCTGCATGGTTGCCTGTCACCCGCACCCTGCCTCGACCGTATTTGCAGGCGTTCTCCATCAGATTACCGAGCAGCTCCATCAGATCCCCCTCGTCGCCCTTGAAGCTGAGCGCTTCGGGAAGCTCGATCTGCCAGACAATCCCTTTATCAGCGTAGACCTTGCTCAAGCTATCGGCTAGGCGCTCCACCACCTTGCGTACCAGTAGATTGCGTGTCAGCGAGCTGCGCCCTGAGGCTGCCGCCCGCTGCAACTGATGACTGACGATCTGGTTCATGCGCCCTACCTGCTCACTCAACAGGCGTTGCTGCTCCTGCTCTACCGGATCCGCCTGGTCAGCCAGGCCCTGCAGGATAGCCAGTGGGGTCTTCAGACTGTGGGCCAGATCCCCCAGGCTATCCCGGTAACGTTGCTGGCGAGCACTGGCATGACGGATCAGAGAGTTGATATTGGATGTCAGGGGAGTGAGTTCTTTCGGATAGCTCCCCTCCAGCTGCTCGGATCGGCCGGATTCGATCTCGATCAGCGCCTCGGCCACTTGGCGCAACGGGGTTAAACCCCAGCGCAGCACCAGACCTTGCACCAGCAGCAGTAGCACCGCCGCTCCGCCGAGCCAGAGCATGAGTGTGTTACGGAAGGCGCCGATCTGCTCCAGATGGGGTTTGAGGTCCTCAGCTACGGCCAGGGTGTACTCCAGCTCGCGGCCGGTGAAGTCCTCCCAGACGACGCCGAAATTGAGGCTCATCAGTGCCTCGCCATCGGCCAGCTCCACCCGCTCGATCTTGGATACACCCGGTGGCATGTGCTGTGAGAAGTCGCCCCCCCGGCCAACTGCTGATCCCGACTGCCACTGATAACCGGTCTGCTTGCCGACAACCCGAGCGTAGAACCCCGAATCGGGCCGATTGAAGCGAGGATCGGTCAACACAGGAGGCATTTTCAGCACCCCCTCCGGCCCCTCCTCGGCAGCAGCCAGCAGCGCGTAAACACTGCTATAGAGGCGGGCCTGAAGGGCCTCTTCGGCGGAGGAGCGGAAGGCCTTGTCGAGGGCCAGGCCGGTGAGGCCGAGAAAAGCGGTCAGCACCAGACTGGCGGCCAGCAGCAGGCGTTGGTGAATGGATAGCCGTCGAATCAGACCCATAATCCCAAACTACCGCCGGCTCAGCGTTTGCAATCGAGGGCGAAGCGATAGCCGCGACCTCGCAGCGTCTCGATCGGCCGGTAGCTGCCCTGGGGGTCGAGCTTCTTGCGCAGGCGGCGCACGAACACCTCCAGGGTATTACTGTCTTTATCCCAGTCCTGCTCGTAGATGTGCTCGGTGAGATCACTCTTGGAGACCACCTCGCCGGCGTGCAGCATCAGGTACTCCAGCACCTTGTATTCGTAGGCGGTCAGGTCAACCGGCTCGCCCTCCAGGGTAACCCGCTGGGCGCTGGTATCGAGCACCACCGGGCCAGCGTTGATGACTGGCTGCGACCAACCAGCGGAACGTCGCACCAGGGCATTGAGGCGGGCCAGCAGCTCCTCGACGTGAAAGGGTTTGACCAGATAGTCGTCGGCCCCCGCCTCCAGACCCTCGACCTTGTCCTGCCAGTTGCCGCGGGCAGTCAGGATGAGGATGGGGAAGCGCTTGTCCAGCCTACGCAGCTCGCGGATCACTTCGATGCCGGAGAGCTCAGGCAGGCCGATGTCGATGATGCCTAGATCCGTGCTGTACTCACGCCCCAGGAACAGCCCCTCACGTCCGTCAGCGGCCGCATCTACCGTATAACCCTGCTTACGCAATCGCTCAGCCAGCGGTTCACGGATTTCCGCCTCGTCCTCGACCAGCAAGACTCGCATGCGCCCGTCTCCGTATCAGCGTCGGTTGTTTGAACGACGATCGCCACCGGCATCATAGCGAAGGCGGCGAACCTTACCGTCATTGGTCAGAATGCGGATGTTATAGATCGTCTGACCGTTCTGCTGCTGCGTTTCAGCGGAGATCACACGCCCCCCGGTATTGTCCCTGGCCTGTTTCACCGCCTGGTCAAGGCTGAGATCGCCACGGGCAAACAAGGGCGCTGCGAAGGCGAGAGCCAACAGCAGGATGAATAGATTTCGGAGTGTCCTGGTCATACATATTCTTCGGTTGCAGTTGATCGGCGCACAGGGCGTTTTTACGCTCATCTCTCACCGGTCACCCTGGAACATCACATCCCTATCGATAGTGCCGCACGGGGCGCACGTCCACGTCGACTGGGATGCGCTTACCCGGATGTTCATCGGTACGAGTGGTGAAAAGCCGCCCCTTATAGCGATATGTTACATCATAGCCGACCAGTTCCTCCTCATAGGAGGTCCGCTCGCTCACTTCGCAACGACGCTCAGTGGAGGTGGTGGTGTAACCGCGGCTGTTCCGGTGGCTGATATCGTGACCGATTGAGCTACCCAACAGGGCGCCGGCGACGGTAGCCACATTATCACCATGACCATGATGACGACTGACCCTATTGGCGATCACACCGCCGAGAATACCCCCCAGCACCGTGCCGGTGTAGGAGTGGTTGTTCGCATGGTAGCGCTCGACCTCCTCATCCCAGCAGTGACGCTCGGGAGTGGTGATCTCCACTGTGCGGTAGATCGGCTCTGCGCTGATCACCTTGGCGGTGTCCTGATAGCGTTCATGGTGGCCGGCCTGTGCCGCCACAGAGGTTGCCATTAAAATGGCGCCAAGGGTAATAAGTTGCTTTTTCATCTTCTGTCTCCCGTTGATTGGGTATTCCGCCTGAAACAGGCGGGTTTTCTTTATCTCTGGTGACAGCATAGGGTGTGTAAACTGAACAAATGCTGAACCCCGCAGACAGCGGACACAGCAAGCCATATTGGACAATAAACGGCCATGACTCTGATACGGAACCTGCTTGATCTCTACCTGGAAGCTGCCCCCTGGCTGCTGCTGGGGCTGGTCATGGCAGGTCTGCTCAAGGCCTGGCTACCGGAGGGGCTGCTACAACAGAAACTGGGGCGGGGTCGCTTCCTGCCGATCTTCAAAGCGACCCTGATCGGTGCCCCCTTGCCGCTCTGCTCCTGTGGTGTGCTACCCGCCGCCATGGGCCTGCGGCGCAGCGGAGCCTCAAAGAGCTCAACCGTGGCCTTCATGATCTCCACCCCCGAAACCGGCCCCGACTCCATCGCCATCACCTACGCCCTGCTCGGCCCCTTCATGGCGGTGATACGTCCGGTTGCGGCCATCATCAGTGCGCTCTTTACCGGCCTGCTCAATAGCCTCTTCGTACCGCAACAGGAGGCCACCAGCCCAAATCTCACCCTTCCGGTGATCGATTGTGCGGCCTCCTGTGGCTGCAGTGAAAGGGATTGCTGTGCGTCTGAAGCGGGTGAAAGGGCGTCAGGGATCTGGCAGCGCAGCCAACAGGGACTGCGCTATGCCTTCACCGACATCCTTGACGACATCTGGCTGTGGCTGCTGGCCGGCCTGGTACTGGCGGCTATGGTGATGAGCTATCTCCCGCCCGACACACTGGCCAGCTGGGGTAGCGGCCTTCCCGCTATGGTGATGATGCTGCTGATCGGCATCCCGATGTACATCTGCGCCACCGCCTCCACCCCGCTGGCCGCCGCCATGATCCTGGCTGGCGTTTCCCCCGGCACGGTACTGGTCTTTCTGCTCGCGGGTCCCGCCACTAACCTGGCGACAATGGGTGTGATCCACAGGGAAATGGGGCTGTCTACCTTGGTGCTCTATTTGGTGGGTATCGCCGTCTCCAGCGTCCTCATAGGCCTGACCACCGATGCGGTGCTCGACAGCACGGGCTTTTCAGTGGAGGTGTTATCACTACAAGAGGCGCCAGAGCTGATAACTGTGCTTACGCTGCTGAGCGGAGCAGTACTGCTCTATTTCATGCTTGGCAGCCTCTATCGGCAACTGAAATCAGCCTGATTCCTGTAAACAAAGCCAAGTCATGTCGTCATAAAACGACGCCGGTAAACCGCTGTCATACCATCAGTATGACTCATGAGCCCCCAGGTCGGGAGCCAAGCCGATGTAGTCAAGTGAGATGCCTTGACCCGCTGACCAGGTCGCCGGCTGGTCAACGGTTATTTCGTTACTCGCGTAATCGACACTGACGATGCGAAATGTTTCGCTGCCGCCTTCGAGCCTAACGAGATCCCCAACCTCGTCCTCAATGCCAAATCCATCGTAGAAGTAACCAGCATCATCGACAGGAATGGTAGTGCCGCTACCTGAAGATCTTGTATTGGCAAGGAACCGACCGGAGTCTACCGAGGCACTCGATGAGTTGAGCCTGAAATCGTAATTCGATTCATCAATAAACTGCGGGGCACTTTCCCTATTATTGGTGAATAGTCCAGGATAGTTGGCCTCGTACCATGCCAGAGTGTTACCTGAACCTTGCCACTCGCCGATGACATCATCGGAAACCACCCCGGAGGAGAGGTTGTTGGTATCGAGTAGAAATCCGCCTAACCCATTCCGATAGACCAGTTGAAAGGGGCTGACTCCACCACATTCATGGTTTTTATAGAAAATATTGTTAACAAATAAATTGTCGGAATAGTCCGATGTTGACGGATCACTCGTGGAAACACCCCCGCACATGTTGTCATAGAAGGTGTTGTGATAAATCCTGTTAGCATAATTATAGAGCGCTTCAGGACTATAGTACTGCATCCCAATACCGACGTTATTCTCATAAAAGATGTTGAATCGAATGATTCCGTTCTGAGCAGAATACTGTATTCCGTTACCGCCAGAAGGACTGTAGTAACTGGAGGTTTTGGCAAAAACATTATTTTCAACGAGATTGAATTTAGTTGCGTCACGAATAAAGAATTCATGATTGAATCCAACATCATCGCAATCGTAGATCTCGCCAATCTTCTGACCAGGATTATAAAAATAGTTGTTCCTTATCACATTTCGGTTTCCGCACTTAATCGCCCACAAAGTGTGGGACGCGTTGGTCACCGTATTGTTCGCAACGAGATTGTTATCCGATTTAATCAACGCAATATTGTCTTGATTACTGTCATCTATGACGTTATCCAATATCTTATTGTAGGTGGCCTCCTGGAAGAACAGCCCGGTTTTGGAGCTGCCGCCTGAATCATTTGCACCACTAAACTGATTGTTTCTGATGATATTGTGATGTGCATTTATCGCATACATCCAGCGCCGAACATTTGAAATCTCCAACCCCTCAATGACCAGATAGCTTCTATTGGATAGCACAATCGCTGGCGTAAGAGACGACCCGGTGATTACCACGTTTTCATTGTTATACGCTCTGTAAGTGATTGGACTTGATGCATTGCCGGAATTTTGTGGTGAGAATTGTTCGCTAAAACTCCCGCTACGTATCTCAACCACATCTCCTGCACTCGCCACGGCAGCAGCACTGGCAAGCGACTTATAGGCCTCTTTATCGCCACCACCGCAACTTCTCAAAGCCTCATCATAATCGGCACAGTAGTTTGCGCCGATCAGTTGATCGACAAATATATTCCCTGCTGAACTGGCCACTGACGCCGTAACTGTGATGCTGAAGCCGCTCAGGGATACGCTTTGCGTACCATCTGAAACACGAATAGTGATTGTAGTGGACGTTCCCACATCACCAACCCCAGGCGTACCTGACAATAACCCGCTCGATGTATTGAACGAAGCCCATGCCGGTTTATTCGATATGGAAAAAACCAGACTGTCGCCATCTTCATCGACTGCAGCAGGCGTAAACCGATAAAGATCTCCAACCAATACAGTGGATGACGGCTGCCCGGTAATTGTAGGCGCTCTGTTCACATCGACCACACTCAGTGTGAACGGTGGAAGCGAGGTGCTGACTGAGCCATCCGAAACAGAGATAGTGATATTGGTATAGTCACCTGCACTGTCAAAATCCGGTGTGCCACTAATCGTGCCACTGCTCGAATTGAAGCTCGCCCATGCTGGTAAATTGCTAATACTGAAACTCAACGAATCGCCATCAGCGTCGTCAGCAACGGGGGTAAAACTGTATGACTGGCCCTCATCGACACTCGAGGCTGAAGTGCCGCTGATGGTGGGCGCACGATTGTTCGTGGTTGCCGTGGTGCTCTCTCCCGAGCCGCCTCCACATGCACTGAGCAGTAGCGGGATGAGCAAAACGGGAAATATGTATGTCGAATTCATGGCTGTTGGCCTGGTGAGAATCTGGTTCCTGGTGAAGATTAGCGGCAAATCCAGGGCAGAATAGACGTTGCAGGTCACGTTTCCGCTTGTCGTTTCTCCTGGTTGCGACGGGATTGCCCTGATCTTTGACTCTGCTCACACATTTTGTGGTTCAGCCTACCCCCTCTCAAATCCACAAGGCACAAGACCATTAACCTTGTTTTGTAACAGGTTTATGCCAAAATCCCGGGACAATCCGCATTCGGCTCTATGGCCGGCTTCCAGTTCCACATCGACTCGATGAGTGAAAGGGATTGCTGTGTGTCTGAAGCGAGGGAAAGGCCGTCAGGGATCTGGCAGCTCAGCCAACAGGGGTTGCTGGCGCTCCTCAGTGGGTTGCTGCTGCTTTTCTTTTTTTACTGATGAGTCTGCGCCGACGGTTGTCCTGAGCCCAAGCGCCTTCCGGATTCGGCTTTTGCCGCTTCCATTCTATGCTCTGGCTAACGAAAACCGGCTCACAAGTCTGATAGCTCATCGTTGTTAACAGGCTCATCCCTTGACCAAAGGTCTGTACCACAGCGGCTTCAAATATCCTCCCTTCACCAACGCCAGCAGAATTCGTAGATGTTGCTCCAGCGGCAACCCCTCATGGCTCTGCGCCATGGAAGCCGCACTGAAGGCATGCCGGGTATGGGATAGCCACTCGAAGACTCCGATCATGGGCAGTGGCACATCAAGTTGCATAGTCTCGAACTCTCTGCCGTCGACATCGCGGGCAATCACTTTCGCCTGCATCGATTGCCCCTTCATCGTCAGCTTCAGAGTCGACTCCGGTTTGACTTGAAAATAACTCTCTGGCCCAAGGTTTTCGTTGCGGTCATTTTCGCTATAGGCAGTCTGTCGTACATCCTCCAGAGTGAGCCCGTTTGCAATATCCGGCAGACTTTCCAGCAACTGAGTAAACTGCTGATCGGCAGCAATTCGCTCACTGCCCTGCCCCCAGGCTCCGTGCAGCGGCCTGCGCCAGGCGGAGTCCTGTAACAGACGTGCACGCAGTGCATCGAGCACCGACTCCACGGCCGAGGGCGGCCGCAGGATGATGCTGACCGAGAGCGACAATCCACGTGTCTCGGTTCGGTGCCAGGTCCCACGCGGCATGAACAGCACAGACCCAGGTTTCATCTCGACACACTCGAATTCCGATGCATCGGGATCGGGAAAACCGGCAGTCGACTGGGGATACATGTCATCATAGGTTACATCTCCAGGATTGAACTGCATGCCAAACGGCTGCTCTAGCCCCTTCTGTTTGGAGATGAAAAATCGTTTTTCACCGATAAGTTGAATCGAGAACACCTCCTCCGCATCCATGTGACAGGTCACGCCATTTTCTTCTGGCGCAATAAATGCGCCGATTCGAGCACAACCCGGCGGTGCACCGACAGCCGACTCGGCCTCGCGCAGCAATTCAGTCAGACCAGGGATCAGGCGTACGATTTCGGTCAGATAGAGACTCAAGCCCATCTTAAGCAGCATGTCGGGACTGATGTGTTCGACAGCCACCGTACGGGATCCCGTTTTGGCATTACCGAAAGAGACACGGCCTTTATAGTTGGCTGTCAAAGCATCAATACTGCTCAACACGGGATGTTGCAGTGGTTTGGGCAGACGATCCAGCTTGCCATCTGACCAACAGGCACGGTCTGGCCAATAATGGGTCTTGAATTCATCTTCAGATAACTGCATGAACAGGGTGTCAAACAATGAGTGGTTGGACATTGGCGATTGGCTCTCGATTGGGCGGCATCCATTCCGCGTAACCATGAAAGTTTGTATCAAATCGGGTTTGGCTGTTTTGAGACCGATGACAGTTAGCCTGAGCCGCTACCTGCCCGGATGCCTGGCAGATAATCAGTCGCCTGACTCACGGGCTTTATTCATCATATGGGCTTGCGTCTTTATGCGTAAAAGCCCACTTGCCATCGACCAGGACTGCCTGGATATCATCGTCGGGGTATACCACTTCATCCCCCGGCGTCCGGTCTCCGACTTCAAGATAAAGCACATCCTCAGCTGTTTGGTTGATCAAATTGTTGGCGTTTCCTTTGCCGGCGGGGAAACCGACACACATGCCGGGAGAGAGCTGTATGCACCCATCGTCTGTCTGCAATGTCGGTCGCCCCTGCAGGATGTACATGAACTCATCCTGCTTGGAATGCGCATGGCGCAGAGCGGAGACCGCCTGTGGTTTCAGGCGGGTGAGATTGACGCCAAAGTTCGTTAAGTTGAAAAAATCACCCAGTTGTCTTTTCTCCCGACCTTCCATGAGTGATGCGAAGGGCTCAGGATAGAGCGAGGGTGTTGTGCGGGGTGGCACATCCAAAGCCGGAATCGGTACAATATTTTTCTTCATTCGAGATCTTCCTCCGAATCGGATCAGGAGATTAACCGTATGATCTCAACCTGATGCCCATGTTGGAACGCTCTGAAAAGTAGCAAATCCTCTAGGGTCTGGTTCATTGATAGCCCGAAAATTCCGCTTATCGTCGCCAGACCAGGATGCGGTTGTTGACCGGCATTTCAATATCCTCTTCGAATTTGAGGCCCTGAGCTTCAGCCAGTTGGTTGAGGTCAGCGAAATCACGGATACCGCTCAGGGGGTCACGCTGCTTGAGCCAAACATCAAAACGACGGTTACTCTCGCTGCTGTATTGCGCGTTGTAGTTAAAGGGGCCGTAGAGCGCAAAGCATCCACCTTCTGCCAGCACTTTACCTATGCCTGCAAATAGAGCCTCCACCGCGGACCAGCTCATGATATGCACGGTGTTGGCGCTGAAGACGGCGTCGAAGGTCTCCTCTGGCCAGTTACCACGCACATCGAGATCGATGGGATCTCGCGTGTTGGGTAGCGCAGCTTCGTCGAGCCAGGCGTGCATGCCGGGATGGTGTTCCGCCACATCGCTGGTGTGCCAAATAAGGTGAGGCATGGCAGCGGCGAAGTGGACCGCGTGCTGCCCGGTGCCACTGCCGATCTCCAGCACGCTATGGACGTCAGAGAAGAGTCGGCTCAGCACCGCGAGTATCGGTGCTTTGTTCTCCTCGCAGGATTCAGCATAGGGTTTTTTACTCATGCTCTAGTCTGCCTCATCATCGACTCAGCAAAGTTCAGCGGGTCTGGTGGGAGCCACACTAGGCCAGCCAATCCCGGGGTTTCAGGTACTCCTCATAGAGTCTTGCCTCTTCGCTACCCGCCTCAGGCTGATAGTTGTATTGCCAACGCACCAGCGGTGGCAGGGACATGAGGATCGATTCGGTGCGCCCGCCCGACTGCAGACCAAACAGGGTGCCCCGATCGTAGACCAGATTGAACTCGACATATCGCCCGCGGCGGTAGAGCTGAAAGTTACGCTCGCGTTCACCATACTCCGTGTGGCAGCGACTTTTCACGATAGGGAGATAGGCCGGTACATAGTGGTCACCCACGCTCTGCATGAACTCGAAGCAGCTGTCGAATCCCCCTTCGTTGAGGTCATCGAAGAAAAGACCGCCAATACCGCGAGGCTCCTGGCGATGTTTGAGATAGAAGTACTCGTCACACCACGCCTTGTATTTGGGGTAGACCGCTTCGCCGAAGGGCGCGCAGGCTGCCTTGGCGGTCTTGTGCCAGTGGACGCAGTCCTCATCGAAGCCGTAGTAGGGGGTGAGATCGAAACCTCCGCCAAACCACCAGACGGGTGCTTCGCCCTCCTTCTCGGCGATGAAAAAGCGCACATTGGCGTGGGAGGTCGGTACATAGGGGTTGCGAGGGTGGATCACCAGCGAGAGGCCCATCGCCTCGAAGGCGCGGCCGGCGAGTTCGGGCCGATGAGCGGTGGCGGAACCGGGCAGCGCATTGCCGGTGACATGGGAGAAGTTGACGCCAGCCTGCTCGAATATCTCACCCTGCTGCAGTACGGCACTGATACCACCCCCGCCCAGGTGGTCGCCTGGCTCGCGCTGCCAACCGTCTTCGAAGAACGTCTCTTTGCCGTCGGCCTCTTCCAGGGCACAGCAGATGGTCTGTTGCAGGGCTTGCAGATAGGCCTTGACCTGGCCTTTATCGGGTTCGCTCATGGTGGTGCTCTTGTTGGTCGATAGGTTTCAATCGGACGGCTTATGCTTGCCGCTTGATGTCATCTCCGGCCGGATTCTCCGGCTCGACAGTTAGCCTATCATAACCTTGCCCGACAGGAATTCAGCCGAGTCGTTTACGAAACACCCGCATCTCCTTCACGGCCTGTACATCGCCCTTGGCTTCAGCCACGGCGATGCCCTTGTCGTAGGCGGCAATGGCCTCGTCGGTACGGCCGAGTTGGGTCAGGGCTTTAGCGTAGAGTTTCCAGCTGGCCGAGTGGTGTTCGTCCATCTCCAGGGCACGCTGCAGGTGTTCCGCTGCTGACTCGTAAGCCTTCTCCTTGAGGCAGATGGAGCCCAGGGTATAGCGTAACAGGGCATTGTCCTGCCCCTGGGCCAGCATCTTCTCCAGTGCCTCGCGATCCATCCGCTATCCCTGTCGATCCAGGCCGCAAGCCTGGTTGCCGGGTACCGCCACATCGATCAGTTTCGGTTTATCCAACTTCATACTCTGCATGATCTGAATATACTCCTGCCGGCTCCTGCCACCGCCCAAACGCGGGTTGAAGCGTTTCTCCTCGCCGATGGTGCTGCAGGTGAAGCCGCTGTAGTCATGGGCCGGATAAACCCTGGTCTCGTCCGGCAGGGTGAAGAGACGACCGGTGATGGAATCGTAGGAGCGCGCCGCGTCACCGGACTGAAAGTCGGTACGGCCGCTGCCGTGGATGAGCAGGATATCGCCGGTAAAGACCATGCCATCACAGAGATAACAGACGTCGGTGTCAGTGTGGCCTGGGGTGTAGAGCACTTCCAGCTGTTGTTCACCGAGGGAGATGCGGTCATCGTCGCTGAGTTTGATATCAGGACAATCACTGCCCACCTGCGTGTGCACGCCAACCTTACAGCCAAGGCGCTCGCGTAACAGGCCACTGGCGGTGATGTGGTCGGCATGCACGTGGGTCTCCAGCGCATAGAGCAGATTGAGGTCGAGCTCCTTGATGAGTTGGAGATCCCGCTCAAGCTGCTCCCGCACCGAGTCGATGATAGCCGCCTCGCGGGTAACCTCGTCCCAGACCAGATAGGTGTAGGTGCTGGATGAGCTATCGAAGAGTTGTCGGACTTTCAT
>JARRNY010000011.1:0-50749 GCA_037384445.1 Candidatus Thiodiazotropha sp.
GACCTAACCCTCTCTTTTTCACTCTGTGGTACGGGGCCAGAGACAGGCATCTCCCATGCGTTCCAGCAGCTGTTCGTGCGCCTCGATCTCTTCTCTGCTGGCCTTGACGACACGTAGTGCCGGCCTGCCGGAAGGAAGGCGCCGGATACCATCCTCGGCCCGTTGACCGGGCTCCGCTCCACCCTCCGCATCGAGCATCAGCGCTGCCTGTCCTCCGGTCATCATGAGATAGACATCGGCCAGTATCTCGGCATCGAGCAGAGCGCCATGCAGATCGCGGTGTGAGTTGTCGATATCGTAGCGTTTGCAGAGGGCATCGAGGCTGTTGCGTTGACCTGGATGCATTTTTTTGGCCATCACCAGGGTATCGGTCACCGCACACAGATCACCCACCAAGGTCTCGTGTCCCATCAGACGTAGCTCATGGTTGAGGAAGCCAACGTCGAACGGGGCGTTGTGGATGATCAACTCGCCGCCACGCACATAGTCGATGAAGTCGGCAGCCACATCAGTGAAGTGGGGCTTATCCGCAAGAAACTCATTGGTGATGCCATGCACCTCGATGGCGCCGGCGTCGATCTCCCGGTCGGGCTGCAGGTACTGATGGAAGTTATTACCGGTGAGACGACGGTCGACCATCTCGACACAACCAATCTCGATGATGCGGTGGCCCTGCTCGGGCTCCAGGCCCGTGGTCTCGGTGTCGAGTATGATCTGCCGGGTCACGACTTGATTTCCTCTATACCGCGATTGGCCAGCTGATCGGCCAGTTCGTTCTCTGGATGTCCCGAATGGCCTTTGACCCAGCGCCATTCGATCTGGTGTTTGGCCACCTCACTCTCAAGCTGTTGCCAGAGATCGGCGTTCTTCACCGCTTGTTTCGACGAGGTCTTCCAGCCGTTACGCTTCCAGTTGTGGATCCATTGGGTGATACCGTTTTTCACATACTGCGAATCGGTAACAATAAGCACCTGGCTTGGGCGTTTGAGTCCCTGCAATCCCCGTATCACTGCCGTCAGTTCCATACGATTGTTGGTCGTCTGTGGTTCTCCGCCATAGAGATGCTTCTCGTGTTTACCATAGCGCAGCAGTACACCCCAACCACCGGGGCCGGGATTGCCTTTGCAAGCTCCATCACTATAAATTTCAACGGATTGTGTCATCGATTCTACTTCTGGTGGTCGGTTCCGCTGCCGTCGGCAGCACCCTTTTCTTCATCCGCCAGCGATTCATGCGGATCGGAGTCATGGTGGTGGTCCGCTTCACTGCCTGCATGACATAGACCCCTCCCAACATCGGCCATGCCTGCTGTCCCAAAGGCTCCAGAAAGGCCAGCTTCTGCATCACCATCTGATTGTGGATGGGCGGACGATAGTGCAGATAGGCCACCTCTTCCAGATCAAAGCCCAACAGTGAGAACCAGTCCTGCACCCGCTTTTGGCTGAAGAAATGGCTGCACCAGGGCATGCTACCGGAGCGCCGACGGAACAGCCGCCCAACCCCCCATTGGCTCCAGGGATTGAAACCACTGAGCAGCACCTTGCCCTCAGGTATCAGCACCCGCTCCACCTCACGCACCAGTTGATGCGGGTCGGAAGAGAAATCGAGGGTGTGCGGCAGCACCACCCCATCGATGCTATCGCTGGCCAGAGGCAGAAATCTGGGATCTGCTCTGAGATCGATACCGGGCTCTTCTCCGCCTCTGGCCAATATGACCCGATTGCGTGCCGGACACTGCTTGAGTAGCTCAAATTCACGGCTGGGCGCGCCGATCTGCACCACATGATAACCGAAGAGGGCTGCGGCTTTCTCCTGCAGACAGGCCTGTTCCTGCGCCAGCAAGGCCTGTCCAAGGCGGCTGGCAAACCAAGTCTCTACCTGTTTTTGCTGGCAGCTTCCCAGTTTGAAGTCTTTGTTTGCACTCATAATTAAAGACTTTTTTGGGTACAGCCGATATGAATGTCAGTTGCCTGGCCGAACCGGGTTAGGGAATCACAAACATTCAGGACCATGGTCAACAAGGAGATAGCAAGATGGAAATGATACTTGGCTCTGATACTATTTTCCTCCGATTTGCAGTTAATCACCAACCTACGACCCAAACAGCATGCCGTATTCAAAACTTCCCCTGTTGACCATGAACCTACTCCTCGCCTGCCTGTTCACCGCTTGTCAGACACTGCCCAACGGGAAGGGAGATGCGTCAGTAAGCCCACAGCCGCTGACACCTGAAGTCGCCGCAGCGGTAGAGACCCAACCCTCCGAGCCGTCCGCTCAAGTCACCTCGGAGCAGCTGCCAGAGGTCGCCAGCCAATTGCAGCAAGTGGTCGAGACCCTGCCGGAACCCGTTCCCGATCTGCTCGGGCGCATGGTGAATGGCTTCAGCCTAACCTATTCTCACGATCAGCGGGTGACCCAGGAGCTGAACTGGTATAGCTCCCATCCCGGCTACATTGAGCGCATCCAGGAGCGGGCCGAGCCCTATCTCCATTTCATCCTTGAGGAGATCGATAAACGCGGCATGCCGACAGAGATCGCCCTATTGCCTGCCGTGGAGAGCGCCTTCCAGCCTTTCGCCTACTCGCCAGGCCGCGCCGCCGGCATGTGGCAGTTCATCCCCTCCACCGGCCGCCATTTTGGCCTGAAACAGAACTGGTGGTACGACGGACGACGCGACGTGGTTTCATCGACCAAGGCCGCCCTCGACTACCTGCAGTCCCTGAGCAAACAGTTCGATGGTGACTGGGAACTGGCTCTGGCCGCCTACAATTCAGGCGCCGGCACCGTGAGGAGCGCCATCCGCCGTAACCAGAAACGGGGCAGAAAAACCGACTTCTGGTCTCTCAATCTGCCCGATGAAACCAGTGCCTATGTTCCTCGACTGCTAGCCCTCAGCGAGATCTTCCGTCATCCGCAGAAGCATGACATCACCCTGATGAGCTTTCCCGACGAGCCCTACTTTACCACTGTCGATATCGGTAGCCAGCTCGATCTCGCCCTGGCGGCACAGATGGCTGATCTGCCAATTCAGGATCTCTATCTGCTCAATTCCGGCTTCAATCGCTGGGCCACCGACCCCGATGGTCCCCACCGTCTCAACCTGCCGATCGATAAGGCTGATGACTTTGCTGCTGCGCTGGAGAAACTTCCCGCTGAAAAGCGCCTGACCTGGAAGCGCTATCGGATCAAAGCGGGTGACAGCCTCAGTGTCATTGCCCGCCAAAACAAGACGACAGTCAAGCTGCTGCGCCAGATCAACAAGCTGCACGGCAACAACATCCGTGAAGGCAGGCATCTGCTGATACCGGTCTCCAGCCAATCCTTCGATCACTATGTCTACAGCGCCGAGCAGCGCAAGGCGAGCATCCAGAACCGCCAGCGCAAGGGGCATAAACAGCACTACGCCGTCAAACCGGGCGACAGCCTGTGGAAGATCGCCAGAAACTACAATGTGAGCTACAAGAAACTGGCCCGATGGAACGGCATGGCGCCGGGCGATCCGCTCAAGACCGGGCAGCGACTGGTTATATGGTCCAACCAGACAGTCACCGCCGAGATCTCCCCGCTCGACCTGCAGCCGGCGGGAACGCAGAGTTCACTGCACTACAAAGTCCGCCGTGGCGACTCCCTCTCGCTCATCGCACAGCGCTTCAAGGTTTCGGTATCCGATCTGAAACGCTGGAATACCCTGAACAGCAAATATCTGCAACCAGGCCAGAGTCTCAAGCTTTACGTCGACGTCACTGAACAGACGCTCTGATTCCCCCTCCCCGTTCCATTGACATATATCAATGGAACCTTTCATTTTATTGACACCCAATACCGCCTCACAGACTATCGCCCTAGCTGTTTGGAAGTAACCCTGAGGTGTCTGAAATGAGTGAAGAGTGTGCGTTGAGAGAAGGCGTCGAGCTGAATCTGGCCGACGTGGAAAAAATCGCAATTGGCCTGAAATCCCTGGCGGCCTACTCCATGCTCGCCTATGAGCACGAAGAGGATCCGCAGGATCTTGAGGCCGTAGTTCAGGACGGACTGGACGCAATCAACCGTCTGTTCGACTGCTGATCCTTACCCTGTCATTCGATGCGGCAGCGCCAGCTGCCGCATCGAATCCCCCCTACCCCCTCACCTTTCCCAGCTTCTCTTCAGGTACGACCTGAACATCAAGCCAACTTCCTCAGATCACCCTGCGGGTCCGCGCCATTTGGCCACTTCAGATTCAGGCGCAGGATGAGTCGCCAACACCCGGTTCCAAGGGAAAAGCCACAGGGTGCTCCATCTGCAGACGCACACCGATACGCTCGCCGACAGCATGGTCGTGATGACTCTGAACCAGACAGAGAATCTCACTGCCATCCGCCAGCTTGAGAGTGTAGAGGTACTGCGCACCCTGAAACACCTTATCGACCACCTCCAGGGTAAAACTGCTCGCATCGTCGTGGATCACATCATCCGGTCGCAGCAGAAGCTCCACCGCCTGACCCGCGCTCACTGCGCTGGCAAATAGCCCCCGCAGACAGCCGACGGCCGTCTCCACCCAGCCCTCAGCATTGACGCGACCGGGAATCATCACGCCCTGCCCGATAAAATCGGCTACAAACCGATCACATGGCTTGTGATAGAGATCGTAAGCGCTGTCCCACTGTCGTAGCCTCCCGCCACCCAGCACGCCGATCGCATCGGCAAGCGCGAAGGCTTCCAGTTGATCGTGGGTTACCAGCAACGCGGTCACCTCCTCCCGCTTGATAATCGAGCGCACCTCCCGCGCCAACTGCTCCCTCAATTCGATATCAAGCCCCGAAAAGGGCTCATCCAGCAAGAGAATGTCTGGCCGTGGCGCCATCGCGCGAATCAACGCCACCCGCTGCTGCTGACCGCCTGAGAGTTGGTGCGGGTACTTTTTCTGCAGCCCCCCGAGTCCCACCAGATCGAGCAGTTCATCAACCCGCGCCCGCTGCTCTCGAGCCTTCAGGCTACGCAGGCCGAAAGCGACATTCTGCTCCAGCGTAAGGTGGGGATAGAGGGCGAAGTCCTGAAACACCATACCAACCCGGCGCTTCTCCGGTGGAAGGATCATTCCCGGGCGCGAGACTGTGCGACCGTGCAGCAGGATCTCCCCCGACACCAATGGCTCAAAGCCGGCGATGGCACGCAATAAGCTGGTCTTACCGCAACCGCTGGGGCCCAACAGACAACCGATCTCCCCTCGCGACAGATTGAAACCAATCCCTTCAACCACGGGCTGGGATGCATAACTGACCCCGACATCGATGACTTCAAGTTGCTGCGGCATGACGAGAGCGTGTGATCGAGCGGCTCAAAAGAATTACCGGCAGAATGCCCACCAACACGATGGCCAACGCGGCATAGGAAGCATCGGCGAGCCGTTCATCCGAGGCCAGTTCATAGGCCCTGACAGCCAGGGTATTGTAGTTGAAAGGGCGCAAGATCAGAGTCGCCGGCAGCTCCTTGAGCACATCGACGAAGACTAACAGCAGAGCGGTCATCAGGCTCCCGCTGAGCATCGGGATATGAATCCGCCGCACCATCTCTGCAGAGCTCGATCCCAGGGAGCGGGCCACCTCGTCCAGGGTGGGCCGGATCTTGCCCAATCCCGCCTCCACCGTCTGCAGGGAGACAGCGAGAAAGCGCACCAGATAAGCAAACAGCAGGGCTGCCAGGGTGCCACTCAGCAACAATCCACTCGACCTGTTGAACTGGTCACGCATCCACTGATCCAGCGCATTGTCGAAGGCGGCGAAGGGGATCATCACCCCCACCGCAATCACTGTGCCGGGAATCGCATACCCCATCCCCGCCACCCGGACCGCCAGCCTTACTGACCAACTGCCGTGCAGGCGCTTGCCGTAGCTGAGAAACAGCGCCAGCAACAAAGCGAGCAGTGAAGCCCCCCCAGCCAACAGCAGACTATGGACAATGAGGGTCACAAAACGTTGATCCAGACTCTCTTCGGCCGTCGTCAGCGCCCACCAGAGCAACTGGCCGGCCGGTAGCAGAAAACCAAACAAGAGGGTGCCTGAACAGATCAGAAGTGCCACCGCTGACTGACGCCAGTTGAGTGGAAAGCGGGTCAGGGCCTGATGACGCTGAGTGGTGTGGTGGTAGCGGGCCTGACGGCGAGAGCTCTTCTCCAGAACTATCAGCGCAAAGACCACCACCAGCAGCAGCGCCGAAAGCTGTGCGGCGGCGGCCGCATTATTCAGGCCGAACCAGGTACGAAAGATGCCCGTGGTAAAAGTGGAGACACCGAAATACTGCACGGTACCGTAA
Source organism: Candidatus Thiodiazotropha sp. (assembly GCA_037384445.1). Classification (GTDB taxonomy): domain Bacteria; phylum Pseudomonadota; class Gammaproteobacteria; order Chromatiales; family Chromatiaceae; genus Thiodiazotropha. The sequence goes on from JARRNY010000011.1 coordinate 6,292, forward strand.
TCGGCCAGCGTCTCCATCAAGGCCAGTGAGAGCCCGGCGACAATGGCAGGGCGCGCCAACGGCAGGGCTACCGAGAAAAAACTGCGCCAGGGTCCATTGCCTAAAGTACGACTGACATCGAGGACACAGATCGACTGGCTGAGGAAAGCGGCGCGGGCAAGCAGGTAGACATAAGGGTAGAGCACCAGCGACAACATCAGGGCAGCCCCCTCAAGGGAGCGAATCTCTGGGAACCAGTAGTCACCGTATCCCCAGCCTGTCCAGTCCCGCAATGCGGTCTGCAACGGCCCGGCGAAGTCGAACAGACCCGTGTAGGTGTAGGCGATGATGTAGGCCGGTATAGCCATCGGCAGCAGCAGAGACCATTCGAACAGGGCACGGCCGGGGAACTGGCACATACTGGTCAACCAGGCGGTGCTGACTCCCAGAAGCAGCACACCGATCGCGACCCCAACCATCAGCAGCAGAGAGTTGATCACATAGTCCCGCAGCACGGTCTCCGCCAGATGGCGCCAGACCTCTGTAGCCGGTTCAAAGAGGTAACCGAGCACCACCATCACCGGAATAGCCAGAAGCAGGGCCACCAGCAGCACAGAGCCACCCCAAATGCTGCATCGATTCAGGTTAACCGGACCTATTACCGACCTTAGCGCTCGTTCCATGGTAGTGGTCAGATCATTGGGCTGAAGCGGTAGTCATGGACACGACCTGGCGGGGATCTCCCTCACTTCCAGCCTGCGCGGTCCATCAAGCGCACAGCCTGCGGATTGAGTTCTCCCAGCCTGCCCAGGTTGAGGCTATCCATCTTGAAATCGCCCCAGGATTTGAGCAACTCGCTTGGCGCCACATCAGGGCGCACTGGATACTCCCCGTTGCTCTGGGCATACCAGTACTGCGCCTCCTCCGAGACCAGGAACTCCAGCAGTTTGAGGGCATTCTGCTCATTCTTCGCTGCCTGAATAATCGCAGCACCACTCACATTGACATGGGCGCCCCGGGAGCCCTGGTCGGGCCAGAAGACCGCCAGCTTGGCGGCGGCCTCCCGCTGGGCAGCATCCTTGGAGGTGAGCATACCTGCCAGGTAGTAGGTGTTGGCGATGGCGATATCGCACATACCGGCCGCCGCTGCCTTGATCTGATCCCGGTCCCCGCCTTTGGGTGGACGGGCAAAATTGTTCACCAATGCCTTGGCCCAGCTTTCTGTGGCCTGCAACCCGTCAGCGGCGATCATCGAGGCCACCAGTGACTGATTGTAGATGTTGTCTGAAGAGCGAATGCAGATCCTGCCCTTCCAGCTGGGATCGGCCAGCGCCTCGTAGGTGCTGAGCGAGGCAGGGTCGACCCGACCCTTAACATAGAGAATCGGCCGTGCACGAAGTGAAAGGCCAAACCAGTGCCCCTCTGGATCACGGAAACTGGCAGGCACCCGTTTGCTCAGCTCGACCGATTCCACGGCCTGGGTGACTCCGGCCTGCTTGGCCCGGTGCAAACGCCCTGCATCGGTGGTAATCAGCAGATCGGCTGGCGTGTTCCGGCCCTCACTAAGTAGCCGTTGCAACAGGGCATCGGCCTTACCGGTCACCAGATTGACACGAATACCCGTCTCCTCGGTGAATCGATCGAGCAGCGGCTTGATCAGCTTTTCCTTCCGCGCCGAGTAGAGATTGACCTCCCCGTCGGCAGCAGCCCAAAGCGGCAATATCAGCATCGAGAGCAGGAGCAGGTAGACAATGAGACGTTGGATTGACACAGTTGATCTCCAGAGACAGAATTCAGTTCAGCCAGCTTATTCTTAATGATAACGATTCGTATTAATATTTTCAATGTATAAAACACGCATAACAGGGTTGTTGCCCTACCCCGCCGCGACCCCATGAAATCCCGGGAGAAACGCAAAGGCGTCGTCCTGGTGCATACAGGTGATGGTAAAGGCAAGTCTTCCAGCGCCTTCGGGGTGGCTTTCCGTGCTGCGGGCTGGGGCCTACAGGTATTGGTGGTGCAGTTCATCAAGGGAGAGTGGAAGACCGGTGAACAGCAGGCGGCCACCCATTTTGACAATATCGAGTGGCACGCCCTGGGCGACGGCTTTACCTGGAACACGCAAAATCCAGAGCAGGATCGCAAGACCAGTCGAGACATCTGGGAATTCTGTCAACAGAAGATCCGCAGCCAGCACTACGACCTGGTGGTACTGGATGAGATCAACTACTGCTGCGGCTATGGCTGGATAAACGGTGCTGAAATCGCCGACTTCATCCGCCGGGAAAAACCCCCTTGGATGCATCTGCTTCTTACTGGCAGGAAGGCGCCTGCGGAGGTGATAGAGGTCGCCGACACCGTCACGGAGATGCGTAAAGAGAAACACGCCTTCGATACTGGGATCTCAGCGCAACAAGGCGTGGAGTTCTAAGCTGGAGATTTTTCCCAAATGGCATCAGTAACAGTGACACCGATGGAACAGCAATAAAAAAGGGGGCCGAAGCCCCCTTTGGTTACAACGCCATCAGTTAAGATGACTATTTGGTTCAGTCTCTGTCTCTCCTATGCGAGGAGCGAGACTCACGATCTTCATCACGATCTTCATCACGATCACTATCATGTGACCGATCATCGTCATTGTGATCATTATCATGTGACCGATCATCGTCATCGTCATCATCTGATTGATCATGGTCGGTCTCATCGTTGCTGTTGCAAGCCTCGTCGTCAGACTTGTGGTGTTTATGCTTCGATCTCCACCAAGGCTGATCACACTGATCGGCTCCTGTATCGTCGTTCTGACAGACCGGATCACTGTAGTCTATGAGCGCGTTACAGTTGTTATCAACAGCATCGCCACAGATCTCCAGCGCACCGGGATTGATTTCGGGATTGTTATCATCGCAATCCACTGCACCACAACTACCACCCTCGATACTGTAGCCATCTGCGTCGCTGTCAGTACAGTCGACCGGACAGTTCACAGCATTGCTATCTGCCGTATCGGTGAGACCGTTACAGTTGTTGTCGACTGCATCACTACAGACCTCAACCGCTCCAGGATTAACCGCGGCGTTGTTGTCGTCACAATCGATGGCGCCACATGAACCGCCTTCGGTGGAGTATCCATCAGCATCCATATCGGTACAGATCGCGGGACAATTGACCGCATTGGGATCAGCCGCATCGACCTTGCCGTTGCCATCGTTATCTATGCCGTCACTACAATCTTCCGTCGCACCCGGATAGGCCGTTGCTTCATTGTCATTGAAATCGGCCAGCGTTCCGCAACTGTCTCCTTCCGCATAATATCCGTCGTTGTCCGCGTCAGTACATGTCACTATGACATCAGGCGCAGGGCAAAAGTACTCATAGTCTCCTGCACTGTATGCGCTCTTTGCATTGTTATCTTGGTGGCAAGCCGTACAGCTGTCAGATGCATATGCCGAGGTCAGATCATAACCAAGATTATTGCAGGTACTGTTGATATCTGTTGTATATGAACTACGTGCGTTCGCTTCATGGGCTCCGGTCAGCAACGCGGCTCCAAGCATCAGAAACGTCAATCTCTTCTTTGTATACATAATTGTTCGTTCTCTCAATTCCATTGTATGGGCTGACTGGCTGACTTCAGAGAATGCGAAGACACCAGCTACAAGCGGCTTTACTCGTTCAGCGTGCTTTTCGAAATATTATTCAAATAAAAGCAGGTGACTGACATAGATAAAGCACAGGGCGATAGTGCCGACATGAAGAGAAAGCTTCTGTGAATTTAGGCACAAAATTCCTGGGACCATTTTCCCATTACGCAAAAGCTGATGTCAGTTCACAAATAGCACTGGCTTTGACAAACGATTCGCAGAACTGATGATTAGGACAATAAATCGGCACACTATAACTTGTCTCTGAGAGAGAACTATGTAGTGCTATCGCTACCTTAAGAGAAGATTAAAAACGCGAGGTAGATGCGGCCTGACAAAAACTATGCATGAACACAAAGCGTGGTGTGTTTTACTACCGTTTCACCTTGAGAGCATACGAACCAGGCCATAGATATTAATACACTCAGCCGTCGTGAGTTTGCTCACGGCAAGGCATCAAAACGCCGCTGTAGCACTCCTACAGCAAGTTTTGATAACGCAGTCCGTGAGCAAACTCACGACGGCCTGTAGTTACAATATCATAAGGATAGGGGCTACAAGCGTGGCTCAGCTCGGTGTTGCGGCGCTTAACGAGGGCTGGGCCATTGCCGGCACCCCAAAGGCACTTCCTGCGGGGCGCGAGCCACGCTTGTAGCCCTGAGTGTATTAATATCTATGGCCTGGTTCGTCTATTCAGGAGAGGATTGACCACAGTTACGAGTCTGACTTCTCATCAACCAAGTCGGGCTCCATATCTGTATCGGTTTGAGGATGCATCTCCATCATAACCGGACTGGTACGCGCCAGGGGCACAAAGTCAGTCTGATCCTCAATCGATGGCGATGCCCGCTGGGTCATGCGATACAAGCCGAAAATACAGAATAACAATAGCGTCAACGACGAAAATATCGGCAAGCCGGCAGCACCGACCACGCTCATTAGCCATCCCCCAACAAGCGGGCCAATGAGCGCACCAAAACCATACAACAACAGTAATCCCTGTGTAGCGCCCAGAACCTGCGTCGATTCCAGATAGTCGTTGGTATGCGCAACGCTGATGGCATAAACGGAGAACATTAAACCACCATAGAGAAAGGCAACCAGATTCAATCCGGCTGAATCCCATAACACCATCATGCCGGCGATGCCTGATGTGACCGCACCAGCAAAGCTGACCAATAACAAAATGGTGCGCCGATCATGTCGATCGGAGAGGTGACCTATAGGCAATTGCAGGAGCGCCCCACCGACAATCGTGGCACTCATGAGGAGTGCGATGTCCACCTCCTGCATGCCGACGCGAATTCCGAACATTGGAGTCATACCCCAGAAAGCCCCATTGACAGTTCCTGCGCAGATCGAGCCGACAGCGCCCAAGGGTGAAAGTGTGAACAATTGCAGTAGGGGTAGATGTTGATGTGTATCGATCGCGGGCTCCGCCACCCGTACCACCGCGATGGGAATAATGGCCAATGTGATCAGCACACTTGCAAGCGCAAACGGAAAGAGAGTCGAAGGTTCATAAACCAGGAGCAGAAACTGCCCGCTGGCAAGCGCCATTAACGTTGTGATCATGTAGATGGCAAAAACACGACCGCGCTTGTTGGCCGGTGTTTTCTCATTCAACCAGCTCTCTACCACCATGTAGAGTCCCACTACCGAGGCGCCGTTCAATATGCGCAAGAAAAACCAGGTCCAGGGATCTGCCAGAAACCCGAACAGCAAGGTGGTAGTGGCGCAAAGCGCGCTCAATGCAGCAAATGTGCGTATATGGCCTACCCTGCGAATGATAGAGGGACCACGCCAGGTACCTACAATGTAACCCGCATAGTAACCGGCCATGACGACACCTGTCTGGGCATAGGAAAACTGTTCGATAGTCGCTCTGACCCCCAAAAGGGTTCCCAGCAAACCCAGTCCGACCAATAAAACAGATAGCCCTCCGAGGAGCACAACGATGGTTAAACGCATATCGATTGATATCTCTTAAGCTCGTTTATCCGTTTCAGGACCGGTATTCCGCCTGTTTGCAATCAAACAGCCCCATGGGCATAATGTCCGCATCACCCTTCGAAAACGCTGTGATTTTATAAAAGCGTGAGTTCAGGACGCTGCAACTGCGTCATATCCAATAAACCCGGTTATTTAAATGTATTTGCATGATGCATTGCATGCGGCTGCTTCGCACCGTGGGCATTGCGCACCCAGTCTTGGTAGAACATCTGGAAGTCGGACACTGCAGTGTAATCAGCCTGCCCGACTCCAGCACCAGCACCAGCCAATGGTGTGCGGTCAATCGCGCACTACCATCAGCGCCCGCCATTTCGCCGCACTGATCGGCCGCCTCTGGATCGGCGGCATCTGACCACCTCCAAAACCTGGCTTTTTCACCGCTTAGCTCAGCGGCAGCACGCATTCCTGTCGATTTGCCGACGTTACACACCATTCTCATTTTTTTAGGTATCGCCACATGAAGAACAAAAGTAAATATTGTATGACATCAGCAGTTGCTGCGCTTACTTTCATTACCAGCACAGGGGCGAGTGCGCTCGAGTTCGACTTCTACGGCTCACTGCGTTTCCATGCCGAAGCGGTCAGCCCTGACGACGAGAGTAACCTCGATTCCTATACCGGCTGGCGCGACGCCTATTCCAGACTCGGCTTCAATGCCACACATAAGCTCAACGACTCTCTCACGGCTTACGGGAAACTCGAGTTGCCGCTCGACCTACCCAACAAAGCGGTCCAGGATCCCTGGGATCAGGATGAGGATGTCCGCATCGGCAAGGTCGGCATAAAAGGCGGTTTTGGCGATCTGTCAGTCGGTCAGATGTGGATGCCCTACTACAATGCCATCGCCTACCCGGTCGACATGTTCAGTAGCTACTATAGCGGGTTTGCCACCTATACCACCTTTCGCAAGGGCGACACCATAGCCTACTACTCCCCCAGTTTCGGCGGTCTCTCGGGATCGGTCGGTTACAGCTTGGATAATGGCGCCGCAGAGAGCAACGGGCACACCGACGATCGCTTGCAGGCAACACTTAGCTATACCTTCGGCGACTTGACCGTGTCAGGCGGCATCGATGACCTGGGCGGTCAATATGACTCCAGCATTCTCGGCACATCGCTCATGTGGCAGGCCATGGACGATCTCTATATCGGCGCCAAATACGAACAGCATAACAGTGACATCGACAATGGCTATGGCGCTGACGGTGACCATGCCATGAACGTTTATGCGGGTTACACCATGGGCAAGAATACCTTCAAAGCCATGGTCGCTGATGTGGATCACTACGGTGAAACCATTATTCATCTTGGCTGGGACCACCAGTATCAAAAAGATCTGAAATTCTTTGTCGAGTACTACAGCGAAGATGAGACCGCCGCCATTACCGAAGAGCACGGCGGCCTTAACGAGACCTGCTGGAGCTGTGATGGTGGACAGGTGATTGCTGCCGGACTGCGCTTCGATTTCAGCGCTCCCTGATGGCGGTGTGTGCGGCCAGGGACGGCCGCAATTACCGCCGTCCGGATCCAAAACGATTTATCTGATCGCAGCCGCCGAAACCGGAGCCCCCCATGCCAGATCGTTACAATACAGACTACGAGATAGGACAGGACAACATCCGCAACTGGGGAATGGATTTCCACAACCCCGTATTCATCGTCTCCTCCCTGCTGGTGCTAATGTTTGTCATCGGCACCCTGATGTTCCCCAATGAAGCGAAACAGGCCTTTGACGGCTCCAAGAGCTGGTCGATCGACAATTTCGACTGGCTGTTTCTGGTCGCCGGCAATCTCTTCGTCATCTTCTGCCTGCTGCTGATCGTGCTGCCGGTGGGGCGTATCCGGCTCGGCGGCGTCGACGCCAAGCCGGAATTCTCCACCCTGTCCTGGTTCGCGATGCTGTTCGCTGCAGGCATGGGCATAGGGCTCATGTTCTGGAGCGTGGCGGAACCCACCGCCTACTACACCGACTGGTGGGGCACGCCGCTGAACGTCGCCAAAGACACCCCGCAGGCCGCCGAACTGGCGATGGGCGCCACTATGTTCCACTGGGGGCTCCACCCCTGGGCCATCTACGCGGTCGTAGCCCTCTCGCTGGCCTTCTTCACCTACAACAAGGGCCTGCCCCTGACCATCCGTTCCGCCTTCTTTCCCTTTATCAAGGACCGCTCCTGGGGCTGGTTCGGCCACCTCATCGACGTGGTGGCGGTGATGGCCACCATCTTCGGTCTCGCCACCTCGCTCGGCTTCGGCGCACAGCAGGCGGCAGGGGGACTCAAATACCTGTTCGACATTCCCAACACCATCAACACCCAGATCGCCATCATCATCGGCGTCACTTCATTGGCTACCATCTCGGTGGTGCGCGGCCTCGACGGCGGGGTCAAGATCCTCAGCAACATCAACATGTCGCTGGCCCTGTTGTTGCTGTTGTTTGTCATCGTCATGGGCTCAGGGTTGGGCTTTTTCGGCAACCTCTTCGACACCACGAAGGCCTATGTTGAAAACCTGATCCCTTTGAGCAACTGGATAGATCGCACCGACCAGAAGTTCTACCACGGCTGGACCGTCTTCTACTGGGCCTGGTGGATCTCCTGGTCGCCCTTCGTCGGCATGTTCATCGCCCGCGTCTCCAAGGGACGCACCGTGCGGGAGTTCCTCATCGCCGTGCTGCTGGTACCGACAGTCATCACCCTGATCTGGATGACTGCCTTTGGCGGCAACGGTCTGGCGCAGGTCCAGGCCCATGTGGGCGAGCTGGCCAACGGCATCGGCGATGTCTCCCTGGCCCTGTTCCAGATGCTGGAGCATCTGCCCCTGGCCACCCTCTCCTCGATCCTCGGCATTGTGCTGGTGCTGGTCTTCTTCGTCACTTCATCCGATTCCGGTTCCCTGGTGATCGACAGCATTACCGCCGGCGGCAAGCTCGATGCGCCGGTACCCCAGCGCATCTTCTGGGCCGTTATGGAGGGGCTGATCGCCGGCGCCCTGCTGTTCGGCGGCGGCGCTGACGCCCTCGGCGCGCTTCAGGCGGCGGCGATCACGGTGGGCCTGCCCTTCACGTTGGTACTGGTTGCGATGTGTGTGGCCCTCTACATGGGGCTCAAGCACGAGCAACGCTTCGTGGCCAATGGCGGCTAGTCGACAACGCAGTAGCAGCCGGACCATGGATAGGCATTCGGACTCAGACGATAAACCTCGAGATAACCGATGGCATGAGAAATATGACTGAAAAAGTGGTGATCAAGAATCTTTACAAGATCTTCGGCGACGAACCCAAGCAGGCATTGAAATTACTGCAGGAGGGGGTCGCCAAAGAGGAGATCTTCGATCGCACCGGACAGACCGTGGGCGTGTGCGACGCCAGTTTTGCCATCAACGCCGGCGAGATCTTCGTCATCATGGGACTATCCGGTTCTGGGAAATCGACGCTGGTGCGGCTACTCAACCGGTTGATCGAGCCCACCGCCGGCCAGGTGCTGGTGGACGGACGCGACATTGCCTCTATGGATGACAAGGCGCTGCTGGAACTGCGTCGCATGGACATGAGCATGGTCTTCCAATCCTTTGCCCTGATGCCCCATATGACAGTAGGACAAAACGCCGCCTTCGGTCTGGAGCTGGCCGGCATCGATCGCGACGAACGGGAGCAGCGCGCCCTGGCCGCCCTCGATCAGGTGGGGCTCAAGGCCTGGGCCGACAGCTATCCGGACGAGTTATCGGGCGGCATGCAGCAGCGGGTGGGACTGGCCCGCGCCCTGGCCAACGACCCCTCGGTGATGCTGATGGATGAGGCTTTCTCGGCGCTCGACCCGCTGATTCGCAGCGAAATGCAGGACGAGCTGCTGAAGCTGCAGGAGAACAGCGACCGCACCATCATCTTCATCTCCCATGACCTCGACGAGGCGATGCGCATTGGCGATCGCATCGCCATTATGGAGGGTGGGCGCGTGGTGCAGGTGGGCACACCCGACGAGATTCTGCGCAACCCGGAGGACGACTACGTGCGCGCCTTCTTCCGCGGTGTCGACGTGGCCACCGTGTTCCGCGCCGGCGACATCGCCCGCAAGACCCAGGTCACCGTGATCGAACGCCACGAGGACGGGGTACGGCGCGCGCTCAAACGCCTGCAGGACTATGACCGCGACTACGGCTACGTGGTGGACAAGGGACTGCACTTCTGCGGCGTTGTATCGGTGGACACCCTTAGTGAGCAGCTCAAGGCCGAACAACCCAAACTCTCCGACGCCTACCTCCCCGATATCTCCAGCCTGCCTTACGACACCCCATTGACCGAAGTGATCGGTAGCGTAGCCGAATCCCCCTGCGGTCTGCCGGTGGTGGACGAAAACGGCCACTACCGGGGGGTAATCTCCAAAGCCGTACTCTTGCAGACCCTAGACCGGGAGGTAGAATAGATGGCCGCCGAAAACACACCCAATCCTTGGGCGGACGCCAGCACGAATACGCCGGTCCAGCCCGATCCGACCACCTCGACGCAATCCAACCCCTGGGGCGGCGGCGAGAGCACCATCTCCGCCCCGGACACCGGAGGCGACTGGCTTGCCGGCAGTGACGCCGTACCCGATAGCAGCTTCGATCTGCTCGATCCCTTCCAGGAGGCGGTGATCCCGCTGGGCAGCTGGGTCGACCAGGGACTGACCTGGCTGGTGGACAACTTCCGCGGCGTGTTTCAGGCCATCCGCTGGCCCATCGACGCCACCCTCACCGGTATCGAATCGGCGCTGCAAGCGGTGCCGGACCTGCTGATGTTGGTCATCATCGGTCTGCTTGCCTGGCAGGCGGCTGGCCGCCGGCTGGCCATTGGCTCGGTCATCTCCATGGCCATCGTCGGCCTCATCGGCGCCTGGTCGCAGGCCATGGTGACCCTGGCCCTGGTGCTGACCTCGGTGGTCTTCTGCATCGTCATCGGCCTGCCTACCGGCATCTGGCTGGCGCGTAGCGAACGGGCCACCACCTTCGTGCGTCCCGTTCTCGATGCCATGCAGACCACCCCCGCTTTCGTCTACCTGGTACCGGTGGTGATGCTCTTCGGCATCGGCAACGTCCCCGGCGTGGTAGTCACCATCATCTTCGCCCTGCCGCCGCTGATCCGGCTCACCAGTCTGGGTATCCGTCAGGTACCGGAAGACCTGGTGGAGGCGGCACGCTCCTTTGGCGCCTCGCCCCGGCAACTGCTGCTGCGCGTGCAACTGCCGCTGGCCATGCCGACCATCATGGCCGGGGTCAACCAGACCCTGATGCTGGCCCTGTCGATGGTGGTGATCGCCTCCATGATCGCGGTGGGAGGTCTGGGTCAGATGGTGCTGCGCGGGATCGGCCGTCTGGATATGGGCCTGGCCACCATCGGCGGCGTCGGCATCGTCATCCTCGCCATCATCCTCGACCGCATGACCCAGGCCATGGGCCAGGCGACTCGGGACAAACCCACCCGTCACTGGTACGAGAGCGGCCCCGCCGGGCTGATCTACCGTTTGCTGAACAAGCCCGAACGGTCCGCCAGCATGGAACAGAAATAGACTCACAACATCCGCCTATCAATGCAGAGGAGGTATCCTATGCGCCTATCAAAACTCGTCAAACCGCTCATCCACTTCATGGCCGCCGCCGGGCTGATCCTGGGCCTCAGCGCCCAGGCAGCCGAACTGCCGGGCAAAGGCGTCAGCGTTCAGCCGCTAAAGAGCTCCATCGCCGAAGAGACCTTCCAGACCCTGCTGGTGATGAAGGCACTGGAGCGGCTCGGCTATGACGTCAAGCCAATCAAGGAGATCGAATACGCCGCCGGCCACGTAGCCATCGCCAACGGCGACGCCACCTTCCTGGCCGACCACTGGGATCCCTTGCACATCGACTTTTACGAGAAGGCCGGTGGTGACGAAAAGCTCTATCGCGAGGGAGTCTACTCGCCCGGCGCGCTGCAGGGCTATCTGATCGACAAGAAGACGGCGAAGGCCCACAACATAACCAACATCGCCCAGTTCAAGGATCCCAAGATCGCCAAACTGTTCGACGCCAACGGCAACGGCAAGGCCGACCTGACCGGCTGCACACCGGGCTGGGGTTGTGAACAGGTGATCGAGCACCACCTGGACGCCTATGGTCTGCGCGACACGGTGACCCACAACCAGGGCTCCTACTCCGCCATCATCGCCGACACCATCGCCCGCTATCGCCAGGGCGAGCCGATCTTCTACTACACCTGGACCCCCTACTGGATCAGCGGCGTGTTGGTACCCGGCAAGGACGTGATCTGGCTGCAGGTCCCCTTCAGCTCCCTGCCCGGCGAGCGCAAGGACGTAGACACCAGCCTGCCCGACGGCTCCAACTACGGTTTTCAGGCCAACAGCCAGCGTATCGTCGCCAACCGGAAGTTCGCCGAGGCCCACCCGGATGCCGCCAAGCTCTTCTCCATCATGCGGGTGAGCAGCAATGACATCAGTACCCAGAACCTGCGCATGCGCGACGGCGAAGACAGCCCGAAGGATATCGAACGCCATGCCGATGCCTGGATCAAGGCCAATCAGAAGAAGTTCGACAGCTGGATCGAGAAGGCGAAGGCCGCCGCCAACTAAGCAGACTGCACCCTACCCAATCCGAATGGGTTGGGTGGGGCAGCGCTCCCGCCGGGCATACTGCCCCCTGCCCCCTAGGGCCTGTTAACACTAATCCGATAGGCCCTAGCCCGAAAAGGCGCGAAAGAATTGCAGTGCCGCCCGCCCGCTCTTGGTCCCGCCACGGGCCATAGCAAAATGCTTGGCCGCCTCATGCAGGGCTTCCCGGTCGCCCTTGTAGTCCATGAAGTAGCTGTCGACGATGGCCAGATAACCCTGCCAGTTAATGGGATAGAAAGAGAGCCAGAGCCCGAAGCGGTCCGACAGGGCGAGCTTCTCTTCGATGGTGTCCCCCAGGTGGAGATCCCGGTCCACCACCTGAGCCTCCTGGTTTTCGCCCATGGTCTCGGGTAGCAGATGACGCCGGTTTGAGGTGGCGTAGATAAGCACGTTGTCGGGCGCTGCTTCAATGGAGCCGTCGAGAACACTCTTCAAAGCGCGGTAGGAGGCCTCTCCGCTCTCAAAAGTCAGATCGTCGCAGAAGACGATGTAGTGATAGGGCAGCTCACGGATCTCATCGACGATCTCCGGCAGTTCGATCAGGTCGTTACGATCAACCTGGATCAGACGTAACCCGCGTGCTTTGTAGTGATTGAGAATCGCCTTGATCAGGGAAGACTTGCCGGTCCCGCGACTACCCCACAACAGTGCGTTGTTGGCCCCGGCACCCGCCAGAAACCGCTCAGTGTTGTTCATCAGCGCCGCTTTCTGCTGATCGATACCAACCAGTGTGTCAAACATGATCGGGTCGATGTGGGGGATCGCCCTTAGATAAGCCTTGCGGGATCGCCAAACGGCGGCGTAGCTGTTTTGCCAATCGATCGACACAGCCTGGTCTCCTGTGGTTATTGGTTATTGATGGGAAAGAGTTATTCTGAAACCACATCCGCCACACTGCAATGCCGCGGCCAGAGGCCAGATAAGAGTGAGTCATCAAACTTTCACCCTTCGCTTCTAGAATAGGCAATCGCATGTCTCACAACGGCTATCCTGATGCTACTCAAATGGCTCTATATCAGCCTCGGCTCCCTCAGCATCATTGGCGGTCTGATCACCTTCTGGTTGCCGCTCCCGATTGGGATACCCCTGATGATGCTCGGTACGCCGATCATCATGCGCCATTCGGCGAAGGGCCGGCGCTGGATTCTACGTCTGTCCCAACACTTTCCCCTGTTGCGAAGAGGACTACTGCGCCGACCTCGGCAGCATAAAACAGGGGGCGATCAATAAACCGCGTCGCGGAACTGAAACCGACTATGGAGACAGGGCATGCGCAACCAACGGTTAGCAGTTCGCTAGCGGACTACTCCAGGGAGAGGACGATGATTCGATTGCGCCCCTGCCGCTTAGCCGCATACAGGGCGTCATCCGTGCGTTTGAGACAGGTATCGAGAGCCTCTCCCGGGATGTAGCGGGTAACACCAAAACTGCCGGTAATCTCGACTGATTCCCCCTCAGAAGTGATGCGACTGCCGGCAAGACTGCGACAGAGCCGTTCAGCAAGGCCTTCGGCCTCAGCCAAACTGGTCCTGGGGGCCACGATGATGAACTCTTCGCCTCCCCAACGTCCCAACAGATCCGAGTCCCGGATGCCGTTGCGCAGACGCTCCACCGCGTGCCTCAGCGCCTGATCCCCCACTGCGTGTCCATACTGGTCGTTGATCTCCTTGAAATGGTCGAGATCGAGCAGGATGATACAGAAGCTCTCCTCAGCTGCCGTGACAGTTGTCTGCTCCTCTTCCAACTTCCTGCTGATAGCCCGGCGATTGAGAATGCCGGTCAGATAATCGGTCTGCGATAACTGTTCCAGGCGCTGTTCCATATGCCGACGCTCGGCGACCTCTTGTGTCAACTGTTGGTTGGCCTTGACCAGCTCACCAGTCCTTTCGTTGACACGATTCTCCAGCTCATCACGCGCCTTGCGCAGTGCAGTCTGATTCTCCTCGATCTCTCTTCGGCTGTTCTCAAGTCTCTGCGACATCTGTTCAAAGGCGCTGGAGAGCTGACTCAGCTCATCCCCCTGGCCGTCAACCTGCTCCACCGACTGATCGGGAGCGATGCTCGCCAGACGGTCAGTCACCATGGAGATACGCCGGGTGAAGTTGAGACTGAGAAAACGGCTGAAGATCATGGCCAGAATGATCGACAGGGCAAGCGAGAGAACTCCGGCCAGCCGAATCTCTTTGAGCTTCGACTCCACTTCGCCTGCATACATATCGATGCCCACCAGATAGATACCCTTGCCGGCATCGAGCGGCGAATAGCCGGAGAGAAAACTCCCCCAGCGATCTTTCGTGATCTCCCGGTCGACGGCGGGACGGATGAAACCCTCCATCAGTGCAGGCAGGTCATAGGGATAGTCTTCGCCCGGTGCAGCTGGATCGTCGGTATCGGAATCGAGCACGAACTCCGCCCTGTCGCCCACCTTTCTCATCACATAGATGAAGGCGATATCGGGATTGGCCTTGACGAAATCACGCAGTGACTCAACCCCCTCTTTGTAGGCCGCTGTATTCATATCCTCCATGGCACGGATCTGATCAAGACTCTGCACATTCAGGCCGTGACTTACCAGTGCTGCACTGTTCTGCAGGCGCGAGCGCAAGGCCTGGGTCAGGTTGTCGATGGCGCTCTGGTAAAAATAGGTACCCACACTGCCGGAGATCAGAATGATCGCGGCAAAATGGCTGAAAAAGAGTTTGGATTGGATAGTCAGGCGCATAATTTGCCGAGAATACCGAAAATCCGCCAAATAGACCAAAAACTCGTGGGGAACTTCCAACCCAATTCCGACTATTCTTGGCGAATGGGCTCGCTGACACCGGTAGGGCCTGTTTTGACATTGTCGCATCAGACCATTAGTTTCATTTCGACAGGCATGCCAGTGGCCCGCCTGAAAAACCAAAAAACAAGAGATCGAGGAGTGAAATCATGACCCAGAAAATCGCACTGGTGACAGGCGGTACCGGCGGCATCGGCACGGCTATATGCCGCGCCCTGAGCGATGCCGGCGTCACGGTGGTTGCCGGCTACAACGCCGGTGGCAATCACGACAAGGCCAAGGCGTGGCAAGATGAGCAAGCCAAAGAGGGCTATGAAATCCTTACCGCCTATGGCGACGTCACGGATGCTGAATCCTGCGCTGCCTGTGTGGCAAACGTGCAGGAGCAGACTGGCGCCAGCGTCGACATCCTGATCAACAATGCGGGCATCACCCGCGACGGCACCTTCCGCAAAATGACCTGGGAACAGTGGAACGAGGTCATGACCGCCAATCTCGACAGCATGTTCCACATGACCCGACTGGTGATCAACCCGATGCTGGAAAAGGGTTTTGGCCGCATCGTCAACATCTCATCGGTGAATGCTCAGAAGGGCCAGTTCGGCCAGTGCAACTACTCCGCGGCAAAGGCCGGCATCCACGGCTTCACCAAAGCGCTGGCCCAGGAGGTAGCCGCCAAGGGGGTCACTGTAAACACCATCTCACCGGGTTATGTGGCAACCCCGATGGTGACCAAGATCCCGCAAGAGGTGCTCGACAAGATCATCAAGCAGATCCCGGTCGGCCGCCTCGGCCTGCCGGAGGAGATCGGCAAAGCGGTCTCCTTCCTCTGCAGCGACGATTGCGGCTATGTCACCGGTTCCGACTTCTCCATCAATGGCGGCATGCACATGTCCTGAGGCTGTTTCGGTGGGGCCCTGCCCCACCAACCGCCCCGAATCAACCCTCCGCGCCGTCACCCAACACCCGCCAGCAGCTCACCTGATGGCTATCACTCAGGGCAACCCGCCCGGGATAGGCTTGCCGGCACACCGCGTCCGCCAGCGGACAGCGTGGATGGAAATGGCAACCGCTGGGTGGATCGGCTGGCGAGGGCATCTCACCCTGCAGCTGAATGACCTCACGATGCCGCTGCGGATCGGCCACCGGTACCGCTGCCAGTAACGCCTTGGTATAGGGATGGGCCGGCCTCTCGAGCACCTCCCGCACCCCTCCCTGTTCCACGATGCGCCCCAGGTACATCACCGCCACATCATGGGCCAGGTGAGCGACCACCGACAGATCGTGGCTGATGAAAAGATATGCGAGCCCCAACTCCGCCTGCAGTTGCTGCAGCAGATTAAGAATCTGCGCCTGCACCGAGACATCGAGCGCGCTGGTGGGTTCATCGCAGACGATCACTTTCGGCGCCACCGCCAGCGCCCGTGCGATGCAGATTCGCTGGCGCTGCCCACCCGAAAATTCATGCGGATAGCGTCCTGCTGCCTCGGGCGGCAGCCCCACCTGGGCCAATAGCTCGCCCACCCGCTGTTCACGGATCGGCCGCTCGATACCCTGAGCCCGCATCCCTTCGGCAACGATCTCGCTCACCTTCAGGCGCGGGTTCATGGCGGAGACCGGGTCCTGCAGAACGATCTGCAGCTTGCCCCGGAGTCTGCGCAAGCTCTCTCCGGTCAAGCGGGTCAGCTCATCATCGCCATAACGCACACTTCCCGCACTGGGACGGATCAGCTGCAGTATCGCCTGACCGGCGCTACTCTTGCCGCAGCCCGACTCGCCAACCAACGCCAGTGTTCGTCCTGGCGCCAGATCAAAATCGACCCCATCAACCGCACGCACGCTAGCCGTCACCCGACGCAGCAGACCCCGACGGATGGGGAAGTGGACTTTCAGACCCCGCACCACCAGATGCGCTGCCTGAGCGAAGGATTGAAACGCATCAACTGGCGCAAGGCTCTCGCCAGGCTGAGAGTGATCTGGCGGCAGCAAGCCCGGACGAAAACAGCGCACCCCACCCTGCGTCAGCGCACGCCAGTCAGGCGCGCTCTGGTGACAGTGGGGCTCATCCAGGTCACAGCGAGGCGCGAAGCGGCAGCCTTCGGGAAGTCGATCCAGCGCCGGCACTGCCCCTTCAATTACACCCAACGGCGTACCTGAAGGTCGCCGCTCCGGCAGGGCATCGAACAGCTTGCGGCTGTAGGGGTGCTGTGGCGAACGGAAGAAGTTGGCGACCAGCGCCGTCTCGACGATCTGCCCGGCGTACATCACCGCCAAGCGGTCGGCCGACTCCGCCACCACCCCCAGATCGTGGGTGATGAGCAGAATGGCCATCCCGGTCTCCCGTTGCAGCTGCTTGAGCAGTCCAAGCACCTGAGCCTGAATGGTAACGTCGAGAGCCGTAGTGGGTTCATCCGCGATCAGCAGCGAGGGACGACCCGCCAGTGCCATGGCGATCATCACCCGCTGTTTCATGCCGCCGGAGAGCTGGTGGGGATAGGCTTGAGCGCGAGCTGGCGCGTCAGCAATGCCCACTGCTGTCAGCAACTCCACGACCCGCTCACCCACCGCCCGGCCATGCAGGTTATCGTGCAGCCGCACCGCTTCGGCGATCTGCTCGCCGATGCGCAGCACTGGGTTAAGAGAGCTCATCGGCTCCTGGAAGACCATCCCCAGACGGCCGCCGCGAAGCCGGCGCATCGCTTTTTCGGGCAGACTCAGCAGATCTCGCCCTTGCAGCCGAACCGCACCGCTGCTGGCATGGATAGGGTTTGGCAGCAACCCCATCATCGCCAGGGCGGTCATCGATTTGCCGCAGCCCGACTCGCCAACCAGGGCGAAGGTTTCGCCTGGGGCGATGGCAAAATCGATAGTGTCGACGATGAGGGGGCCGCCCTCGCCTTCGCCCAGGCGGAGTTGCAGACCCTCGATCTCGATCAACGGTGGCTTCAGAACCTGACCCTCGGCACCGCGGCAATCAGCTGCTGGGTGTACTGTTCCTGTGGCCGATTGATGATGTCAGCAGTGGGGCCCTGTTCCACGATACGTCCCTGATACATCACCGCAGTGCGATCGCTGACATACTCCACCACGCCGATGTTGTGGGTGATAAAGAGCAGCGTCAGGCCGCGCTCTGCGCGCAGATCCAGCAGCATGCGCAGGATCTCCGCCTGTACCGAGACATCCAGCGCACTGGTGATCTCATCGCAGACGATGAACGAGGGATTGAGTGAAAGGGCGCGGGCGATGCCGATGCGCTGGCGCTGACCGCCGGAGAACTCATGGGGATAGCGCCACAGGGCATCCTCCTCCATCTGCACCTGCGCCAGCAGGTCGCGGGCGATCTCCAGTCGCTGCTCCTGATTCTCGCCGATGCCATGCACCTTCATCGGCTCAGTGATGATGCCGGCGATACTGAGTCGCGGATTGAGTGATGAGATCGGGTCCTGGAAGATGATCTGCATGTGGCGGCGAAAACGACGCAGTTGGCGACGGTCGAGCTGGGTGATGTCGGTGTTATCGAAGTCCACCTGACCGCCGGTCGGCTCGGTCAGCCGCAGGATGCCACGACCCAGGGTGGTCTTGCCGCTGCCCGACTCTCCCACCAGGGCAAGAATCTGGCCGCGCGGGATCTCCAGATCGACCCCATCCACCGCCCGCACCCGGTCCACCTCCCGGCGAAACAACCCCTTGCGCACGGGAAAGTGGATCTGGAACTGGCGCAGGCGGATCAGAGGCTCCGCATCACTTACCGGGGTATGGGGTGCATGACGCGCCAGATTCTCCGGTAGAGCGGCGATCAGCGCCTTGGAGTAGCTGTGTTGAGGACGACGGATGAGCTGCTCGGTCTGCCCCACCTCGACCAGTTTGCCCTTTTGCATGACGCCGACCCGGTCGGCAATCTCGGAGACCACGCCGAAGTCGTGGGTGATAAAGAGGATCGCCATGCCGGTACGTTGCTGCAGCGCCTTCATCAGACGCAGGATCTCCCGCTGCACCGTAACATCCAGCGCGGTAGTAGGTTCATCGGCAATCAGCAGATCGGGCTCGCAGGCCATGGCCATGGCAATCATCACCCGCTGGCGTTGTCCGCCCGAGAGCTGGTGGGGATAGGATTGAACCCGGGTCTCCGGATCAGGCAGCTGCACCTCACGCAGGGCCAGCATCACCCGCGCCCAGGCATCCTCCTCGCTGAGCTCGGGAAAGTGGAGTTGCACCGCCTCCAGGATCTGCTCACCAATGGTAAAGACCGGGTTGAGGGAGCTCATGGGCTCCTGGAAGATCATGGCGATCTGCCCACCCCGCACCTGACGCATCTCGGCCTCACTGAGGCTCGTCAGACCGACCGACGCTTCGCCCTGTGCCTGGAAGCGGATCTCGCCGTCGTGGCGATCCAGGTTGGTGCCGGGCAACAAGCGCATGATAGAGAGTGCTGTGATCGACTTACCACTACCCGACTCACCGACCAGGCAGAAGGTCTCGCCACGATCGATCTCGAAACTGACATCGTCCACCGCCTTGATGGTGCGCCCCTGATGGCGGAACCAGGTATGCAGATTTTTCACTGACAGCAGCATCAGCCCGACTTGCTCAGGTAGGGATCGATGGCGTCGCGCAGCGCCTCACCGATCAGGTTGTAGGCGAACACGGTGAAGAAGATGGCTCCCCCCGGAAAGGCCGCCATCCACCAGTTGAAGCTGGAGGACTTCACCGCCTGATTCAGCATCTCGCCCCAGGAGGGATCGTCCACCAGACCGAGACCGAGAAAACTCAAAGTCGCCTCCGCCAGAATCGCAGCTGCCACACCGAAACTGGCCGATACCAGCACCGGCCCCATGCCATTGGGCAACATGTGACGGAACAGAATCGAAGAGAGTGGCAAGCCGGCTGCCTCTGCCGCCTGCACGAAATCCTGCTTGCGCAGGCGCAGGAACTCGGCGCGCACATAGCGGGCGTAGCCGGGCCAGCTGGTGATGCCGATGATGACCATCATGATATAGAGGCTGCGGCCGAAAAAGGCGACGAAGGTGAGCAGCAGGAACAGGGTTGGTACCGCCTCGAAGATCTCCACCAGCCGCATGCCGAGGATATCGACCACGCCGGAGAAATAACCCATCAGGCCGCCGATGATGACTCCCAGTACCATGGCGATGCCGGTGGCGACAAAACCGATGCCCAAGGCGATGCGCGAGGCGTGGATCATGCGGCTGAGTACGTCGGCGCCGTTCTGCTCGGTGCCGAACCAGTGGGTGCGCTCACTGTTCGACAACGGCGCCTCCAACCCGCTTTCGCCGCGGTCGCGCTGATAGTCCTTGGGTGAATAGGGTACCGGCGCGTAGAGCACCCAGTCGTAGCTCCCCTGCGCCTCAGCCACCCGATACTGCTCGTAGATCACCAGCTTGGGTGGCGAGACCCAGGCATAGGCGAGGATGGCGCTGATAGCCAGCACACCCGCCAGGGCCAGCAGCTTGCGCAAGAGCGTGAGTTGCAGTGGGATCAGCAGCAAGAGGGTAATGAAAGCGACCAGAAACAGCACATCCACCGGCTGCAGATACTCCAGCACCGGACTCGACAGCTCGCCGTCCTGGCTCAGCAACAGCGGAAAACTACTGGCAAGAAAGGGGGCAAAGACGCCCAGAAAGGCGAGCACACCAACCCAAAACAGACCCAGCCGCGCGCCCCAACGCACGAAGGTCTGGCCGAGGATGCGGCGCCAGTAGCTCTGTCGCTTGGTCTGCGGCTCAGTCATAGCTGACTCGGGGATCGGCCAAGGCGTAGAGGAAATCGGCCAGCAGATAGCCCAGCAGGGTCAGCATGCCACCGATGAGCGTGATGGAGAGCACCAGTTCCCGGTCGCGGGTCTGCACCGCCTCCACCGCCAGTTTGCCCATGCCCTCGATACTGAAAATACTCTCAACGATCACCGAACCGGCCAACAGGCTCGGCAGCAGACTGGCCGCCACCGTGATCAGTGGAAGCAGGCTGTTACGAAAGACGTGCCGCCAAAGCACCGCCGACTCGGCCAGCCCTTTGGCACGGGCGGTACGCGCATAGTCGGAGAGCAGATTCTCCAACACCGCCGTACGCGTCAGCTTGGCCAACCCGGCGAAGCCGCCATAGGAGAGGCAGACCACCGGCAACACCAGATGCCAGACCCGATCTAACAGAAATCCACGCAGCCACTCCCCCTGCATCCCGTAGACCGCTAACAGCAGGCCGACCAACAAGCCAGTGGAGAGGAAGCCGAGCTGTCGCAACAACCGGTAGTCCGTACTGGCGAGCCAGACAGCCAGCAGGGCGAAAGCGCCTGGTATCATTAACCAAAGCAGTGGCGAGCGTCCCGCTTCAGGCAGCTGCCACACCATGGCTGCGCCCAACACTACCCAGCTCAGACCGATGAACCCCATGCGCCATTGACGTGCAGCACTGGCCATGGCCAGAAACAGAGCCGCACTCAGCGTCACCAGCAGAAACAACAGCCCCAGATCCCATAGATTCGACCAGTGAGGCAGAAATACCTGATCCATCACCACCCGCTCGCTCAGCCCGGCGGTAGGAAACCAGTGCCAATACTGTTCGTTGGCGAAGAAGCCGATCAGCAGCACACCGGCCAGCATGGTCGGCACTGACCAGAGACCCAACATCACCATACCGCTGCTGATGTCGAAGGATCGCCCCCGCTCCACCGCCGCCCTGACCCCCACCAGCAGGGCCAGCAAATAGACGAGCGGGATACTGAGGACATTGAGCAGAACGGTAATCGGCACCCGCTCGGCAAGCAGGTCGGTAACGGGGCGGCCATAACGAAAACTCTTTCCCAGATCTGAGCCCTTGGTGAAGGAGAAGCCGCTGAGTTCATTCTGCTCATCGAAAGTAAAGCCGATGGGAGAGGCGTTGTTGAGCCAGCGCAGGTACTGCATCCAGGCCGGATCGTCCAGACCGTATAGCCGGTTATAGTAGGCGGTGATCTCCTTCTTCGCCTCCGGATCGAGATTCTGCCCCTCCACCAGACTCTCGGCAGTAATGCCTCCCGGTGAGGAAGCCATCACCACGAATACCACCAGCGTGATTCCCAGCAACGTGGGGAACATCAACAGCAGTCGGCGTAGCAGGTAGGTCAGCATTCAGGGTCCATATTCATTTGCATTTATCGTCTGACACGCATGGCACTGAGCTTAAGCCCCCTATCAAACAGAAAATGGTGGGGCTGGGGCCCAGCCCCACCACAATGTACTGAAACGAAGTTCATCCATTTAAGAAAGTGCCATTCTGATCTGACAACTTTATCGAACCATTCCCTCACAGTGAGTGAGCCTCGCAGCGCGCCAAAACAGCACATCCTTCACCCTTTGTTATCTCTTGTACAACAACGGTACCAACCGCGTAACGCTGCCGGCCTAACTCACTGCTGGTAGTGCTGCTCCGATGCCGGCACATAGTTCTCCATCGGCAGGTTGCCGAAGTTGAGGCCTACCTTGGTGTTGACCACATTCTTGATGCGCCGGTCGATGAAGATCAGGCTTTTGCGGCGCATCAGGAAAGTGTAGGGCTGATCCTCATAGAGTTCGTCTTCAGCCGCCCGCCACAGGGGCATGCGTTTCTCCTCATCGACAGTCGCTCGGGCCTCGTCGATGAGCCGGTCGAGATCCGGGTTACGATAGCTGATGAAATTGTTACCCTTGCCAGCAATCTGGCTGCTGTGAAATATCTGATAGAGATCGGTCTCCAGGCCACTGGTCCAACCCAGGGTGATGGCGGCAAAGTCCCGCTTGTTCATCAGATCGAGCATCACCGACCACTCGCTGGGTTTGGGTTTGAGCAGAATACCCGCGCGGGCCAGAATATCTTTGAGGAACAGCACCATGCGCCCGGTATCTTCACTGCTCTGGGCGTAGACCAACTCGAACTCGAATGGATTTCCGTCTGCATCTTCAAGCACGCCATCGCCATTGCGATCTTCATAGCCCGCTTCGCGCAATAGTTCTACACCCTTGGCCTCGTCATAGGGTCGCGCCACCAGCTTGGGGTCGTGCTGCTTGCTGTTGGCGTTGAACGGGCTGAGTGCCACCTCACCGTAACCCAGATAGATCTCCTTGATGATGCGTTCGCGATCGATCAGATAGGTCATCGCCTGGCGTACCCGCTTATCGGCAAAACGGGTCGCCTTGCCCTCGCGCTGTTGATTCCAGGCAATATAGTAGTAACCCGCGACCGGACTCATGTACTCCCAATGTTCGGCCTGCTTTGCCAGATCCTTGTCCGCCGCCAGCTTACGGTATTCGATGGGGCGGGAGCCGTAACTATCGATATCGCCGTTGCGAAAGGTGGTCAGGCGGGCACTGTCGTTTTCGATCACCCGCCACAACAGACGGTTGAAAGAGGGCTGGATCGGCCCCCAGTATCGGGGGTTGCGCAGCAACTCCACCATGCCCTTATCGGGCGACCAGCTGCGGGGATCCTCCAACCGGTAGGGACCGGAACCCAGCAGCAGCCCCTTGGACTGGTTATAGTCGTTCGGCTTCTGTAGATAGGGCTCGTAAAAGTGCTTCGGCATCACCGACAGTCCACCGGCCAGAGAGAGGGCGTTGAAGTAGGGTTCCTTGAATTGAAATTTGACGGTCAGCCGATCAAGCGCCTCCACCGACTCTATCTTCGAATAGTAGGAACGCTCCCGAGGTGCCTGGATCGCCTCGTTCATGATAAAACTGTAGGAGAAGGCCACATCCTCGGCGCTCAGCGGCACACCATCGGAAAAGGTAATGCCGTCGCGCAGTTTGAACACGAAGGTCAGGCCATCTTCGCTGACCTCCCAGGACTCGGCAAGCAGACCTTCCCATTCCAGTGTCTCGGGATTGCGCGTGAGCAGACTCTCCAATACGTAACCCTCAACCTCAGCAGAATAGGTATCCGTAGAGGCGAAAGGGGTCAGTGATTTCAGATTGACCCCAAAGGCCTGCACCAGCCAGTCGCCCTCGGCGTAGTCCGGCTGCTGGGTCGCTTTATAGGCGCGCTGAAAAGCCGCGGGAATGCCGGAGTCGGCTCTACCGGCAGGCTCGGCAGTCAGCGACACCCCATTATCGATCCGCGCATCCAGATTTCTCACCTGCCCCCCGATCTCACGCAGGTCGTTGGCCTGCTCGCGCATCAGCTGCTCCATACTGGCCATCTTCTGCCACTGGCGGTCGATCATGTACATGGCCAGGATGAGAGCGATCAGAATCACCCCCAGGCCGCCAAAGTAGAGGACGTCCCGACCGTTGAGTCGACGCTGCATGTGGTCTCTCCCTCTCTCCAGGATTGCAAGTCATTAAAGGTTACAGAGTCTATTATGCTTTCCCTGCGCGTGAAAGGCGGCTTTCTGCAACACCCCGCACTTTTCGCAGATGGGAAATTCCGGTACCTTTACCGGTTCCTATAACGAACGTACCAGGGCCTGAGCACGGGTCCCAGGGCTGAAACGCCCGCTGTCCGCGTTCCTTTCGATCACTTCACCAAGGAACTGTTCCATGGGTTTTTTACAAGACAAACGCATCCTCATCACCGGCATCGCCAGTAACCGCTCAATTGCCTGGGGCGTGGCCGAAGCCATGCATCGGGAAGGCGCCGAGCTGGCCTTTACCTATCAGACGGACAAACTGAAAAAGCGTGTGGATGACGCAGCGGAAAAGTTCGGCGCAAAGATCATCATGCCGCTGGACGTGACCGACGACCAGCAGATCGCCGAGCTGTTTGGCACCCTGGAAAAGGAGTGGGGTGGTCTCGACGGTATCGTTCACTCGATCGGTTTCGCCCCGCGCGACCATTTGGATGGCAGCTATCTCGATAACCTCACCCGCGAAGGCTTCGCCATGGCCCATGACATCAGCGCCTACAGCTTCGCCGCCCTGGCCAAAGCAGGGCGCCCACTGATGCAGGGTCGAAAAGCGGCACTGGTCACCATGACCTATCTCGGCGCGGTACGCACCGTACCCAACTACAATGTGATGGGCGTGGCCAAGGCCAGCCTGGAGGCGAGTGTGCGCTATGTCGCTGATTCGCTTGGTCCCGAGGGCATCCGCGTCAACGGCATCTCGGCCGGTCCGATCCGTACCCTTGCCGCCTCGGGTATCAAAGGCTTCAAGGGCATGCTGGACGAGGCGGAACAGAAGAATCCGATGCGGCGCAATGTCACTATCGAAGAGGTAGGAAATGCGACAGCGTTTCTCTGCTCCGACCTGGCCTCAGGCATCACCGGTGACATTCTCTATGTCGACTCCGGTTATCACATCGTCGGCATGGTCTGAGCTGAAGAGAGCATCCGATCAGCAGTGGCTGAGAAGCCACTGCTGATCGGAGAGTAAGGAAATTAATAAGGCTGCAAGGGCCTTTTTAGAGAAGCGTTTCCCTCTACCCTGCTAACTGGAGAGCGTTCGCCCCCACCCTGCCAATCCAGATATAAATCCGTTTAACCGGGTACCTGCGGCTTACTGTTCGTTCTGTTTGATGAGGATTTCAATATCCGCATGTGATTTCAGATCCGCCACCAGATGATCATAGTGGCTGCGCTCGAGATCCCTGCTGAGGCTCTGCACCAGCATCTTACCGATACCCTCCTCCTCAGTATCCCCCTCCTTCACCGACTGCAGGAGATAGACCGCCACATCCCCATTTGCCAGCTTGACGCTATCGACCACGGTCGCACCTTCAGCGGGTTTGGGTGAAGTGAACACCGCTTCCAGCAAGCCCTGCGCAAGCGAGCGATCTGTGCGTTTCAACATCAGGGGACCAGAGACCGGTAGTTCGCCAGCCACTTGCTGTAGCGCAGCGCCATCCTTGATCTCCTGCTTACGCTTGTCAGCCTCGGCCTGAGCCTGGGCTTCAGCCGCCTCTTGCTGCAACTGTTCAACGATCTGATCATGCACCTCGTCGAGAGGCAGAGTCGAGGCCTCCTCGTGTTGATCCACTCTCAGCACCAGGGAGCTCTCGGTATCGAGTTCGATAAGTTCGCTGTTGTTATGGTCCACCAGCACGTCTTCACTGAAGGCGGCGCCCAACACCTTAGGCGAGGAGAGAATGCCGCTGCCTTCATTGCGCGTCACCCAGTCGCTGGTCTGAATGGTCAAACCCAGTTCATTGGCGGCTGGCTCGAGGCTGCCCGAATCATCGAAGCTGAGGTTGGCGAGTTTATCCGCCATTTCGAAGTAGAGACGTTCGCCCTCAGCTTTGCGGTAGGCCCGCTCCACCTCCGGTTTTGCCTGCTCGAAAGGCTTAACGCCGCCGGACTTGATATCTTCCAACTTGATCAGGTGGAAACCGAAACTGCTGCGAATCGGCTCACTGACCTGACCGGATTCCAGTGCGAACGCAGCCTTTTCGAATGCGGGGTCCATCACCCCTCTACCGAAATAACCCAGATCACC
This sequence comes from Candidatus Thiodiazotropha sp., assembly GCA_037384445.1. Lineage (GTDB taxonomy): Bacteria > Pseudomonadota > Gammaproteobacteria > Chromatiales > Chromatiaceae > Thiodiazotropha. The sequence continues at coordinate 32,735 of JARRNY010000011.1, forward strand.
CCCGTTGCTGGCTGTGCCTGGATCCTGAGAGTTGGCTTTAGCCAGTTCAGCAAAATCCTCACCCTGCGCCAAACGTTCGCTCAACGCCTCGATCTTGCTTTTTGCTTCAGCTACGGCTGCATCATCCGCATCTTGAGCGACCTTAATCAGAATATGACTCGCCTTGCGCTGCTCCGGCAGACCAAACTTTTCCTGATTGTTGTTGTAGTAGGCTTTAAGATCTTCGTCGCTCACCTCAATCGTGCTACCAGCGGTTTGTGCATCAAGATGGATATAGCGAAGTTTGACGCGCTCCGGCACGGCGAAATCCGCCTGGTGCGCCTGGTAGTAGGCCTCGATCTTATCGTCCCCGACCGGGGTCGTTACCCGATAATCGGCGACAGGGATCGTGAAGTAGGAAAACTCTCGCTGCTGGTTCATCAGGCGCAGTGCTTCCTGCTCCTCATGCTGGGTAACGAAGGTGCTGGCGCCCACGGCCTGAGCAAGTTGCTGTGACAGTAGAAGTTTACGAATCCGTTCCATGAAGCCGGCCGGCGTATAACCCTGAAGACGCACTGCCCTTTCAAAGGTTTGTTGATCGAAGCGACCATCTTTCTGAAACGCTTCCATACCGATCAGCGCCGACTGCACCTCGATACCACTGACGCGCAGGCCCATGTCACTGGAAGCCTGTTCGACCAGTTCATCGCGCACCATACGATTGAGAACTTCCATGCGCATACGATCGTCGTCGAAGAGCTCAGGGCGGTAGGCGCGGCCCAACTGCTCGCGAAGCTGCTGGCGGAATTGTTGGAACTGGTTGTCCAGAGCGCGCTCTGTAATCTCGGTGCCGTTAACTTTAGCGGCTACCGGCTCAGACCCGATACCCAAATACTCCTGTATGCCCCAGAGGGCAAAAGGGACACTGATCAGGATGACGATGCCGTACGCAATCCAACCTTGGGCTTTGTCTCGGATATTCTGAAGCATGATGATCGACTCGTAATTATTCTGAGAATCCTACAAACAAAAACGGGGTATCAGTAACGATACCCCGGTTCTGCTTTCAATTGGCGGAGCGGACGGGACTCGAACCCGCGACCCCCGGCGTGACAGGCCGGTATTCTAACCAACTGAACTACCGCTCCAAATGGTGGGTGCTGCAGGGAAGGCGCGCTAGTTTACGGCATCCTTCAGTGCTTTGCCAGCCTTGAACGACGGGATCTTTGAAGCTTTGATCTGGATGGTTGCGCCGGTCTGAGGATTACGGCCTTCACGAGCGGCACGCTCCTTCACAGAGAAGGTACCAAAACCCACCAGGGAGAGAGTGTCGCCTTTTTTCATGGCATCGGTAATCGCATCAACCATTCCGTCCAGTGCGCGTCCAGCAGCTGCTTTAGAGATATCCGCAGCGTCTGCCATTGCCTCAATCAGTTCGGCTTTATTCATTAATCATGTTCCCCTTGTGATGGTCTTGGCGGATCGAGCCGCCATTGAATAGAAGTAATAAAAACTGTGCCCCTAAACGGGGCACGAAACGTCAGAATTTATACCGGCTGCCCGGTAGACTGTCAAGCGACGAACGTCACTGAAACCCAATAAATGCGGGGGTTCAGCGACATTTAATGCTTTGTCGGAGCGGCTCTTTTCTTGACCGTTTCCGTCGACTTTTCCTCTTTAGCAGCAGCCACTTCCGGCTCCGGTTTGCCATCTTTCGGCGAGGGCATCTCCTTTAGGGCAATCTGCAGTACCTCATCGATCCAGCGTACCGGCCGGATGTCGAGATGCTGTTTGATATTCTTTGGGATATCAACCAGATCGCGTTCATTCTCTTCCGGAATAATGACAGTTGTGATGCCGCCCCGATGGGCCGCCAGCAGCTTCTCTTTGAGGCCACCAATGGGCAGCACCTCTCCACGCAGGGTGATCTCTCCGGTCATCGCCACATCGGCCCGTACAGGGATGCGGGTGAGCGCTGAGACCAGCGATGTGCACATGCCGACACCGGCACTGGGGCCGTCCTTCGGCGTAGCGCCCTCAGGCACATGGATATGCACGTCACACTTCTGGTGAAACTCCTCTTCCAGTCCAAGCGAGTCGGCCCGGCTCCTTACCACCGTCATGGCGGCCTGAATCGACTCCTGCATCACCTCACCGAGTTGGCCGGTGTGACTGAGTCGTCCCTTGCCAGGCATCAGTGCCGCTTCGATGTGCAGCAGTTCGCCACCCACTTCGGTCCAAGCCAGTCCGGTGACCTGTCCCACCTGATCATGCTCATCGGCCCGACCGTAGCGGAAGCGCTGTACGCCAAGATAGTCATCAAGCTTCTTCGGCGTGACAGTAATCGTGCCTTTGGGTTGCTTCAGCAGGATCTCTTTCACCACCTTGCGGCAGATCTTGGCGATCTCGCGTTCCAGATTACGCACACCCGCCTCACGGGTGTAGTAGCGCACGATATCGCGCAGCGTGCTTTCGCGAATCACCAACTCATCGGGCTTGAGGCCGTTGTTTTCCATCTGCTTGGGCACCAGATAGCGCTCGGCGATGTTGACCTTCTCGTCCTCGGTGTAGCCGGAGAGACGGATCACCTCCATACGGTCGAGCAGTGGCGGCGGTATGTTCAGGGTATTGGCGGTCGCTACAAACATCACTTCAGAGAGATCGAAATCGACCTCCAGATAGTGATCGTTGAAGGTGTGATTCTGTTCCGGATCGAGCACCTCAAGCAGGGCTGAGGCGGGGTCGCCGCGGAAGTCCATCGCCATCTTGTCGATTTCATCAAGTAAAAACAGCGGGTTGCGGGTCTTCACCTTGCTCAGGTTATTGATGATCTTGCCCGGAAGAGCGCCGATATAGGTGCGGCGATGACCACGAATCTCCGCCTCATCACGTACGCCACCCAGGGCCATGCGGGTAAACTTACGATTGGTGGCACGGGCAATCGACTGTCCCAGTGAGGTCTTGCCGACACCAGGAGGACCCACCAGGCACAGAATCGGGCCTTTGAGTTTGCGCACACGCTGCTGTACCGCAAGATACTCAAGAATGCGCTCTTTTACCTTCTCCAGGCCATAGTGGTCATCGTTGAGAACCTCTTCGGCACTGGGAATATCGTTACGGATCTTGGTGCGTTTCTTCCACGGCAGACCGACCAGGGTGTCGATGTAGTTGCGCACCACGGTCGCCTCGGCAGACATGGGCGACATCAGCTTTAACTTGTTCAGCTCCGCTGTGGCCTTTCCCTTGGCCTCTTTGGTCATGCCGGCGGTCTCGATCTTTTTGGTCAGATCCTCGATCTCATTGGGCGCGTCATCCATGTCGCCCAGTTCCTTCTGGATCGCCTTCATCTGCTCGTTGAGATAGTACTCGCGCTGGTTCTTCTCCATCTGACGCTTGACCCGGCCACGAATCCTTTTCTCCATCTGCAGGATGTCGTTCTCGCCCTCCATCAGACCCATGAGATGTTCCAGGCGCTCGCGCACATTGGGCATCTCCAGCACATGCTGCTTCTCATCCAGCTTGAGTGACATGTGGGCGGCAATGGTATCGGCCAGACGACTGGGATCGTCGATGCTCGAGAGGGAGGTAAGCACCTCCGGTGGAACCTTTTTGTTCAGTTTCACATACTGGTCGAACAGATTGGTCGCCGAGCGCATCAGCACTTCGGTCTCCCGTCCGTCCAGATCCAGCGTATCGCTGAGACTCTCCAAACGGGCGGTGAAGTACTCATCGATATCGACAAATTCGGTTATGCGGGCGCGCTCACCGCCTTCGACCAGCACCTTGACCGTACCGTCAGGCAGTTTCAGCAGCTGCAGGATATTGGCCAGGGTACCGATACCGTACATATCGCTGACATCGGGGTCGTCCACGTCGGCGCTCTTCTGAGCGGCCAGCAGAATCTGCTTGTTGCTCTGCATAGCGGCATCCAATGCCTGGATCGATTTGTCGCGCCCCACAAAGAGGGGAATCACCATGTGGGGATAGACCACCACATCGCGCAGCGGCAGTACCGGCACAGTATTCAAAGGATCAACCATCTTGCCGGATTTTTCGAGATCTTGGCCCATATCTTCCTCGCTTGGCAGAAGCCTGCTCAATTCGTACAACCGCTGGGATGACTTTGTCAGCCCTGGGACTGGGTCTGGGTAGGTTCGACACCCGTCTGACCTTACCTATCACTCATGCAGCACGCAATTGCCATGCCGAAAACAGTAGTCATGCGCATCGGCCGCTGGCCGATGTGAGTTTGACAGGGTCGGGATCGTATTTGTTCACCCCGGTCCCAAGGGACCGGGCGTTTTCTCTATATGGGGATGGAAGCGGCGGCTTTCAACTACAGCGGTGAATTCATCACCGATCTGCGCTGAGGCGTCTGATCAGTCCGAGGCTGCCAACTGTTTATCGCTATGCTCGTAGATCATTAGCGGGTCACTCTCGCCGGCGATCACAGCCTCATCCACGACCACCTTGCTGACCTCCTCCATAGAGGGCAGATCGTACATGGTATCGAGCAGCACCTGCTCCAGGATGGTGCGCAGTCCGCGTGCGCCGGTCTTGCGCTGCATCGCTTTGCGGGCGATGGAACGCAGAGCGTCTTCGCGAATCTCCAGCTCACAGCCCTCCATCTCGAACAGACGGCCATACTGCTTGGTCAACGCGTTTTTCGGCTCGGTGAGGATCTGTACCAGGGAGTCTTCATCCAGCTCCTGCAGCGTGGCGACTACGGGGAGACGTCCGACAAACTCGGGGATGAGACCGTACTTAATCAGATCTTCAGGCTCCACATCGACAATGATCTCGCCAATGGAGCGGCTGTCGTCCTTGCTCTTGACCTCGGCGGAGAAACCGATGCCACCCTTCTCGGAGCGGTCGCGGATAACTTTTTCGAGGCCGGCAAAGGCGCCGCCAACGATGAACAGGATATTGGAGGTGTTGACCTGCAGGAACTCCTGCTGCGGATGCTTGCGTCCACCCTGGGGCGGTACCGAAGCGACGGTGCCTTCGATCAGTTTCAGCAGTGCCTGCTGAACACCTTCGCCAGAGACGTCTCGCGTAATCGAGGGATTGTCGGATTTACGGGAGATCTTGTCGATCTCGTCGATGTAGACAATGCCGGTCTGCGCCTTCTCCACATCATAGTCGCACTTCTGCAACAGCTTCTGGATGATGTTCTCCACATCTTCGCCCACATAACCCGCTTCTGTCAGGGTGGTGGCATCGGCGATGGTAAAGGGCACATTCAGCAACCGCGCCAGCGTTTCCGCCAGCAGTGTCTTACCGGAACCAGTGGGGCCGATCAGTAGGATGTTCGACTTGGCCAGCTCGATATCGCTGTCCTTGCCAAGGCTCTCCAACCGTTTGTAGTGGTTGTAAACAGCTACGGACAGCACCTTCTTGGCGCGTTGCTGACCGATAACATACTGATCCAGCGTCTTCTTGATCTCTTGGGGTTTCGGCAGGCGGTTGATGCTCTCTTCACCGCTCTCCTGCATCTCCTCACGGATGATGTCGTTGCACAACTCGACACATTCGTCGCAGATGAAGACCGAAGGACCCGCGATCAATTTGCGGACTTCGTGCTGGCTCTTGCCACAGAAGGAGCAATACAGCAGTTTGCCGTCGTCGCCTTTTCCGCTTTTGTCACTGCCCATATCTCACTCCTTCAAGCCGAGTTTCCAGCCTTTCTAATTCAATCATATCCAACCCATCGCTGATGGCAAGGGTGGTTTGCACAAAGCCTGACTGGAGTATCAAGTCATCACCATAAGGGGTCAACCGCTTATCGCTGCCGGTTATTCCTGACTATCGGCCGAGCGATTGGGCAATACTTTGTCTATCAAACCATACTCCACAGCCATCTCACCGCCCATGAAGTTATCGCGCTCTGTATCCTCTCCTATCTTCTCTATCGGCTGACCGGTGTGAAACGAGAGGATGGAGTTAAGCCTTTCGCGCAAAAGGAGAATCTCTTTCGCGTGAATCTCGATATCGGTGGCCTGACCCTGGAAGCCGCCCAACGGCTGGTGGATCATCATGCGCGAGTTTGGCAGGCAGAAACGCTTGCCCTTGGCGCCGCCAGACAACAACAGTGCGCCCATGCTGGCGGCCTGACCGACACACATGGTGCTGACGTCAGGACGGATGAACTGCATGGTGTCGTAGATCGACAGACCTGCCGTTACCGAACCGCCTGGAGAGTTGATGTAGACGTGGATATCTTTGTCGGGATTTTCCGACTCAAGGAACAGCAGCTGCGCCACCACCAGGTTGGCCATCTGATCTTCGACCGGCCCCACCAGAAAGATCACCCGCTCCTTGAGCAGCCTGGAGTAGATGTCGTAGGAACGCTCACCGCGCGCGGTCTGTTCGACGACGATGGGAACCAGGCCCAGATTTTGCGGATCGGGCATACCTGCCGAAAAATTGTGACTCATAACTGCTTTCTTCCTCTGAGCCATCAGCCCTCGGCGGTGAGTTCCGCGAAGGTCGTCTGCTCATCATTGACTTCTGTCTGCTCCAGCACCCAGTCGACCACCTGGTCTTCGAGCACCACGTTCTGTACCGCCGCCAGCTGCTCCTGGTTACCGTAGTAGTACTTCACCACCTCTTCCGGCTGCTCATAGCTGCTGGCGAAATCCTCTATGGTCTTGCGCACGCGGTCGTTGTCGATTTTGATCTCATGCTGCTTGATGATCTCACCAACCACTAAACCGAGATTCACCCGCCTGCGCGCCTGTTCCTCAAACATATCACGGGGCAGTTCCAGGGAACCAGCACCCTGCTGTCCCAAACGCTCACGGGTCTGCTTGAGCAGGGTATCGATCTCTTCTTCGATCATCGCCTTGGGAATCTCGATCTTATTCTGCTCGTAGATCAGATCCATCGCCTGGGATTTGATTTTAGCTTGCACGCGCTGTGCCAATTCCCGCTCCATGTTCTCCCGGATGTCACTTTTCAGTTTATCGACACCCTCCTCTGCACCAAACTCCTTGGCAAATGCCTCGTCGACCGCTGGCAGCACCTCTTCGGCCACTTCAGCCACTTCCACGTCAAACGTTACAGGCTTTCCTGCCAACTCTTCCACCCGGTAGTCCTCGGGGAATTTCAGTTCGAGGGTACGTTTCTCGTCCTTGATCATACCCACCACCCCATCTTCGAAACCCTCGATCATGCGCTTGGAGCCGAGCACCAGGGGCACATTGTCGGCACTGCCGCCCTCGAAAACTTCCCCATCGACCTTACCTGCAAAGCTGATCTTGACCTGATCACCCTCGCCAGCCGCACGCTCCACGGCGTTCCAGGTGGCCCGCTGCTTGCGCAGTTTTTCGATCATGCCTTCAACATCCTGCTCACCCACTTCGGCTATCGGACGGGTGATCTTGCCTTCCAGCTTGGCCAGTTGGATCTCCGGCATCACCTCCAGGGTGGCGATATAGCCGAACAGGCCCTCTTCCGTCGCCTCCTTGGGCTCGATCTTGGGAAGACCGGCCGGGTGGAGATTCTCCTGCTGGAGAGCCTGCTGATAGCTGGTCTCGACCAGCTGACCGTAGACTTCCTGCAGCACCTGACTGCCATAGACGCGGCGCAGCATATTCATCGGCACCTTGCCAGGACGAAAACCATCCAGTTTGGCGGTCTGGCCAATCTGCTTCAAACGCTTGTCGACTTCCGCCTCAATCTGCTCCGCCGGCAACTCGACTGTCATCCGCCGCTCTAGACCCTCACCTGATTCCACCGAAACTTGCATGTATGTTCTCCTGACAGCCTGTTCTGCCACTGACAATTTGTTGAAAAACAGGAAATTGTTAACCTAACGACCACCGACCTCTGGGCCGGCTTGTGAATTTGGTGCGAAAGGAGAGACTCGAACTCTCACGGGTTACCCCACAGGAACCTAAATCCAGCGCGTCTACCAATTCCGCCACTTTCGCATAACGGCCGCTTCCGATTCTACCCGGTTAGCGGCCGCGAACCGCCGATTATAACGTCGAATCGATCAAGGCTCCACGTCAATTGCTCTGTCCCGGATCAGGCAGCTTAGCCCACCCGCTCTACCAGGGTTGCAGGGCCGGGGGCCGGCCCCTTAAACGCCCTTGGGTAAAATGGGCGGATCGTGCTGATTTTGTCAGCTGCAGTCAACTGACCTCCACCCGATCGACCCGCTGGAAACCACGCGGCAGTTTACTGCCACGACGCCCCCGCTCCCCCTGGTAGCTGTCGAGATCGCTCGGCTTGAGCACGATATAGCGCTTGCCGGCATGGGCAGTGAGGCTTTGACCCTGAGGCACCACCGCCAAGGCCACCACGAACTCCTCCCGTGAGGCGATCCGCTTGGATGGAATACCGATGATCTTATTGCCTTTCCCTCGGGCCATCTCAGGCAGTTCGAGGACCGGGAAGACCAGCATGCGTCCCTCATTGGTAATGGCGGCTACCCGGTCGCTGGCAGCATCGCTAATCAGCACCGGCGGCAGGACCTTGCCGCCTTTCGGCAGATTGAGCAACGCTTTGCCGGACTTGTTCTTGGCGAACATTTCGGCCAGTTTGGTGCGGAAGCCATAGCCCGCATCGGAAGCCATCAGGTACTCGCTCAGTGAGTCACCACCCAAGACTGCGTGGAACACCGCCCCGTTCGCCGGCGAGAGCCGCCCGGTCAGGGGTTCGCCCTGACTGCGCGCCGAGGGCAGTGTATGGGCCAGCAGAGAGTAGCTGCGGCCGTTGGAGTCGATAAAGACCGCTTGCTGGTTGCTACGCAAGCGGGCAGAGGCGAGAAAGCCATCCCCTGCCTTGTAGCTGAGACCTGCGGGATCAATATCGTGCCCCTTGGCGGCACGCGCCCAGCCTTTTTCCGACAGCACCACGGTCACCGGCTCGCTGGGGGTCAGATCGGTCTCGGCCAGCGCCTCGGCCGGCGCCCGTTCACGGATCGGCGAACGTCGGGCATCGCCATACTTCTCGGCGTCGGCCTCGATCTCTTTGCGGATCAGGGTGCGAAGCCGCTGTTTCGAACCCAGAATCTTCTCCAGGCCCTTACGCTCCTGCTCCAACTCCGTCTGTTCGCCACGTATCTTCATCTCCTCCAGCTTGGCCAGGTGGCGCAAGCGCAGGTTGAGGATCGCCTCGGCCTGGGTCTCGGAGAGGGAGAAGCGCTTGATCAGCTCAGACTTGGGATCCTCCTCATAACGGATGATGGCGATCACCTCGTCGATATTGAGGTAGGCGATCATCAAGCCATCGAGGATATGCAACCGGTCATTGACCTGATCAAGCCGATACTGCAGGCGCCGCCGCACTGTTTCAGTGCGGAATTCCAGCCACTCCTTCAAAAGGGTGCGCAGATCCTTCACCGCCGGGCGTCCGTTGGTGCCGATCAGATTGATATTGACCCGGTAGGAGCGCTCCAGGTCGGTAGAGGCGAAGAGGTGCGACATCAGCCGCTCCACATCGACCCGATTGGAGCGGGGCACAATCACCAGGCGGGTCGGATTCTCGTGATCCGATTCGTCACGCAGGTCCTCCACCATGGGCAGCTTCTTGGCCTGCATCTGGGCCGCAATCTGCTCCAGGATCTTGGCGCCGGAAACCTGGTGCGGCAGGGCGGTGACGATGACATCCCCATTCTCCCGCTCGTAGATTGCGCGCATGCGTACAGAGCCGTGACCGGTCTCGTAGATTTTACTCAGCTCATGGGCTGGGGTGATGATCTCCGCCTCGGTCGGGTAGTCCGGTCCATGCAGGTGCATCATCAGCTCAGCGGTGGTGGCTTTGGGCGCATCCAACAGATGGACACAGGCAGCCGCCACCTCCCGCAGGTTATGCGGCGGGATATCGGTGGCCATACCAACCGCAATACCGGAAGTACCATTCAGCAACACATTGGGCAGTCGCGCCGGCAGGATGGAAGGCTCTTTGAGGGTACCGTCAAAGTTGGGCTCCCAATCCACAGTGCCCTGCCCCAGCTCGGTCAGCAGGACCTGAGCATAGGCGGTAAGCCTCGACTCGGTGTATCGCATGGCGGCAAAGGATTTGGGATCGTCGGGGGAGCCCCAGTTGCCCTGGCCGTCAACCAGCGGATAGCGGTAGGAGAAATTCTGTGCCATCAGCACCATCGCCTCGTAACAGGCGGAATCGCCATGGGGATGGAACTTACCCAGCACATCACCCACGGTGCGCGCCGATTTCTTGTATTTGGCGGTGGCACTGAGGCCGAGTTCCGACATGGCGTAGACGATGCGTCGCTGCACCGGCTTGAGGCCATCGCCGATATGCGGCAGGGCGCGATCGAGAATGACGTACATGGAGTAGTCCAGGTAGGCCTTCTCGGTGAACTGACTTAACGGGACCTGTTCAATCCCTTCGAGACTCTGATCGTTATGGTCACTCATGGAATGGCAATGCAGCCCTCATAAACAGCTGAAGTGAAAAATGATCGCAGATGATACGGAAAGCGCCCCGCTGAGGGAAACACCGTTCGACAATTCAGCGGCGGGCACCGCTGGGGGTCAGGTGAATTTGAGGGAATTTCCCTTCAGCGTCAGATAGATCAAAGCCAGAAACGCGAAGAGATAGATCGGCGCCAAGCCGATCCAGGCATAGGCAGGCAGCATCGGCAACCAGCCACCAACGAGGCCGATCGCGATACCCAGCCCCGCCACGCCCGCCAGCAGCAGAAGATGAACAATTGACCCGGCCATGCCGGCCAGGCCTACATAGCTACGTCTTAACATGTCCCGCAGGGTCATCAGCGAGAGGCTCCAGACCAGGCCCAAGGTAAGAAGATAGAACAGGCCGGGTACCTCGCCCAGAAGGGCATCGGCATGAAACAGCAACTGTGATAGCAACAGAAGAAAGAAGAGAGAGGAGAAACGCACATAGGTCAGTGGCGTTACCCTGAGCAGGCTAGGCATCCACTCGAAGATGGCCCCCAGCAACAGAACAGGGACGAGGGCGAAGAGCAGATTGAACTGATCCCAGCCAGCCGCCATCGGCAACCCCGCCAACTCCCCGGCCAAGGCTGCCACCAGCATCAACCCGCCGCCTATCAGATAGAGCCTGAGCGGCGAGGCAGAAAGCCATCGCCAGACGACCCACTGATGGGCCCGCTTCACATTGGCGGAGGAGGGAATGGTGATGCACATGTCATAGAGACCGGTCGCAGATTTGCCGCCATTCTCTGTAGCGCGGAGTCGAGAGGCCATGACATCGATCAATGCTGACCACCCAGGTCGTGGCTTCAATGTGATTTTTGACCGCTATCCAAGCGCTTAGCTTCCATGGAGGGAGAGAACCCAAGCTTGCGCCAGACTCCCGGCAGGCCCGGATGGCACAGACTCAAGTGTAAAAAAACAGCTCTCTACTTGGCATATCTACAGTGTTTGGTGGGGCAGGGCCCCACCAAAAACCGTTAAGTCAGTGTCATTCCCATCAGACTCTGAATCGTCCCACATGGGTCTCCAGTTCGGAGGCGAGCGCCTGCAGAGTCTGGGTGGAGTCGCGCAGCGCCTCGCTACTGCCGGAGGTCTGCACTGCCACCTGGTTGATGTTGACGATACTCTGATCCACGCCAACCACCGTCTCGTGCTGCACATCGGTAGCGGTGGAGATCTCCTGATTCAGCTGCGAAATGTCCGCCATGGTTCCAGCAATCTGATTGAGGCTCTCCCCTGCCTGCTGGGCAGGTTCGACGCTGGCATTGGCGTGCCGATGCGCCAGCTTGATCACCGCGATGGCGTCCGATGTGCCGCTCTGCAACTGATCGATCATCTCCTGAATTTCACCGATGGAATCGTACGTGCGGGCAGCCAGGCTGCGCACCTCGTCCGCCACCACGGCGAATCCCCGGCCTTGCTCACCGGCCCGTGCGGCTTCGATGGCCGCGTTGAGGGCCAGTAGATTGGTCTGCTCCGAGATGCCCCGAATGACATCAAGCACGGTTTCGATGGCCTGACTGCGCTCGCCGAGCCCGTTGATTACCTCGTTGGCGTTATCCACCTCCTGCGCCACCAGCCGGATGTTGGATACCATATCGAGCACCACCTGTTTGCCGCTTTCGCTCTCCCGGTCAGCCTCGCCGGCACGCTGAGCGGCACGCGTGGTGTTTTCGCTCACCTCGCGAAAACTGCTTGAGAGCTGATTGATGGCAGTGGCAACCGATTCGACCTCCCGGCGCTGAGTCTCGACCTCATGCCCGGTCCGCTCCGCCACCTGAGCGATCTCTCCGGCTGTATCGACCAGCCGATGAGCAGAGACCTGCAGGCCAGCCACCATCTCGCGCAACTTGACCACGAAGCGGTTGAAGGCGGTAGCCAGGTCGCCGATCTCATCCTGACTCTTGATCTGCAGTTGCACGGTCAAATCGCCGTCTCCCTGGGAGATCGCCTCGAGCTGTCCACGAATCTGACGAATCGGCCCGGCGATGGCGCGCACAGTGAGCCAGTAGACAGGCAGAGTGACCAGCACACCAATAACGATGGCCAACAGCAACACCTGATAGCCGGTCTTCACCAGGCCGCCGAGCGCCAGCTTCTCCGTCTCCACTTTTTGGCTGATCTGCTGATTGAGCCGCTCCCCGGTCTGCATCAACTCGTCGGCGGCGACAGCATAATCCTGTCGTGCAGACTTCACCTGACGGTAATCAGCCATCACCTTTTGCAGCAGTTCCTTATGCACCTGCATGAGCTTGACCAACACCTGCTTGAACGGCATGCCAGCGAACTCGCCGTTTTTAACCTCTTGCTCGAACAGCGGGTCTTCGCCGATGGTTTCGACGGCGTAGGCCAGATCCTCGTAGAGCAGATCGATACGGGAGAGAATCTCTCCGCTATCTCTCTCCTCTTTGAACCGACGGTAGAGTTCCATACGGGTCAGCAGCGCCAGCTTTGCCTCGCTTGCCGCATTGATCGAGGACCAGCGCTCTCGCTCGTCCACCGCGTCCGAGTCAGCGCCCTGATCGCTATCGGCATTCATATCCTGCCGCATCATCTCTTCGCTGGAGATGCGCTCCACATCGACCAGGAAGTCGAGAAAACTACCGCTATTGCGGGTCAAAGCCTGCTCCCGCTGCAGGTAATCCTGATGCAGACCTGTCAAGCGACTGCGGGTTGAAGAAAATGCCGACATTCGGCTCTGCAGCTCATCGAGTACCGCCTGTTCCACCTGCCCGCTGGCCTGCAGCCGGTCGAAGGCGGCCTGGGACTCCTGTTCAGCCTGCTGGATCTCGCCGCTGTCAGCAGCACCACCCAGCAGAATAGCGTCAACCGCGATCAGCTCTTTTTGTACGGTACGCAGACCCGCTTCCGTGGTCGTCATGGCATCCCAGACCGGGCCGGTGATATTGCTCAACGAAGCCGAAAGTGAGTTGATAATCCAATAGCTGGTACCGCCAGTGACCAGCAGCACGAACACCAATGTAATGAAACCCGCCCCAATTTTAACGCCGACGTTGACCCGTCTCATGGAGTCTCCCCTGAATAGTTATGCTTGTCTTCCTGCTCTATGTCAGATGACATTGACACTTGAACATTTCGGCTTCGCAGGGGATTCCTTTAGAATCGGACCGGACCGACCCTTTACCTCCCATTAAGCCAAGGAAATTTCATGACCCCCCTATATGCAACGCCGCAAGCGGCCGAGGACGCCTACTACGACGCCATCGACGATCAGGACATCGATGCCCTGATGGCCGTCTGGGAAGAGAGTGACGAGGTACTCTGCCTGCTGCCGATGATGCCGGCCCAGCGCGGCAAGAGCGCCATTCGCCAGGTCTGGTCGAATCTGCTGCAACCCGGGACCGCCCTGGACATCGAGGTAATCCATCTCAACTGGATCGAGACCGCTGAGATGGCCATCCATCTGCTGGAGGAAAGAGTCAGGGTCCCGCAGCAAAACGAAGCGCAGCCGGTCTATGCCAGCAATATCTATCGCAAGAACGGACAGGGGTGGTATCTGCTGATGCACCAGAACTCCCCGACCCCGCCACCGCCCGGTTTGCAGATGCCGGAGGTCGGCTGATCATGGAGAACCACAAGCTGGTCATGCCGCATCACCTCAACCACTACGGTTACCTGTTTGGCGGCAACCTGCTGAAGTGGGTCGATGAGTACGCCTGGATCGCCGCCGTGCACGACTACCCGGGCCGCCGCTTCGTGACCATCGGCATGAACCGGGTGGAGTTTCATCGCAGCGTGCGCGAAGGGGTTATCCTGCGTTTCGAGATCGCCCAGTGCCGCAAGGGCAAAACCTCGGTGCAGTATGAGGCCAATGTCTTTTCGGAGGACCCCGAGAGCGGAGGCGAAGAGCGCATCTTCAATACCACCATCACTTATGTCTGCCTCGACGACGAGGGACGCAAGCAGACGATTTGAGTCGGCGGAAAAAGAACCCGCAAATGTTCTCTATATCAAACCAGGATCGAAGCGTAGGGTGGGGCCCTGCCCCACCGTTTCAGATGGATTGACGAAATCTATTGGTGGGGCTGGGCCCCAGCCTACACTTGGACTTCGGGTGAGGCGTGAATGAGAGGCCGTCATTCGCCGTCGGCATCCCCCGAATCCGGCAGTGCCGCCTTGCGGAAGACCGGCAGGTCGGGTCCCTTCTCCTCTTCCAGCTCCACCTTCTCGATGCGCTCGAAACGGCTGCTGATCTTGCGCGCAGAGATGTTGACGTCACTGACGTCCTGATGGGCCTGGCCGATATGCTTGGCCAGGTTATCCATACGATTTTTGAAGCGGCCGAAGTCCTTGGAGAGCGCCCGCAGGTGATCCTGGATGATGTGCACCTGCTCGCGGGTGGCGGCGTCTTTCAGCACAGCCCGGGCGGTGGTGAGGATCGCCATCATGGTGGTAGGCGAAACCAGCCAGACCCGTTTGCGGAAGGCCTCCTCCACCAGATCGGGGAAGTGGGCGTGGATTTCGGCAAAGACCGCCTCCGCCGGGATGAACATCACCGCCCCATCGGAGGTTTCGCCGGGGATGATATAGCGGGCAGCGATATCATCCATATGCTTTTTGATGTCTGTTTTGAACTGGCGCTTGGCCTGCTGCCGGTCCGACTCGGCAAGCGTGTCGTCGAGCATGCGCTGGTAAGACTCAAGCGGAAACTTGGCGTCGATCACCACATTGCCGGTAGGATCGGGCAGGAACAGCACACAGTCGGCGCGACGGCTGTTGCTCAAGGTATGTTGTAGAGCGAAGCCCGACTCCGGCATCACATTGCGCACCAGGGCTGAGAGTTGCACCTCGCCGAAGGCGCCGCGGGAGCGTTTGTCGGAGAGCACCTCCTGCAGGCTGACCACGTTGCTGGAGAGTTCGGTGATCTTCTTTTGCGCCTCGTCGATGCGGGTCAGGTGGGTGAGCACCTGGGTAAAGGTCTCGGTGGTCTTCTCGAAGCCCTCGTTGAGACGCTTCTCGACCTGGCCGCTGATCTCCTTCAGCCGCTGGTCGGTCGATTCGGTCAGCCCCTCTACCCGCTTGCCCAGATCATTGGCGTGCTGATTGAGCGCCTCGGCCACCTGCTTGCGCACCTCGGCCATACCCGACTGCAGCGTCTCCTGCTGCTGACGCATGGTCTCCAACTGGCGCTCGTCGAAGGCCTCCCGGTGACGCACCAGGGAGTGAGAGAGGGACTCGCGCAGTTCGCTGAGCTTCTCATGCTGCGCCAGCCGTCCCTCGCCCAGGGTCTCGGTGACGCTCTTTCTCAAAGCCTCGAATTGGGCCAGCAGCTCCACGCGCAGGCTGCCGGCATCGGTAGTCAGATGCTGCTGCATCTCGCCGAAACGGCGTTCCAGCCCCTGGTAGAGCTTATCCGAACGCTCGATCAGGCTATGCTCCAGCGTATGCAGATGCCGTTGCTGCGCCAAGGCGCCGCGGGCGATGCGATCGGAGAGCAGCTCACGCAACTCGGTCTGCTCCCGGCCGAGACGGCGCTCCTGCTCGTGCAACAGGGTCTCCAGCGCCTGCTGCCGGATCTCCAGCTGCTCCTCGGCACGAAGCTGCCGCTGCCGCGAACCGGCCAGCCAGACCAGCACCCAGGCCAATAACAGCAGAGTCAACGCGCCCAGGGACGCGATGAGCAGCTCTGCGGGTGTCAATTGCGTAAACCACTCCATGGGCCGAACTATACTCCATCCACAGGCTCAAAACCCGAGCCTGCGGTTGCATTTGCCTGCAGCAGTCTCTACCTTTCACGACCAGACCGAAAGCAGGCCTTCGGTGCGGCAAGCCGCACCCTGCTCCGATTCTGCCGTAGGGTGGGGCCTTGCCCCACCGATAGTAACTCTGACAAGGTGCTTGGTGGGGCAGGGCCCCTGCCCTACCTGAAGTTCGACATACGAGATCATGCGCATCCACCTCAAAACCCTCGGCTGCCGCCTCAACGAAGCGGAACTGGAGACCTGGAGCCGGGAGTTCCAGGCCCAGGGTCACCACATGACGCAAAATGCCGAAGAGGCCGACCTGCTGGTGGTCAACACCTGCGCCGTGACGGAAGAGGCGGTGCGCAAATCGCGCAAGTTACTCGGGCGCACCAGTCGCCAGAACCCGGATGCCCGCTTAGTGGTCAGCGGCTGCTACGCCTCTCTCGACCCCACTGCCACTGCCGAGGCCGAAGGCGTCGACCTGGTGATCGACAACCGGGACAAGGACCGCCTGGTGGAGATCATCAGTCACGAACTGGATCTGACCTCGATGCCGCAGGCGGCGATGGAGCCCGACACCACCGGCCTGCTCGAACGGGGCCGCCAACGCGCCTTCATCAAGGTGCAGGACGGCTGCCGCTACCGCTGTACCTACTGCATCGTCACCCTGGCCCGGGGCGAGGAGCGCAGCCGCCCCGCTGCCGAGGTGATCGATGAGATCAACCGACTGCACCGGGAGGGCATTCAGGAGGTAGTGCTGACCGGGGTGCATATCGGTGGATATGGCAGCGACATCGGCAGCGATATCTCCAGCCTGATCCAACAGGTGCTGGCGCAGACCGAGATCCCGCGCCTGCGCATCGGCTCCATCGAGCCCTGGGACCTGCCACCGAGCTTCTGGTCCCTGTTCGGCAACCCCCGCCTGATGCCCCATCTGCATCTGCCCCTGCAGAGCGGTTGCGACAGCGTGCTGCGCCGCATGGCTCGGCGTTGCCGCACGGACGAATACCGGGAGCTGATCCGACAGGCCCGCGCCGAAGTCGCCGATTTCAATGTCACCACAGACATCATCGTCGGCTTTCCCGGTGAGAGCGAAACCGAGTGGCAGCAAACCCTCGACTTTGTGGAAGAGATCGGCTTCGGCCATCTGCATATCTTCGCCTTCTCTCCCCGTCAGGGCACCAAGGCGGCCAGCCTGCCCGACCCGGTCAGTCGGGAGATCAAACGCTCACGCAGCGCGGCACTGCACAAGCTGGGCGAGAGCATGAAACGCTCCACGGCTGAGGCCTACATCGGCCGAACCCTCCCCATCCTCATGGAGGGCTCGGGTGAAAACGGCTGGGCGGGTTACACCCCGAACTTCCTGCGCGTCCAGCTGGCACCGATCTCCAACGTCTCGCTCGAGAATCAGATTGTTGAGATAGAGCTCACCGGCACAAGTGAAGACGGTCAACACCTGACCGGTGTGCCTGCCTGATTTTTTTACAGCCCGGCAAGCAGCCGATGCAGGCATAAAAAACGCGCCCGGAGGCGCGTTTTTTTCTTACCTATCGCCAGCTCTCATGGCCAGTAGAAGGTTGTCGAGACACTATCGATGGTGACGTTGTACTCGCTACAGCTGACGAAGCTGATAGTCCCCGAGGTGGAACCCGAACCGGAGATCACCACAGTACCCGAGCTCGGAACACCATTCGAGCAATTAAGGACGAGAGGCGCTGTCGTGGTCATGCTGAAATAACCATGATCAGGATCGTAGATAGTGGCATTCACGTAATACGTGTCGGAGCCATACGGCGTAACATCGATGTCCATGACGCGATAGACACGGCCATCGACACCAGCAAAGTCCGACCTGACGCTGCAGCTGGGCGATCCGGAGAGATCCACACAGTTTAGGGTCA
>JARRNY010000012.1:0-31423 GCA_037384445.1 Candidatus Thiodiazotropha sp.
GCCAGTTTGGCTACCGCCTCCAGCATGGGATGGGGACCGCAGGAGAAGATCTCCACGGTTTGCCGACTCTCCCGATCGAGTCCATCCAGCCAGTGCCGCGCCAGGTCGGTGACATAGCCATCGAAACAGCCGGGATAGCCCTGCAGGCTGGCAAGCCGGCTGGGGATACCCCAGTCATCGAGCAGCGGCATGCAGGCGATCACCCCCTCGGGTAGACCGGGAATCAGGATCTTCGATGGTGTCGGCTTGAAAGGGTAGGGGACCTCCGAGCCGAGAATGACCATCGGCTGACGTTCGCTGTCATCCCGCAGCGCTTCAGCCAGGAAGATCATCGGCGGCATACCGACACCGCCGCCGATCAGTAGTGGCCGGCTGCGCCCCGGCGACAGTTGAAAGGGGTTGCCGATGGGACCCAGCAGGCTGACCTTCTCTCCCTCCTGACGCTGTGCCAGCAGGGTAGTGCCGCGCCCGACCCGTTTGTAGAGCAGGTCGACCCAGCCCTCATCGGCGGAAACGCGCATGATGGAGATGGGGCGGCGCATCGACAGCTGGGGGTCACAGGTGAGATGGACGAAGCTGCCGGGTCTGGCCTTGAGGGCGCAGTGGGGCGCCAGCAGACGCATGACGAACTGGTCGCCATCGTGGGCCTGGTGGGAGAGGATCTTCGCCTCTTCCAGAAAGATGGTGTCGCGATGGGGTTTGTTCATGAGGCTGAATTATCTGGGTTGAGACGGTAGACCACGCGGCCTTTGAGTAGGGTGTGGGTGACCCGGGCGGGCATCTCCCAGCCACGGAACGGGGTGTTCTTGCCGCTGCTGAGAAGTTTTTCCGGCTCGACAAACCAGCGCTCATCCGGGTCGTAGATACAGACATCGGCGGCCATGCCGGGGCTTAGGGTACCCAGCGGCAGATTCAGGATGCGCGCCGGTCCAGAGGTGAGCCGGGCGATGGCGCTGCTGAGGTCCATCACCCCCTGCTCTACCAGCTTCAGGGTCAGTGGCAGCAGGGTTTCAAGACCGGAGATGCCAGGCTCGGTGTCGGGGAAGGGAGCGGCCTTGGCATCTGCCTCGTGGGGCTGATGGTCTGAGGTAATGGCCTCGATGACGTTCTGCGCCACTGCCTCCCGCAAGCCGTCCCGGTCGGTGTCGGTGCGTAGCGGCGGGCGTACATGGTAGTGGCTGTCGAAGCCCTCCAGGTCGAGTTCCGTCAGGTGCAGCTGGTGAATCGCCACATCCGCACTGACATGGCGCCCTTCTCGCTTGGCCCAGGCCATGGTGCGGGCGGCGCTGGCGCTGGACAGCGCGTGAAAGTGGATGACCGCGCCGGTGGTATCGGCCAGGGCCAGATCGCGCGCCACGGCGACTGTCTCCGCCGCTTCGGGGATGCCAGGCAGGCCCATCCGGTCAGCCACCTTGCCCTCGTGGGCGCAGCCGAGATTGCTCAGTGAGCTGTCTTCGGGACGAATGATGGTGAGCAGGCCGAAGGTCGCTGCGTACTCCATGGCCCGGCGCTGCACCTGGGTGCTGATCAGGGGCACATAGGCGTTGCTGACAGCAATGCAGCCGGCCGCTTTCAAGGCCGCCATTTCGCTCAGATGTTCGCCGTCCAGGGAGTGGGTCAGTGCGCCCAGGGGCAGCAGGCGGCAGAAACCGGCCTTGCGCGCCTTGTGGCGGATCTGGCCGGTGACGGCCGGGGTGTCGATAACCGGATTGGTATCGGGTGTGCAGCAGAGGGTAGTGATGCCGCCGCTGACAGCCGCCGCTGTCTCGCTGGCGATGGTCGCCTTGTGCTCGGCGCCAGGTTCGCGCAGGTGTGTGCTGAGGTCGATCAACCCGGGGCAGACCACCTTGCCGCTGGCGTCGATGGTCAGGCTCGGCTCGAAGCCGGCTGGGGCCTCGCCCAGAGCGAGAATGTTGCCGCCGGAGATATGCAGATCAGTGACCCGGTCGATGCTATTGGCCGGGTCGATCACCCGGCCGCCGAGGATGCTGATGTCTTTCTTTTTCTTTTTCATACTGCGACCTCCTGGCTGCGGAGGTTCTGCGAGCCGATGACCATGGAGATCACCGCCATGCGGATGGCGATGCCGTAACTGACCTGCTGCAGGATCACCGATTTCGAGCCGTCGGCCACCTGGGAGTCCATCTCCACGCCGCGGTTGATGGGGCCGGGATGCATGACGATGGCTTCGGAGTCGGCCAGTGCCAGGCGCTTCTCGGTGAGCCCGAAGAGGCTGAAATATTCATGTTCTGAGGGCAGCAGGGCTCCCTGCATGCGCTCCCGCTGCAGCCGTAGCATGATGATGACGTCCACATCGCGGATGCCCTCGTCCATGTCGTGGTAGACGTGGACGCCGAGGCTGCGGGCATCGGCCGGCAGCAGGGTGCGCGGCGCCACCACCCGGACTTCGGAGACGCCCAGGGAGTTGAGGGCCAGGATCTGCGAGCGCGCTACCCGGGAGTGCAGGATGTCGCCGACGATGGCTACCCGCAGGCCGACGAACTCCCCTTTGTGGCGGCGGATGGTGAACATGTCGAGCATGGCCTGGGTCGGGTGGGCGTGGCGGCCGTCACCCGCGTTGATCACGCCGACCCCCCGGTCGGCATGTTTGGCGATGAAGTGGGCGGCGCCGCTGGTGGCGTGGCGCACGATGAACATGTCCACATGCATCGCCTCCAGGTTGCGCAGGGTATCGAGCAGCGTCTCCCCTTTGGAGGTGGCCGAGGCGCTGATGTTGAGATTGAGCACATCGGCGGAGAGCCGTTTGGCCGCCAACTCGAAGGTGGTGCGGGTGCGGGTGCTGGTTTCGAAGAAGAGGTTGGCTACCACATTACCGCGGCAGAGGGGGACCTTCTTGATAGTGCGTTCGGAGACCCCGGTAAAGCCTTCGGCTGTGTCGAGAATCTCGGTCAGCATCTCCCGGCCGAGGCCGTCAATGGTGAGGAAGTGGAGCAGCCGCCCCTCCTCATCGAGCTGAAGTTCTGCGTTGCTGTGGCTCATGGCTCACTTCCCTGTTCGCTATTGCGTGAACTGCGGTTCTTCTTGTTGCCGAGTACCAGCGCAAGGGGATCGGGGCCGATCAGGGTGATGTGCTGATCGGCTTCCAGCACCGGGTGCAGGCCGACGATATCGGGCTGGATCGGCAGTTCGCGTCCCGGTCGATCGACCAGGGTGGCGAGGATGATCGAGGCGGGGCGTCCGTAGTCGAAGATCTCGTTCAGTGCAGCGCGGATGGTGCGGCCGGTGTGCAGCACATCGTCGACCAGCACGATATGGCGGTCGTCGACCGGTACCGACAGGTCGGAGGGATGCACCTCCGGGTTCATGCCGATACGGGTGAAGTCGTCCCGGTAGAAGGAGATGTCGAGGGTGCCGAGGGGGTCTTTGAGTCCCAGTTCCTTATGCAGACGTTCCGCCACCCAGACGCCGCCAGTGCGAATGCCCACCATCAGGGGATCGCTGATGCCACGCTCGTTGAGCAGGGTCCAGGTCTTGCCGGCCATCACGTCGATCAGCGACTCGACGGCTTCGGTATCCATGAATTTCTTAGTTTCGTTGTTCATCTAGCCAGGTTTCCAGAATCAGTTTGGCGGCCACGGCATCGTAATCTTCCCACCGTTTGGCCTTGTGTCCCAGCCTGTCCCTGGCTTCGAATGAGGTGAATCTTTCGTCCGCCAGATGGACCTTGAGGTGAAAGCGCCCCTCGAGCTGGCGGGAGAAACGACGTGCGGGTTCGGTCGCGTCGGTTTCACTGTCGTCCACATCGAGGGGCAGTCCCACCACCAGCGCATCGGGCTGCCACTCTTCGATCAGTTGTGCGATGCGCGCCCAGTCCGGCTTGTGGTTGACAAGCTGTAGGGTTTGCAAAGGGTTTGCCGTGCCGGTCAGGGTCTGTCCTACAGCGACGCCGATCTTGCGCGTGCCGTAGTCGAAGCCCAGCAGGGTGCTCATCAGTATTTATACCCGTTTTACAGCTATCAAGCGTGTCCGGCGTCGCCACTGAGCAGGCTGAGATCCACGCCCAGCAGGTCGGCTGCCGCCTGCCAGCGTTCCTGGCTGGGGCGGCTGAAAATGATATCGCGTTCAGCCGGACCGCTGAGCCAGGCATTCTGCGCCAGTTCGCTCTCCAGTTGTCCCGCGCCCCAGCCGGCATAACCGAGGGCGACCAGGCTTTTTGCCGGCCCTTTGTCAGCGGCGATTGCCTCAAGGATGTCGAGCGAAGTCGTCACGCTGATCTCCTCGTTGACACGCAGGGTGGAGTCCCATTCGGTGGTGGATTCGTGCAGCACGAATCCCCGGTCGCTCTGCACCGGCCCGCCCAGATAGACCGTCTGCTCGGCCGCATGGGGTGAGCTGACCTCTATCTCCAGCTGTTGCAGGATATCCACCAGGTGTAGATCCATCGGCCGGTTGATGACGATCCCCATGGCGCCGTCAGATGTGTGTTCACAAATGTAGGTGACGGTGTGGAAAAAGTTGGGGTCCTCAAGCCGTGGCATGGCGATGAGAAAGTGGTGGGTTAGATTGGTCTCGGCAGACATGCCTAATAGTATCCAATCGCGGCGGGGCGTCTGCAACCGCTGATTACTGAATCGGGCAAATTTATATCCTGGGTAGTAAGCGCCGGGCCAATAGCAAGTTGAGCTTTGCTTTCAACGAACTACTCGGTGCCGAACTGGCCGCTACGCAGGAACTGCCAGGTGCGGGTGATATCGAGAATATCGGTCTCCTTGCGTATCTCCTCGGGAAAGGGCGAGTAGGGGGCAGACATGCGCACGATGCGCACAGCCGCGTCGTCGAGAATTTTGTGCCCCGAAGAGTGCAGGACGCGCACACGCTCGACAGAGCCATCGGCTCGTACCGCCACGTGCAGCACCAGATTACCGTAGAGTCTGTCGCGCTTGGCCTGGTCCGGATAATTCAGGTTGCCGATACGCTCCACCTTGCGTCGCCAGGCGTCGAGATAGGCTGCGTATTTGTACTCCTTCGTGCTGGCGCTGATCGCTTTGCGCTTGGGCATTTTGGCGTAGGCCTGGGTCTTGCGTTCAAGTTCCGCGGTGAGCCGGGCTATCTCCCGGTTCTTGCTGGTCAGCAACTGGCTGGCGCTGAGTGTTACCGGTAACGCCTCAGGTGGTTGATCCTGCTGCGTCTTTTGTGGCGAGGCCGTCGCGGTGAGGCGCTGCTGTTGAGGTTGAGGCTTGGCCTGTACGGGTTGCGGTGGCGGCATCGGTAGCGGTGACTCCTCGAAGCTCGGCTTTACCCGTTCGCGCTCTTCACCGCCTCCCTGCTGAGTGGCCTGCGCCAGGAAGTCAGGTTTCTCCTCCTCTTTCGGCGGTTTGGCCATGTGGTTGACGACCATGATCTCCAGGCTCTGCTGGCGATGCTCGGGGCGGGCACGATCGAAAGGCTTGATCGTGATGCCAAGGATGACGAAGGCATGGAAGGTGGCCGCCAGCAGCAGCGTTATGCCAAGACGGTCGCGCTGAGCGCTGATCAGTTGCATCGGTCCAGCTTGGCGGCGATGACGTCCATCAATTCGCCGGCAATATCGAGGTTGAACTGAGTGTCGAGTTCACGGATGCAGGTGGGGCTGGTGACGTTGATCTCGGTGAGATAGTCCCCGATGACATCGAGACCGGCGAAGAGGATCCCCCGGGTACGCAGTTCGGGGCCAACCTGGGCGGCGATCCAGCGGTCCCGGTCACTCAGGGGGACGCCCTCGCCACGTCCGCCAGCCGCCAGGTTGCCGCGGGTCTCTCCTGCTGCCGGAATGCGGGCCAGGGCGTAGGGTACGGGCTCGCCATCGATCATCAGTATGCGTTTGTCTCCCTGGTTGATTTCGGCGATGAATCGCTGCGCCATGGTGTAGACGGTGCCGTGCTGGGTCAGGGTCTCCAGAATGACACTCAGGTTGGGGTCGTCGGACCTGACTCTGAAGACGGAGGCCCCACCCATGCCGCCGAGCGGTTTGAGAATGATATCGCCGTGCTCCTGATGGAAGGCGCGCAACTCCTCGCTGCTGCGACTGACCAGTGTGGGCGGTGTGCACTGGGGGAAGAGGCCGGTGAAGAGCTTCTCGTTGGCGTCGCGCAGGCTTTGCGGCCGGTTCACCACCAGCGAGCCTCTGGCTTGTGCCGATTCCAGCAGATAAGTGGTGTAGATGTACTCCATGTCGAAGGGCGGATCTTTACGCATCAGCACCACATCCAGCTGGTGCAGAGGTGTCTTTTGCTCGTCCCCCAGCCGGTACCAGCCGTCAGGATTGTCCTCGACGTGCAATTCCCGGCTGCGGGCGTGGGTGATGCCGTCCCGCTGGCTCAGATCGCCTTGTTCCATATAGCGGATTCGCCAACCGCGTGCCTGGGCGGCCAGCAGCATAGCAAAGGTGCTGTCTTTGTGGATCTTGATCGATGCGATGGGATCCATCACCACACCGAGTTGGATGGGTGCGCTCATCGGGTATTGGCTCTGTGACAGGTGCAAAGGGAGGCCTGGCGTCGCTGTCTGTTGTGATTTCTGATGCTCATGGACGCCATCTTACTTGGGATGAAAAACAGAGTTAAGTTTTTCCCGTCAATGCCGCTAACAGGGCTTACATGAAGTCTCATTTATCTATGACAACCAATGAGTAATGTGCAAAAGGGGAAGTGTATTCTTGAAGGATAGGGGCTCTCTTGCTATTTTGGCGGGGTTTTATGTGGTTATTGGATCTGACCCAGAGGAGAGCGACATTGTGACCGCCTCGGCCATCAGGATTGGGATGGGCGTGGTAGTCTTCACATATTCAGAGGTAAGTTCTGATGCCAAGTCATTCAGCTCGCCCTAACATGCTGATTAAACAGCTGTTTGGGAGAGGACCGTTGGCCCTATTGCTGATGGTGGCAGTCAGTTTCTTTGCCACTGCTGAGGAAGATCCCTACCTTTCAGCGCTCTCCAAAGAGGCCCAGAAGGTTGAGGTCGAGGGCCAAACCACTCAGAGTGAATCGGATGAAGCGGCTGTATCAGAGGATGGCAATCTCGATTTGCAGATGTTCGAAGAGGATCTCAAGGCGCGTTACAAAGGGAGCTACACCTTCTACCAGAAACTACCCAGAAGAACCCGGGAAGAGGTCTTTGTTGAATATCGCGATGGGGCATCCATCGACGAAATACGTAAGAAGATCATGGATCGCTTTCTCCATCAATGAAGCACGATAGATATCCGTTTTTAACAGGAACATCTCCAAAGGTTGGTACCAAGAGGAAATCCATGAAGCTGCAACTCCACTCTTTCATTACGCTGAGTACTCTACTGCTAGCGTTCTCTGTTTCGGCAGAGGAAGTGGTCGTTGGTGAAACAAACGTGATTGGCTTGACTGCAGACAAGCCCTTTCTGCATGTCATCCATGAGGGGCGGTCGGTCAAGGTTCAGCGGGTCCAGGACCCGGACTATGAGCTCAAAGGCTACTTTGCCAAAACGGCACGTAAGTGCCCCCCCTTCTGCATTCAACCTGAGCATGTCGATCCGCGCGTCGCCACCATTGGCGAACTCGAGGTGTTCGACTTTATGGAAAACGAGTTGCGAGACAACAAGGGCATGCTGATCGATGCCCGCACGTCCGAGTGGTATCAGCGCGGTACCATCCCCGGTTCGGTCAACTATCCTTTTACTATTTTCAGCGATCCCAATTCACTGGAAATGGAGCAGGCGCTGGAGATGTTCGGTGCACTGAAGCGTGTCGATGTGGGCACGTTTTCGCGCAAGCTGGAAGAGATGGGGCTGATGGATGGCGAGATGAAAACCGATAAGTGGGATTTTACAAAGGCTAAAAAACTGGTGGTCTGGTGTAATGGCCCTGCTTGCGGCCAGTCTCCGAGAGCGATCAGAGGTCTGATCAAGGCCGGATATCCTCCTGAGAAGATCTTCTATTATAGGGGGGGTATGCAGATGTGGCAGCTGTGGGGTTTGACTACAGTGATACCGGGAGAATAAACGTGTCAGTTAATTGGAATCTCAGTCACATGAGGGTATCAACGTGAGTACTGATGAGACTGAAATGGATATCTCTGGCGTTAAAGTGATGGTGATCGACGACAGTAAGACGATCCGTCGTACGGCAGAAAGCTTACTGAAGAAGGCGGGATGTGAGGTGACGACGGCGACGGACGGTTTTGAGGCGCTGGCAATGATTGCCGACCATCATCCCGACGTCATATTTGTCGACATCATGATGCCCAGGCTTGACGGCTATCAGACCTGTGCATTGATCAAACACAACGATGTATTCAAAAGCATCCCCGTCATCATGCTATCGAGTAAGGATGGCCTGTTCGATAGGGCTCGTGGACGGATAGTCGGTTCTGAGCAATATCTGACAAAACCATTTACCAAAGATGAGTTGCTCGGAGCAATCAGGCGTTACGTAAAAAGAGCAGCCTGATACGCGCGTCGTTGACGCTGATTGGATTGATTTAAAGGCATCGGGTGGATAAAGCGATGATTAAAAACTTATTTCGCAGAGGTGAGAGCGGCAAGGATGAGTCATTCACCACAGACGTCGGTGGGCAAAAGGGGACCATCCTGGTGGTCGACGACTCTCCGACCGAAGTGCATATCTTCAAGAAGATCCTTGAAAGGCAGGGTTACACAATCGTCGTGGCGAAAGATGGCCAGGAGGGTGTGGATATCGCGATCCAGGTCCAACCCGATCTGATTCTGATGGATGTCGTGATGCCGGTGTTGAACGGTTTTCAAGCTACCCGGCAAATCAAGCACAACGAGAAGACGTCCAAAATCCCTGTCATCATGGTGACAACCAAGGACCAGAAGACCGACATGAATTGGGGCATGCGCCAGGGCGCCAACGAGTATTTGGTGAAACCTGTGGCGCCCGCTGATCTCTTGAGCAAGATCAAGGCCCTTCTGAATGAGTGAACAGCACCAGGGTATGGAAATACTGGAAACGCCGCAGGCAATCGTCGGCCTGCTGAGCGAGCTTGAAACGCGGAGCAGAGAGCGAGCCAAAGGGCTGCCTCAACAGGAAATCATCCAGAGTTTTTGGGAAGGTGTGATGTTCTATGTCGGCGACAATCGCTTTGTCGCTCCGCTCAGCGCAGTCAAGGAAATCCTCAACTATCCTACGGCACTGACCCAAGTGCCTGGCACCAAGCCCTGGATGCTGGGTGCCGCCAATGTGCGCGGAACCCTGATTCCCGTCATCGATCTGCAACTCTTCCTGATTGGCAGAAAGACCCGTCGCGGGCGGCGTAGCCGGGTGCTGGTGTTCGAGATGGGTGACAGCTATACCAGCGTACTGGTGGGCGAGATGGTCGGTATGCGCCATTTTGCCAGAGAGACAGCCAGGGAGATGAGGACATCGAATAACAAATTCGAGAAGTATGTGAAGCTCGAGTTTGATCAGGATGGCATGACATGGCCGGTATTCAGTCTCGCCGCCCTGGCGGATGATCCGGCGTTTCAGATTGCAGCGGTTTGACAGGGCATCGATTTAGGAATTGGGCTTAAGCTTTCGGGAGAAAGAAGAATGAAAGGTAAAGGCGTGGGTGGTGCACTGCCCTCAAATAAGGTCATCACGACACTGGCAATTCTGGTGTTGGTGAGTTTGATCCTGGCACTGGCATCGTTTTTGTTCTCTGCCAAACGGGACACCTACGACGAGCAGTACCTGATCCGTATTGCGGAACAGCAGGTTTTGGCCCAGCGTATTGCTAAATATGCGCTCTCTTCCGCACGTGGTGAGATGGAGTCTTTCACCACCCTGCAGAAGACGAGGGATCGTTTCGAAACCATCATGTGGGAGCTGAAAAACGGCTCCAAACAAGCCAATCTCCCGGCGGCTCCGGACGAAGTCATGCCGAAGGTGCGCGAGCTGGAAGATCAGTGGCTCGGATTGCGGCAAAACATCGATGAGATCCTCAAGGCGCAGGAAAATATCCTGGTCATTGGTGAGTTCTCCGCTGTGATTTCCGAGTTCGTGCCGCAGATGCAGGAGCTGCTCTCAGAGCTCTCTGAGGTATTGATCAATAGTCGGGCGCCCAGCCGTCAGGTCCTTACCGCTGCCGAGCAGGCGATGCTGATCCAGCGTATCAACTCCAACGTCAATCAGGTGCTGGAAGGTGGTCAGAAGACCGCTGCCGCCATCGATCAGTTCAGCCGCGACGCCGACCTCTTTGGCCGAGTGTTGGAAGGGCTGAAAAACGGCGACCGTGACCTCGGCATCACTAAGCTGGGAGACAAGATAGCCCTACAGCGCCTCGATGATGTGAGTACGCTGTTCAGTACCATTCAGGACAATGCAGCAGAGATCATCCAGAATATCCCCGATGTTCTGCCGGCCCTGGAGGCCGCCTCTGAGGTCAATGTTTCTTCAGACAAAACCAGTAACGCTTCCGAGGCCCTGATTACGGCCTTCGGGGAATCGCCGGGACGTCGCATTTTAGGCATCAAGGTAGGTCCGATCATGATCGCCTTCTTCGGTGCCGCTGCCGCTATCTTTCTGGTGCTGTTGGGTATCCAACTGGTTCTCGATGCCCGGCGTCGTGAGGAGTTGAGTAAGCATCAGAACGAAAACAACCAGAAGGCTATCCTGCAGCTGCTCGATGAGATGGGTGACTTGGCCGATGGTGACTTGACCGTGACCGCCAGTGTGACCGAGGACATCACCGGCGCCATTGCCGACTCCATCAACTACGCCATCGAGGCCTTGCGTGAACTGGTAACCACCATCAACCAGACCTCGGAGCAGGTCTCCGGCGCCACTCAGGAATCTCGCGCCACCGCCATGCATCTTGCGGAAGCGAGTGAGCATCAGGCAGAACAGATCACCCTGGCGAATGATTCCATCAAGGAGATGACTGGCGCCATCGACCAGATGTCGAACGACGCTACCGAGTCGGCCGAGGTGGCCCGACGCTCGGTGGAGATCGCCGGCACCGGTGCAGAAACCGTGCGCAATACCATCACCGGCATGGACGATATTCGCGAGCAGATTCAGGAAACCTCCAAGCGAATCAAACGACTGGGTGAGAGCTCCCAGGAGATCGGTGACATCGTGGAGCTGATCGACGACATCGCCGATCAGACCAACATCCTGGCCCTTAACGCCGCCATGCAGGCCGCCATGGCCGGTGAGGCGGGTCGCGGTTTCGCGGTGGTTGCTGACGAGGTACAGCGACTCGCTGAGCGCTCCATCAACGCTACCAAGCAGATCGAAGCCCTGGTTAAGACCATCCAGGCCGACACCAATGAGGCGGTGACTTCCATGGAAGCCAGTACCTCGGGTGTGGTGAAGGGCGCCAAGCTGGCGGAGGATGCCGGTGAGGCCCTGAAAGAGATCGAGAGCGTCTCCGAGTACATCGCGGATCTGACCGGAAAGATTGCCTCCTCTGCACAGAAACAGTCTGATGAGGCAGCCAACATCAAAGATACGATGAGCGTTATCCAGGAGATCACCAACCAGACCTCCGAGGGTACGCATCAAACAGCCAACTCTATCGGTCAGCTGGCGGATCTCTCCGACCAGTTGCAGAAGTCGGTTGCCGGTTTCCGCCTGCCGTCATGAAACGCTTAGTGCGAGTTCAATGAGCAGAAAGCCAAACTCTATGGAACACAGCCAGTCCAGCTTGCCCCCGGGAGCATCTGTATGACAAACGCCCAAGACTTCGGTGCGCTGAATTGGGTCAAGGATGAGCTCGATGTCTCTATCCGTCAGGCCCGCCAGGCCCTGGAGAGTCATGTCGAGTCAGTCGGTGATGGCTCTGCCCTCCAGAGCTGCGGCGACCATCTGCACCAGATTGCCAGAGTGTTGCAGATGGTGCAGGTCTACGGACCGAGCATGCTGGCTGAGGAGATGGAGTTGGTCGTGCGCGCCATGATCGATGGCGGCGTGCGTCAGCAGGAGGATGCGGCCGAAGCGCTGATGCTGGCACTGATCCAGCTCCCTGACTACCTGGAGAAACTTCAGGGGGGCGATGCGGATGTGCCGTTGATCATTCTGCCGCTGCTGAACGATCTGCGTGCCGTGCGGGATGCTCCGCTGCTTTCCGAAGCGGCCCTCTTCAAGCCTGAAATTGAAGGTGCGCGCGCTACGGGAAGAATTACCGGCGAGCCCAACCCAGAGCTGCAGGAGCTGGTCAAGCGGTCACGGCAGAGAGTCCATCTCGGTCTGCTCAGTTGGTATCGACAACGTGACACCCAGCAGGGTTGGCCCATGCTGCGGGAGGTTTTCAATACCATTCAACAGAATGCCGGTACGGAACCTGTCCATCGACTGTTCTGGGTGGCGGAAGCGCTGATGCACGGCCTGATGGAGGGCACCATCGCACCCGGTATCGCGGTCAAGCAGCTGTTCAGCCGTATTGATCGCAAGTTGAAGATGATCATCGACGGTGGTGAGTTGGCTCTGCACGAGGAATACTCCTCGGCGTTGTTGAAGAACCTCCTCTATTACATCGCCCGTGCCAAAAGCAGTGATGATCTGGTGATGCAGGTCAAGGAGGCCTATAACCTGGATCAGGTGATGCCGTCCGAGGATCAGCTGGCCCAGGGTCGACAGGGCCTCTCGGGTTCCAACGCGGAGTTGGCCGAGTCGATTCGCGACGCGGTCAGCATCGAGTTGACTCGCATCAAGGATATTCTCGACCTCTTCATGCGCGACGAAAAGGCCGATATGGAGATGCTGTCGCACCTGCAAGCCCCCATGCGTAAGCTGGCCGATACCCTTGGCATGATTGGACAGGGCGCACTGCGCTCCCGCCTTAACCGTCAGGCAGACAAGGTCAGCTCGCTGGTTGAAAAAGGCAACATGCCGGAAGAGTTCGACCTGATGGAGATGGCTGGCGACATACTCTATGTCGAATCCTCTCTCAGCACCCTGCATACCGCACAGGTTAGCGATGAGGCTGGCTCGGAAGAGGGCGGTTGGGGGCTGGACCTGCCTGAGGGCGAGTATCAGAACCTGATCAAGCAGACGGTGCGCGAAGCCAAGGTCGATATTGCCAAGGCGAAAGAGGTGATCATCGGCTATACCGAGGTTTCTGATGATGCTTCGGTGCTGGTGAGTGTACAAGAGGGTTTCAAACGGGTTGAAGGGGCCCTGCGTATCCTCAATCTGCTCGATGCTGCGCAGATCATGACCAAGACCGGAAGCTTCATACGCTCGAACATGATCGAAGGTGACACGCCACCGCAGCGGCACCAGCTCAACTATCTGGCCGATGTGATCAGTGCCATTGAGTTTTATCTTGAGACCCTGGTGGACGGAGCAGGCGACCGGCGAGAGATCCTCTCTATCGCCAATGCCTCCCTCGGTGGGCTGCTCAGCGAGGGCAGCGTGGTTACCGAGTACACCGAACCGGCCGAGGTGATCGATCTTGCGGGTTCCGCTGATCACACGGAGGGTTACGATCTTCAGGAGGAGGATGTCTCCGATCTGGAGTTCGGCGAGAGCAGTCTGCAGTTCGACGAACCGGAATTAGCGGAAGTGGTGGAGCTGGAGGCAGAAGCCGAGGCCGAAGCCGAGACTCCCTCGACGCCAGAGCAGCCGCCCGCCGAGGTGACCGCTCAGCCACCTGTGCAGGAGGAGGAGCCGACCGCTTCGATCGACAAGCCAGCCTTGGAAGAGATTGATCCGGAGATACTGGAAATTTTCCTCGAAGAGGCACGCGAAGAGCAGGCTAGCATCCAGGTCAGCTTCCCCGCCTGGCGGCAAAACCAGCACGATGAGGATTCACTGACCACCTTCCGCCGCTCCTTTCACACCCTCAAAGGCAGTGGGCGACTGGTTGGCGCTAAGACCATCGGCGAGCTGGCATGGTCAGTGGAGAACATGCTCAACCGCTTGATCGATGAGACCATCAAGGTCAGTCCCGATATGCTGGGTCTGCTCGACCGGGTGATCGATGCGCTGCCACATCTCATCGACTGCCAGGAGAATGGCCAGGTGCCGCAGGTGGACGTGGCGCGTCTGGAGCAGGAGGCGTTCGCGCTGGCTGACGGCAAGCCTCTACCCCCTGTCGAGACGACTCAAGAAGCGGCGATGCCGGAAAGCGATGTGGAGTCTGTAGAGCCGGAACCGGCTTCTGAAGTTTCCGCGCTTTCTCCTGCAGAGCCCGCCGCAGAAACTGAATCAGCAGAGAGTGTGGCCTCCGACGAGCTGCAGCTCGACGCTCCGCAGGATGAGTCCGAATCCCTGATTGAGATGGATCTGCCGCTGGATATCGACAGCGGTTCCCTGCCGCATGAGCTGGACAGTGAGGACGCTGGGTCGTCCTCCCTTGATACCGAGTCACTCGATCTCACCTCCAGCATTTCCGATTTTGAGCTGCCGTCCCTTGAGTCCGATGAGGAGCCGGAGAGTGTCCTGGAGGACTTCACCGACTCCGATCTGGAGATCGAGATGGATACCGAACTGCTCGGCATTTTTGCCGAGGAGTCGGAGGCGCACCTGCTGGAGATCGAGAACTATCTGGCGATGGCCACGGGCAGCGAGCCGCCGATGCGGGTGCCGGAAGAGGTGGTGCGCGCCTGCCATACCCTGCGCGGCAGCGCCAATATGGCTGGCATTACGCCGATCGCCATGCTGGCCGAATCGATGGAGATCTACGTCCGGGCACTGCATGACCAGGAACGGCTGGCGGATGCCGATGTGACCGATCTGCTGAATGGCTGTGTCGGCTGCTTCCGTAAACTGCTGGACTGGATACCGGAAGAGTCTTTGCCGGAACCGCCCATTGAGACCTATCTGAGTCGGCTGCAGGATGCCCTGCAGATGCTCGGCGTAGCCGAGGAGCCGACGGCGGATGCCACTGAGGTCGAGCTGGAGACCGCGCAGGATATCGATCTGGAACCTATTGCAGAAGAGAGCGACCAGTCCATTGCCCAGGAGTCTCCAGCGGCAAGTGATGGCGGGACCGATGAGCCCTGGGAACTGGGTGATCTCTCTGAATCGATCGAGCTGACACTGGAGTCTGAGGACGACAGCGAGACCGGGACCGGATCCGATCTTGAGCTTCCCGTGCTGGAGCTGGAAGAGGAGTCCGTCTTCGAGGTCGGAGATGATGAGGAGTTGCTCGAGATCTTCGTCGAAGAGGCGAGGGAACTGCTGGAAAAACTGGAAGAGGACTACCCCAAGTGGAGCGCCACACCAGATGACAGCGCCACCACCGACGATATCAAACGTACCTTGCATACGCTCAAAGGCAGCTCGCGTCTGGCCGGGATATCCCCTGTGGGCGATCTCAGTCACGCCCTGGAGACGCTCTTCAACAGACTTGGTCAGAGTGGACTGCAGGCTGATGAGGCTACCCGGCATTTGGTGCGTGAGGTATTGGATCACCTGGGGTCGCAGACCGAGGCCGCTGCCAGCGGCGGACCGGTACCCTCTTCTCAGCGCTGGATCGAAGCGTTGGAAGCTGCAGGTGAAACGGAGCAAGCCTCCGACACAGCCGCAGAAGCGTTTGTCGATCCGGTGCTGCAGCAGGAACTCGATGATATCGACGAGGGTGACTGGGACAGCCAGGCCGCCGAAGAGGAGGTCACCGGGAGCTACTACGATGAGCCGCTGAGCTTCCTGCATGATGAGGCGATGTTCCAACTCGATGGCGATCCGGAATTGACCGAGATCTTTGTCGAAGAGTCGCGGGAGTTGTTGTCCGCGCTGGATGAGAGTTACGCTCGCTGGAGCGCCGAACCAACGGAGCATGCTCCACTGGATGAGATGCAGCGTTCGCTGCATACCCTCAAGGGGAGTTCACGCTTGGCCGGTGTCGAGCCGGTCGGCGATCTGAGTCACGCCCTCGAGTCTCTGTTGGCCGGGGTGGCCAGCGGCAAGCTGACAGCAGCGGAGCCTGTGTTGCATGCCACGCGCGAAGCCCTCGATCTTTTAGCGACACAGACCGACGCAGCGGAAGCGGGTTCCGGTATTCCGCAATCCAACAGACTGCTTGAGCACCTCCAATTTCTGCTCCAATCGCCCGATCAACCCCAGGCGCAGGAGAGGGTCGATCCCAACATCCGGCAAGAACTGGATTCCGATTCGAGCGACGAACAACAGCAGCATGACGCTATCCCGGCCACGGCTGAGGTCACAACGGAAGAGCCAGGTGAGGAGCCAGGTGAGGAGCCCTCCGACCTCGATCTGGAGGAGAATCTGTTGGAACTCGAAGGCAATGAGCCGGAGAGTGCCGAGGACGCAGACTCATCCTTCATCATCATGGAAGAGGATGTCCTGCTCGACGTGGGTGAGGACGAAGAGCTGGTGCAGATCTTCGTCGAAGAGGCCAAGGATTTTATCGAAAAGATTGAAAGCCACTACACGGCGTGGATGGAGCAACCCGACGATCTGTCGCTGATCGAAGGTATTCAGCGCAACCTGCATACCCTGAAGGGGAGTGCCCGTCTTGCCGGCATCATGCCGGTCGGCGATCTCAGCCACGCGGTTGAGTCGTTAATGACGGCGTTGGCGGAACACGAGGTCGACCCCATTCCGGTGGTGACCGATGCCGCCCGTCAGGCTATCGACTATCTGGCGCATCAGGTTGAGATGATCAGCTCTACCGGCAAGGTACCGGGCTCTGCCGATTTGGTGGAGGGTCTGCACGCCCTGCTGGGCGGCGAAATGGAGACCTCCATCAGCGGGCTGGTGGAGACAATCCAGCAGAAAGCGGACGATACCAGCGAGCCCGAAACCGAGCAGACGCCCACGCAGACACAGACAGCGGATATCATCCCGCTCAATCGGGATCTGGATGAACTTCTGTCCGACACCAAGCGGGAGGACAAGGAGGGCGCCAAACGCAGCAAGGAGCAGGTGCGGGTCAACAGTGACCTGATGGATCGCCTGGTCAACCACGCCGGTGAGGTCAGTATCTACCGCTCCCGTCTGGAGCAGCAGAACAGTGTGCTGGGCTTCAACCTGGCGGAGCTGGAACAGACCGTTTCCCGTCTCTACGCTCAGTTGCGCAGTCTCGAAATCGAGACCGAGGCGCAGATTCTCTATCGCTGGGATCGCGAGAATGAGGACGATAGGGAGATGGCGGAATTCGATCCCCTGGAGATGGACCGCTTCTCCACCATCCAGCAACTTTCGCGTGCGCTGGCCGAAACCGTCAACGATCTGGGCAACATCAACGAGTCACTCTCTGATCTTCAGCGTGAGACCGACACCCTGCTGTTGCAGCAGTCACGGATCTCAACCGACCTGCAGGATGGTCTGCTGCGCACCCGCATGGTGCCCTTCGCGCAACTGGTGCCGCGTCTGCAGCGACTGGTACGCCAGACCGCCGGTCAGCTCGGCAAAAAAGCCAATCTGGAGTGTTTCGGTATCGAGGGCGAACTCGACCGCGGCATTCTCAATCGCATGATTCCGGTGCTTGAGCATCTGTTACGCAACTCGGTCTCGCACGGTATCGAGCTGCCAGCGGACCGCGAGCAGGCCGGTAAACAGGGCATGGGCCGTATTTCGCTCTATCTCGATCGCGAGGCCAACGATGTGTTGATCACGCTGTCGGACGATGGCAAGGGCCTCGACATCGAAGCCATCCGCAAGCGGGCGATCGACCAGGGCATGATCGAGCCGAATGCTGAAGTCAGCGATGATGACCTGATTCAGTGTGTTCTGCTGCCTGGCTTCAGTACCGCCAAGGAGGTCACACAGATCTCGGGTCGTGGCGTTGGTCTCGATGTGGTCACCAGCGAGGTCAAGCAGCTGGGCGGTTCTCTGGAGATCGATTCCCAGCCAGGACGTGGCACCAGCTTTATCATTCGCTTGCCACTGACCCTGGCCATCACCGATGCCCTGTTACTGCGTATCGGAGAAGAGGTGTTCGCTATTCCCCACGGCAGCGTGGAGGGTGTGGTGCGAATCCGACGCAGGGATCTGCTGGCCTGTTATGCCGGTGAGCAGAGTGGTTACACCTATGCCGGCAAGAACTACAACGTTCACTATCTGGGTCGCATGATGGGCACGGGTCAGCACGAAGTGCCTGAAACCGCCCGCTGGCTACCGCTGCTACTGCTGCATACCGGTGAGCATCAGGTAGCGCTGCAGATCGATGAATTGCTCGGTACCCGTCAGGTGGTGGTGAAATCGCTCGGCAAGCAGATCGGCAGTGTGCGCTGGATTACCGGCGGCACCATCCTGGCCGACGGCCGGGTGGCGCTGATTCTCGACCTGGCTGCGCTGGTACGTATGGACGCTACTCACACTGCGGGTACCGAACAGGTACGCGCCAGCGAGCGCAAGCGGGCTGAGGACCGTTTGCGGGTGATGGTGGTGGACGATTCGATCACTGTGCGTAAGGTCACCAGCCGTCTGCTTGAGCGTAATGAAATGGATGTGGTGACGGCAAAGGATGGTGTCGAGGCGGTAGCCCTGCTGCAGGAGCAGGTGCCCGACATCATGCTGCTCGATATCGAGATGCCGCGTATGGACGGTTTCGAACTGGCTCGCCATATCAACAACTCGGTCGACTACTATGGCCTGCCGATCATCATGATCTCCTCCCGTGTTGGCGACAAACACCGCCAGCGGGCGATGGATCTTGGGGTCAAGAGGTGCCTCGGCAAGCCCTACCAAGAGGCAGAATTGCTCGATAGCATCAATGAAGTACTGGCGGAGACGAGACGATGAGCAGTGCGGTGGTAAAAGAGGTACGCAGCGTTCTCATCCCCCTGGCAGATCGTCAGCTGCTACTGCCCAACGCGGTGGTTGCCGAAGTCATGGGCTTTCAGCCACCGGAGCCCGTCGAGGGGGCGCCTGAGTGGTTTCTTGGCAACATGGTTTGGCGTGGCATCATGATCCCGGTTATCTCCTTCGAGGCGATGCAGGGTGGTGAAGTGGTGATGCCGGGACATCGTGGAAGAATCACCATCATGAACGCCCTGGAAAACCATCCCCGGATATCCCATTTCGGCTTGGTGGTGCAGGCGATTCCCAGTCTGGTCCGTGTCAGTGTCGATAATGTGCTGCCGGGCCGGGATGCCGAAACCACAAGCGAACCGCTGATTCGACAGGCGGTTGAACTGGATATGAGTCCAGCCTTCATACCCGATCTGGATGAGGTCGAGAAGCAGATCCAGGCGGTCGTCGATCTATCTTGAGCCGATGTGGGCGAAACCCTGCCACTGATTGTCCATTGCCGGACGTCTGTTTCCCGTCAGGTTTAAGGGCAGGGTGAGTCGCCCCACTATTTCTGCCCCCCCTTTTCTCCGCTGATCTATTGAAAGCAATAAATTGTCACGCTTGGCGGCT
This sequence comes from Candidatus Thiodiazotropha sp., assembly GCA_037384445.1. Classification (GTDB taxonomy): domain Bacteria; phylum Pseudomonadota; class Gammaproteobacteria; order Chromatiales; family Chromatiaceae; genus Thiodiazotropha. Next base: position 19,251 of record JARRNY010000012.1, read on the forward strand.
CTTCCAATGGCAAGAATCCTGCTATCCTAGACCGATCTGACAAAGCCCTGGGAGTTGCGGTATGTCATTCGAGATTGAATATTGGCACTGGGTGGTTTTCGGGGTGTTGTTGATACTGAGCGAAATCGCACTCACCACCTTTTTTGTCCTCTGGTTCGGTGTTGCCGCCATCATCGTGGGCGCTATCCTCTTCTTTGCTCCTGAGATTTCACTCAGTTGGCAGATCTTTTTCTGGACCCTGCTCTCATCGCTCCTTGCTGTAGTCTGGTTCAAATATCTCAAACCCCTGTCGATCGATCGCACCAAGGCGGGCCTCTCGCGCGAGTCGATTGTTGGTGAGACCGGTCAGGTGATCAGCGTACCAACCGAAGCGCGCCGCGGACGCCTGCGCTTTCCTGCGCCGATCCTGGGTACCGACGAGTGGGAAATTATCTCGTCAGATACTCTGGCTGTCGGCGACCGGGTGCGGGTAAAAGATGTGTCAGGCAATTCATTGCTGGTAGAAAAGGTTTAATTCAGAGGAGATGGAGATGAACGCAGGCTTGTATGTCGTAATTGCCCTGTTTGTGCTGGTACTGGTGACCCTGGGTAAAGGTGTACGCCTGGTGCCACAGGGTTATAAGTGGGTGGTACAGCGGTTGGGGAAATTTCACGCCACCCTGGGGCCGGGGTTGAACATCATCATCCCCTATGTCGATTCGGTGTCCTACAAGGTAACTACCAAGGATATCGTGCTCGATATACCCACCCAGGAGGTCATTACCCGGGATAACGCGGTAATCCTCGCCAATGCGGTCGCCTACATCAATATCATCTCTCCGGAGAAGGCGGTCTATGGCGTGGAGAACTATGAGATAGCCATTCAGACCCTGGTGCAGACGACGCTGCGTTCCATCATCGGCGAGATGGATCTGGATGATGCGCTCTCCTCCCGGGACATGATAAAGGCGCATCTGAAGAACTCCATCTCGGATGATATCTCCGACTGGGGCATCACCCTGAAGACGGTGGAGATCCAGGACATCAATCCCTCCGGCACCATGCAGACAGCGATGGAGGAGCAAGCGGCGGCAGAACGTGCGCGACGCGCCACCGTGACCCGTGCCGATGGCGATAAACAGGCCGCGATTCTGGAGGCGGAGGGCCGCCTCGAAGCCTCCCGGCGCGACGCCGAGGCGCAGGTAGTATTGGCTCAGGCAAGCCAGACGGCGATCAAGTTGGTGACCGAGGCGATCGGTAATCAGGAGTTGCCGGTGGTCTATCTGCTGGGTGAGAAATACGTCAAATCCCTGGAGAATGTGGCCAAGTCCGATAACGGTAAGACGATCGTCTTCCCCGCCGATATCCCGGCGGCGATCAGAGGCATGATGGGCAAGTAGCCCTGAGTGTATAAATATCTATGGCCTGGCTAGTAATATTACTAGCGACATTTAGGATTGTGCCCGCCAACGTCTCAACGACGTAGGCAGGCAGTCCGATATCCGATTAAAGCAATCAAGAGCGGCGAGCGCTGAGTGCGCGGTGCCGGTTCTCGGATCAGAACCGGACACGCCGCAGAGAACAACCAAACCAGATGTCACTGATTGAGCACTATCAATCCCTTATCCAGCAGAGCGGATTCCAGCAGGACTCCGATCAGGAACAGGTATTGGCGGCATTCGACCAACTGGCGGAATCCCTCGTTAAAAAGCCGCAGACCAAGGGCTGGCTGTGGAAACGTCAGCCGGTGGCGGTTACCGGGATCTATCTCTGGGGCGGGGTCGGTCGCGGTAAGACCTGGCTGATGGATCTCTTTTGCACCCACCATCGGTCACTGGGTATCGAACGCCATCACTTCCACAGCTTCATGCGTCAGCTGCACGCGGCTTTGCGTGAGCGAGAGGGCCAGGCCGCTCCGATGGAGCTGATCGTGGGAGAGATGGCGAAACGCTTTCGCGTACTCTGCTTGGACGAGTTCCATGTCATCGATATCGGGGATGCGATGCTGTTACGAGGTCTGCTGGAGGCATTCGAGCGGGCCGGGATTGCGCTGGTCACAACGTCCAATCAGCCTCCCGACAAACTCTATTGGGACGGTATTCAACGCGACAGCTTTCTACCGGCCATCGAAATTCTGAAACGCAGTAACCGGGTCATCGAACTGGCAGGCGAGCGGGACTACCGGTTGCAGCTGTTTGAAGCCTCGTCGGTCTATCACACGCCCCTCAGCGATGAAGTGATGGTCAAACTGGATCGCGAATTTGACCGCTTGGCGGGCGAGCAGGTGGAGGAGATGGGTCGCTTCAAGGTGCCGGGTCGTCCGATTCGTTTCTTCAAGCGCGGCGGGGGTGTGATCTGGTGCGATTTCAATGCCCTGTGTGGCCCTCCCCGATGGCAGAACGACTATCTGGAGCTGGCTCGTTGCCACCATACGGTGTTTATCTCCGAGGTCCCCCATCTCGATGGCACCTGGGACGACCGCACACGGCGTTTCATCAATCTGATAGACGTCTTCTACGACCGCAAGGTCAAACTGGTGGTCAGTGCCGAGAAGCCTCCGCACGAGATCTACAGTGGTACCCGCCTGAGGTTCGAGTTTCAGCGAACCGTCAGCCGACTCAAGGAGATGCAGTCGGCGGCCTATCTGGAGACGCCCCATCTCGGCTAGCCCGAATGTTTCACCCGGGAACGCAATGATCGGTAACACGTTGTACTTTGCCGATATACCATTGAATGTAACCTGACCCCCCGCGGTTTCAGGTGTAAGAAAAGACAGTGTGTGATATTCGCATTCCTGAGCGACCGGGAGAAATATTCGGGCTGGAGGTCGTCGGTATACTCTCAGGTGTCAGGGCTTGAAGAGTGATTTCACACCCATCGGCTCCGATCGCCAGAACTGTGGTGGGGCCGTCACCTGGGCACCCAATGCGGCCGCCGCATGCCAGGGCCAGCGCGGGTTGTAAAGTATGCCACGGGCCAGCGCCACCAGGTCTGCCTCGCCATTGGCGACAATCTGCTCCGCCTGTTCCGGCTCGGTGATGAGACCGACTGCGATGGTCGGCAGACCAGTCGCCTGCCGGATACGTTTGGCAAAGGGGACTTGAAAGCCGGGTCCGGCCGGGATCTGTTGCAGAGGGGAGAGTCCGCCGCTGGAGACGTGGATGAAGTCGCACGCCTGTTGCTTCAGGGCCTGGGCAAAGGCAAGGCTCTGTTCGATATCCCATCCCCCCTCCACCCAATCGGTGGCTGAGATGCGAATGCCTACAGCGACTTCGGCGGGAACTGCACCACGTACCGCCTCGAAGACCTCCAGAGGGAAACGCAGTCGGTTCTCCAGCGAACCGCCGTAATTGTCATCGCGAACATTCGCCAGCGGTGAGAGATACTGGTGCAGCAGATAGCCATGGGCGGCGTGGATCTCGATCACCTCGATCCCCAGCCGATGGGCGCGGATGGCGGCATCGACGAAGGCCTGTCGGATCTCTGCCATGCCCTGTAAGTCCAGTGCGGTTGGCGCCGCCTCACCCTCGGCCCAAGGCACAGCGGAAGGGGCTTCGGTCTGCCAGCCTCCGGCTTCTCTGGTCAATCGTCCGCCGCCCTCCCAGGGTACGGCTGAGGAGCCCTTGCGTCCGGCGTGGGCAAGCTGGATGGCAATCGGCATGTTGGAGTAGGTTCTGACTTTGCTGAGTACCACTGCCAGTGCCGATTCGGTCTGCTCCGACCAGAGGCCAAGATCGTTGGGCGAGATCCGCCCTTGCGGTGTTACCGCCGTGGCTTCGATGATCAGCAGGCCGGCGCCTGAGTGGGCTAACTGCCCCAGATGAATGAGATGCCAATCACTGGCGAGTCCGTCCACGGCTGAATATTGGCACATGGGGGCGATGACGATGCGGTTTTCCAGCTTTGTCCTGCCGAGCAGGAATGGGGTGAAGAGCTGGCTCATGTGCGGGACTCCGAAGTTGCTGTCAGTAGCTGCTGATGTAGATGTCGGTAGAGCTTGGGTGAATCAATCGATAGATAAAGAACCCGATGGTATTCGAGAGTACCGCTAAAGCGAGCACGACGCCAACCTGCCATGATGTGAAAGCGGCAGTGATAAAAGCGGCGCCCAACCCTGCCTTGGCGCCAAAAAAGCAGCCGATGGTTAATAGCAGGCGTGAGCCCTTCCTTGTCTCAACGAGATAATATCCATGTTTTTCCAGTTGCCGGATAACGAACTCCAGTGTTGGCAGATGTTCGAAGTAGACCATGTGTAATCCGAGGCGCTTGGTCTTCAGGGTCAGGTAGTTGGTGGAGATTTCGATATACTTGATTTTGTCACGGGGAAGTCTGACGACGCCTTTCAAGCTTGCATCGTCGAAATTGATATGCAGCTCTTCCAGCATGCAAAAAGCATCCTCCGCTAAGATAATCCCTTTATCATCGAGGTAGAGTAGCTGGTACTTCAGATGTGTGGAGGCGACCAGAACGCTTGCGCCATTGGCTGCTTCTACCATCTGGTCATTATGTTCGAACTCCCGTTTAAGCAAGCGCTTTTTACGTTGCTTGTTGATATGTCGGTCATCGGAGGCAAAGACGGTGTAGTGAAGAAAAAATACCATGCCGAACAGATAGAGGAGCACGCCGGATATGACAGTCGTCAGTATGGCGAGTGTTCGAAGTCCTATGCTTGCCAGTTGTAGTGCGCGAAACCAGGGTTTAGTACTGGATCGCTCAATGGTGACGCTGTCACCCAGTTTCAATGCGATGTAATAGAGTTTATCCAGGAAGCTGCCGTAGCGTTGATTGACGGCGAGTTCGTAGTATTCAGTGAACTCTTCATTATGCGGGAATTTTCTTATCGCGTTATAGCTGACTTGGCTGATCTCGGGATAGTCATCCTTTCGCTCAAGCTCACTGAGCAGCAGCTCGTAGGTTAACTCTGACTCGGGAAAGTTCTCAACCAGTTCATCGAGACAGGCTTTTGCCTTCTCGTGAAGACCGAACTCCGTGTAGACAAGATAGGCAAGCTGTAAAGTTTGTTGATTTCGGTAGAGGCTGACGGCCTCTTCGCTCAGAGAGATGATTGCCGTGGAGGAGTGCAAGCGAAAAGAGTAGGCCATTTTGGCCATGATGTAGGGAAGCCAGTAATCTGTCGGGTGGCTTTTACGCAGGCTTTGTGCAAGCTCATATGATCGCTCAACCTGGCGATGATCGTTGCAGGTGAGGCTGATCCAATGCGTCTGGCAGCGATAGTTGTCGGGGAATTTACTGAGCAGCGTATCGGCAATTGACTGTGCTTCGTCGTATCTGCCAAGTCCATTCAGAACAAGGCTCAACAGAATGTGATGCTCAATCTGATCCTGCCGGTCAATAACCAGGTCGAGCGTGGTGAGTTTTTGGTAGGCCTCGTCGAAGCGGTTGATTTCGTAATAGTGCTCGGCCGCAGTAAATATGTTTTCGTCCATGGCGCCAGCGATGCTGTTACAGCATCCCGTTCTTTTTGAGATAGAGTTGTACGGCTTGATAGGTTCTGTCCGCACCAGAGTATTTCACCAGATTTTTCGCTGTCTGCAGCCAGTCTTCGGTGCTGGGAACGATTCCCGACAGGGCGAGTTGCATGTCGTTCAATGTCAGGTTCCGCTCCTCGCCAGTCTCCATGATGTGCTGCAGGACAAGCTCTTTCGCTTGTTCGATCAAGCCGTCGATGTCCGCACCTGAAAAGAGCTTTAACTTCCCGGCCAGGGCGGTGATATCAAAATCATCCACGGGGAGATTTCTCAGCTTTCTTTGCAGAATGCCGATTTTGGCTTCCAGGTCCGGTGGCGGCACAAAGATCTGCCGGGAGAAGCGTCCAGGCCTTTTCATGGCGACATCCACATCCCACGGCATGTTGGATGCCGAGAGGAATAGAATATCGTCATTGTTGCGACCGACACCGTCGAGTTGATTCAGAAACTCATTGACCAGGGTCCTGCCGTGAACCGATGAGGTTTTGGAGCGGGCAAAGGCCAAGGCATCGAGCTCATCGAAGAACATGACACAAGGTTTGTTGGCGCGGGCTTTTTCGAACATGGCATTCAAATTCTGCTCGCTTTCACCATGATAGATGCCAAGAATGTCGCTGATGCCAATGGCGAGAAATTCCGCATGGCACTCATCCGCGATGGCACGTGCAATCATGGTTTTACCGCAGCCTGGCGGGCCGTAGAGCAATACGCCTCCGCCAGCTTTTTTACCAAACTTCTCGAAGATTTCCGGATTCGTGAATGGCTCGATGATTTGCATCCGGATGGTCTTTTTTACATCTTCAAGCCCAGCGATGTCAGAAAAGCGAATTCGATTCCTGGTTTCGCTCTGGATGGGTACCACAACGGCTTCTTCGGATGCTGGAACGATGGAAAGCGAAGGTCGCTTAATCTGAGAGACGGCGGCCTCGTCAGTCTCTTCCTCAATCTCATCCTCAGTCTCCTCATCAATCTCCTCTTCAACCTCCAGCGAGTTGGAGATCAAGTCTGCCTCGTCCTCAAAACCGAGTTCGCGCAGGCATGTGGCAAACAGTGACAGCTCTTGCGTATTGAGTGGCCGTTGCTTTTTTATCAGCGTGAGCTGTTTATGGGCTTTTTCCCATGCGCCAGTCTCTGCATAGTGAGAAGCGAGTTGTGATCGCAAGGCATCGTCAAAAGGGTTGTCTGCCAGCTTTTCCAGCATCTCCATTACTTGCACGTCAATACTCCAATAGTGTCTGCGATGACAAATATTCCATGCCGGTCAGTGTACGTCTGGGAGTTCAGATTCCGCTCGCTCGTCAAGATTTTTTAACGAACTCTGATTTTAGCTTCATGGCGCCGATGCCGTCGATCTTGCAGTCGATGTTGTGGTCGCCCTCCACCAGTCGGATATTCTTTACCTTGGTGCCGACCTTGACCACCGAGGAGCTGCCTTTGACCTTCAAATCCTTGATCACCGTAACGCTGTCGCCATCGCTAAGGCGGTTGCCATTGGCGTCTTGCACCGTCAACTCATCGGTCTCCTGTGATTCTCCCGGCGCCCACTCGTGAGCGCACTCTGGACAGATCAGCAGGCTGCCGTCTTCATAGGTGTATTCGGAACCGCAGGCGGGGCAGGGGGGGAGATGGCTCATGATGTGTTGTACCGTTGTTGCAATTGATTTAAGGGGAGCTTGTCATGACAAGCCGGAAAACGGCACATGGTAGCAGCAATGGCGTGACGACTCAGCTGTGGGGAGCAGGAATGACCTCACTCATATCCCAACTCATAAAATGCGCACCCGCACTTCCACCTCCATTTCAGCCTTGATTTTGTTGGGCGCGAGGAAACTGCCCGAGACCGGCGGGATGACCTCGGGATGGCGATGGACCGCTACCGCGATGTGGTCGCCACCGACGGTTTGTCCGCTGGTGGAGTCAAAGCCGCGCCAACCCGTGCCGGGCAGGTAGATCTCTGACCAGGCGTGGGTGGTGGCGAGATCCTCCACCGCGGCGTTGGAGACCAGGTAGCCGCTGACGAAACGGCTCGCCAGGCCCAGATAGCGGCAGGCCTCCATGAACAGGGTGGCCATGTCGCGGCAGGAGCCCCGGCCACGTCGCAGGGTGGTGCGGGGGGATTGGACGCCGGGATTGGTGCGTGCTGAGTAGCGGATGGAGTCGGCAATCTTCTGGTTGATTTGGTTCAGCAGTGGCACCGTTTCCACCATCTCGTTACCACTCCAGATATCCTTCACCCATTCGCCCACACTGGTGTAGTCCTGAGGGAAGACGGAGATCTGATAGGGAATCAGGTCGATCTGCTCCAAGGGGTCGTAGTGAAAAGGGTGGTGGCAGGCGTGCTCGGCCAGCTCGAAAGGGGAGGGCTGCTCTTCATAGTGTTGCACCACGAGGCGGCTGACGATCTCCAGGCTCTCTGCCGGTTCGCTGAAACTGGCAATGGCCAGCGAGTTGCCGAAGATGTCCCGCTGCCACTCGATGGTGTAAGCGGGGGTGATCTGCAGCGAGGAGGATTCGATGCGGATGTCGTGTCCTTCGCGGGGACGCACCAGCAGCTTATGGGGTAGAAACTCCACGGGCTCCGGGTAGAGGTACTTGGTAATATGCTCGATGTCGATGCGACGCATGGTTGCTCTCTGGTCCGGGTTGTTGGCTTTAAGGCGTAGGGGTTCGCATCGAAGACGGGTTCAGGTCTTCGTATTTTTCTGGGTTATTTGGGGGTGCTGTCAGTGCAAACCGTTTCGGATCTATTCTGGCAGGAAATCGTGACACTAGACAGGGCTATTGAGGCGCGACTCCCTGGGCTCTGGGTCGGTGCTGAACCGACCTTCACCGTACGGGATTCCGAGCAGCCTGAGTGGCTCTCAGAACCCCTGGGTGGCGATAAGGAGTCGCTGGCCAGAACCCTGATGGCGCGTCTGCAGGAGCACCACCCCGGGTCGTTGGTATTGCGTACTCTGGGGCGCCAGTATCTGGGCGAGGAGTTGCCCCGCTGGTCGATCGGACTCTATGGATTGCGTGACGGAGAGCCCTTGTGGCAGGGGCCTCCTGATCCGCTTGGTGAAGAGACCCTGCCCCTGGAGCCCGAGCGGGTACTCGCTTTCCTGGATAGCCTGTTGCATGGCCTGGTGACACTCGGCTGGTCGATCCACCCATTCAAATGCCAGGGCGATCTGCCCCACCGACTGGTATTTCGCATCGACGGCGAACCACTGCGGCACAGCGAGGAGGATATTGCCCGCTGGTCGCGGGAGTCTCTGCATCAGCAACCGATTCCGCTCTCGGGTCTGGAGGATGAGCTGGCAGCGGAGGGCGAGTATCTGTTGGCCATCGGTACCCAGACCTGCGAGGGGGGAGAGTCGTGCGTTACCCTGGAGTTGCCGGGTTTTCCCGATGCCGAGAGTTTTCGTGCTTTTGTCCACGTGCTGGAGGGCGCGGCCAATGTGCTGCCTGGCTTGATCCTGCAGGGGTTTCCGCCGCCGGTCGATGCCGAAGTCGTCTGGACCACGCTGACACCTGACCCGGCGGTCATCGAAATCAACCAGGCCCCCTATCCCAATGCCGAGCAATTTCTCGCGGCCAGCCGCGAGCTCTATGACGTCTGCTACGATGTCGGTTTGTCGCCTTACCGTCTGCACTACAACGGCAACGAATCGGACAGTGGCGGCGGCGGGCAGTTTACCCTCGGTGGGGAATCTCCCGAACTCAGCCCCTTTCTCACCCACCCTGCACTGCTGGCCAGGGTGGTGCGTTACTGGATCGCGCACCCGGTGCTCTCCTACGGTTTCGCGCCCGACTACCTGGGCGGCTCCAGCCAGTCCCCAAGGCCTGACGAGGGCATACGCGCCCTGTTTCACGAGTTGCGCCTGGCCCTGTTCCACCTGGAGCGGCAGAGCACGCCGGAGCCGGAGTTCATCTGGCGCAGTCTTGCTCCGTTTCTGGCGGATGCCTCGGGCAATAGCCACCGTGCCGACCTCAATATCGAAAAGCTCTGGAACCCCTATCTACCAGGGCGAGGCCGCCAGGGATTGGTGGAGTTTCGTGCCTTTCGCATGTCACCGAGCCCGGAGCGTGCCGCCGCCCTCAGCCAGTTGCTGCGTGCTCTGGTGGCGATGCTGTCAAGCGCAGAGTCTTCCAATGAGCTGATCGATTGGGGGGATGAACTGCATGACCGCTTCGCGCTGCCCTACTATCTGCGTCAGGATCTGCTGACGGTATTCAATGACCTGCAGGCGGCGGGCCTCGGCTTGGGTGAGAGCCTGCGCCAGACCCTGCTCGATACCCCTGCCCGAATCCGCTGGGAGATCGACTTCAGTGGCTGTCAGCTGGAGATCGAACGGGCGCTGGAATTCTGGCCGCTGGTGGGGGGCGATGCGGAGTCCCAGGAGAGCGGAGGCTCGCGTCTGGTGGATGCCAGCACCGCTCGCTGGCAGCTGCTGCTGCGGCCTTCGGAGGGAGTTGAGACGTCCGAGTGGTCGGCATGGCAACTCGAGGTGGAGGGTTTGAGACTCCCCCTGCGGGAGTTGTCTGATGAATCAGGAGTACTACGCCTGACCAGTATCCGCCTGCGCGAGTTCGAGCCCTGGCTCGGGCTTCATCCCGCTGTCGATCCACGTATGCCACTGAACATTGTGTTGCGCCATCCCAATCTGCCACAAGCGCTTCGCCTGCAACTCCACGCCTGGCAGCCAGAGGGGCTGCCCTATCCGGGACTGCCAGCCGATCAGTCCGAAGCGATGCAACGCCGTAAGGAGCGACTGACCCAGGAGACCGTCGCCAGTGCCTCACTGGAGGATGCGATTGACCCTCCCGCCGAGGCAATCAGCAACTGTGGCGTTGACTTGCGCTGGCTGCTGGACTGAGCAGCAGGTAAACAAAGCAGTCGCGCTGATATTGTACGGAGACACAGTGCCACAGATGTTTATTTCAGACAGCAATAAACCGGCAAAGAAAAGTTAAACCGTCGCAGCTACCTCTGCGCAAGAGTGGTAGCACTCGAAGGTACTGGTCATCGTGGTTACGAAAATCTTTCTGCGACGCTAGCCGAACGTATTCCCATTGCCGCACCCGGCTTGGTGTAGACAATAACTGTGTCCAACCCTCAATTGCGAGACGCACCCGTAAGGCAACTTGCACGAAATGTCGCAGTGAATAGTGCCTGACTGAGAAAGTCAGAAATATAAAACATACTGGTAACCCAGTGATGTTTGATATAAAAAGTAGGTAACAGGGAGGTTGCAGCAACATTTCTTACAATCTCCCTCAGGTAGATAGCAGGCAACCTGCACGTTTTCTTTCGTGCAAGTTGCCTGCTATCAAGCAGAATTAAGAGGATTAGTGTGCGGTTAGCACTCCGAAGAAACGTACTAGGCGGGTTATAAGGCAAACAGCCTTCTACTTAATGTTAGCTTAATGAAAGAAGGAAATTATGAGCGAATCTCAAAATGAACCTGGCTCTGATCTTGCTCATCCAGGTAAAAGATACCAAGGACAGTTTATAGATGGGCTGATTTCCCTTGGGCTGTTTGCCATAGGTATATACATAAGGAATACATTTGAATTAAAGGATAAATATTCGGGAATCATAATTATCGTGGTTCCTTTTCTGTATTATTTATTATCAGACGCATTACCGAAAGGACAAAGTATTGGGAAAAAGCTACTAAATATATCTGTCGTTCATGAAAATACAGGTGCATATTGTACAGTTACTCAATCAATTATTAGGAATATATTAACTCCAATTCTTGGTGCATTTGAGGCAGTATTTATTGTTCTGAAAAGGCGTCAAAGGCTAGGAGATATGTTGGCGAAAACAATTGTTATTAACAATAAAAGCTAACCAAACATTACAGTGGACAAGCCGCTGAATGCGGCGTTAGCTTACCGAGGTCCCCATGAAAAAAGGAAATTATGAGCGAAACTCAAAATGAACCTGGCTCTGATCTTGCTCATCGCTAGAACGCACCTTCGGCGCGCCCCTTAGCTGCGCGTTATGTGTCGAATATTGCTCGGGGGATAATGTGCTTGGCGAACTAATATTGATTCCACCGGAATCGGTGAATACTGCAGTTCATGAAACAAATCCTGCTGAACAAAGGCCAAGCTCGACTTGGAAAGGCTTGAACGAGATTCAGTTCGCATCTCTCTGGTCGGTCATCGCTGGTGAACCATTCTCGGACGATCGAGCAAAATCAATTGAAGTGTTGACTGGTCGAGATGGTGAAGTGTGGGTAGTCACCTTTCCCTCAGAATTTCTTGAGATTGTGAGGAATTTATCCGATAGCGAGAGTGTCTCTCTTTCAAAAAAATGGTCTGAAGATGAGGAATTTCCATGGGGGTGGTCTGAAGAAATCGCGTTAGACTTTATCAGGGATTTTGTTCGTTTTTCTATTGAAGCAGCGAAGTCTGGTAAAACACTAATCTATTGTGGATCGCTGTGATGGCACATAACAAGCGACTATGGCTCCAATAGCCTAAATGTGTTCAGCAGGAATATTTGCAGATGTGCGCTTAAACCAGTGTCTACTTTTGGCGGAGAAGATCGCTTGGTATAAAAAAAGCAGCATCGCATGGTTGAATAGATGATGCTTTGGAACTCGAGAAATTTAGTGCTTCGTTGCGAAAGGCTAATAAGGAAGCAATCAAGAATTATAATTCTGGAGCTCAAGAGCTGAATGAACGAGACTTGATAATAGCCGAAAAACT
>JARRNY010000013.1:0-31009 GCA_037384445.1 Candidatus Thiodiazotropha sp.
CGGCCGGATCGAGCTCAATGACCCTACGCATCAGCTGACGGTGGCTGAGGGCTGGCTGAAACAGCATCCGGAGGATGCAGGGCTATTGCTGACCCTGGCTCGGCTTGCGCTGAAGAACAAGCTCTGGGGTAAGGCTCGCAGCTATCTCGAAGCGAGTATTGCGATTGCGCCGACCCCTGAGTGCTACCAGCAATTGGGCCTGTTGTTGGAGCGTCTGGGTGAAACGGACAAGGCCAGCCAGTGCTTCCGTGCGGGTCTCAGCCTCGCCTCCGCTGAGCCGGAGCGGGCGCTGCCGCCGATTGGTCATCGCCTGGCCCTGGGTCAATCCGAAACCTCAATCTCCCCGCCGAGCCTGGCGGAGGGTATCTGATCCGCAGCGCATCCAGCGATGTAATATTGCTTCTGCTGTGATGTGCCCTATCGAATGGTTGGCAGGGTTGCTTGCGTGCCGATCAGTCACCTCGCTAGGCCGAATGTTTCGCCAGGGAACGCGATGATCGGCGACCCTTTGTACTTTGCAATTAGCCCAGGAATATTCAATAAGTATCGTGCGGTTAGCGTATTTCTACGCAGCCGGGGGGAACGCTCGGGCTAGAGCCTGACGAAGTAGGGGATCGCGATCAACGTCACGCAGACGGCGAGCCAGGATCAGGGTGATACCGATGAAAAGCGGTAGCAGCGCCCCCTGACGCCGACCATAGGTGAGGTATCCGAGGCCGATGGCGCCGAACAGCACCACCCAGAGGAGATGACCTGTCTCATCCATTTGCGTCTCCAGCAAAAGCCTTCAGTTTACCACTATCGGCCAGAAGCCACGCAGGCGGCCTATTGACCTCAAGGCGACTGATTTGGAATGGCTGAGGCGAAAGGCAGGCGTACGGCGGCAGCATCAAATTGCTTGGGAGCGTTTCAAGTTCAGGTGGCTGAGATCAGGTCTCGTCAGAGCATGCTGTCGAGTCTGTCGTGAGATACCAGAGCACAGCGTGCAGTCCGATACTCGACCAGAGGAGTGCAAACAGGAGAAGCAAGGTGGGCGACCAGTCAGCGTGAGGATCGATCAGCCTCAGCAGCCTGCCGGATAACACCAGGGGGATGGCGATCGTCAGGGCAGTGACGAGCGTGGTGCCGGGTTTCAGTCGGCTGACCGACTTGCGGGCGAAGGCGGATACCAGCAGCACCCAGACGCAGAGCAGGGAGGCGAGCAGGCTGGTTGTGGCCAGGGCCATGCGAAAGTTCGTCTGTGCATCGTATTGCGGATCTCCATTGGCCAGGAGGAAGATCCCCACTGAGTCGACAGCCGCAGAGAGGAGGAGGTAGACCGTCGCCACCAGAAAACTCAGCGTGGCGGCTCGAAAGACGTCATGCAGCTCTTGTCGCTGGGGCGTGGTGGAATCCTTTACCAGAATAACCTCCCTGCCTCCGGCTCAGCCCGATTGTGCCTGCTTTTGCCGTGCTGCGGCTGCCCCATACTCGAAGGAGTCGGAGTAGAGATCCTCGCCCAGCAGGCCATGGGAGAGAAAAGTCTTTTTACCGGCCTCGATCATCGGCGGTGGGCCGCTCATGTAGACTTCGTAGGCGCTGAGATCGGGGTAGTCGGCGACCACGTGCTCATGGACCCAGCCGGTTTTACCTTGCCAGTCACTGTCTGGCTCGGACAGAACCGGTGTGTAACGGAAGTTGTCGTGTTCCGCAGCCCAGGCCTCGGGCAGATCGGGCAGGTAGAGATCTGCCTTGGCGCGTACGCCCCAGTAGAGATGCATGGGCCGTCTGATGCCAATCTTGAAGGCGTGTTCGATGATCCCCTTGATGGGGGCAAAACCGGTGCCGCCACCCATCAGGATGATCGGGCGCTCAGACTCCTCTCGGAGAAAATAGCTGCCCAGGGGCGCCTCGATGCGCAGGATCGTCTTCTCCTTGAGATCGCTGAAGAGCATATCGGTGAAAGCGCCGCCTGCTACATGGCGGATATGTAACTCAATGAATTCATCATCGTGTGGTGCGTTGGCGATTGAGAAGGCTCGCTTGCTGCCGTCAGGCAGGATGAAGTTGAGATACTGGCCGGCGAGAAACTGCAGCCGCTCCCCTTCCGGTAGTTTCAGATAGAGGCGGATGACATCATCATTGAGGCGTTCGATGCGGTCGATCTTCGAGGGCAGGATGCGGGGACGCAGGTCCTGCGCCTGTTCAATCTCGTGCACGCCGATGACGAGGTCGCTCATTGCCAGCCCCTGACAGGTCAGGCAGGCCTCTTCTGACTGCCCCTGGATGGCCTCCGGGATCTCCTCGGGATAGCGCACCTCGCCCTCCAGCAGGGCTGCACGGCAGTCGCCGCAGAAGCCGTTGCGGCAGCCGTAGGGGAGGTTGATGCCTTGCCGCAGCGCAGCTTCGAGAAGGGACTCCTCCGCCTCAACACTGAACTCATGGCCACTGGGCTGGACCTGTACTTTAAAACTCATTGGGGCACCTTGTTAGTGGCGTCTGGTGACAGTTTGATGAGGGGGGTGAATGTCCCGTTCATCGCCGCTCCTTGCATTTCGAGTCGGAATTCTCTCCTATTTCACTCGGGAATTAAACCGGATAGTCCCCGGGTTATGAGTAATAGTCATGGCCGGGTAGGATTTATGAGACACCACACTTGCTATGCTTCGTCCAGGTCTGGTTTTCCGGGCGGGGCTTTGCCCTTTGACTGTGGGTTTACTGAGTGCAAACAATTGCGAGAGAAGGTATGACAAAGCGCATAACCATTGCAGGCTGTGGCGACATCGGCCGCCGTGTGGCTCAGGCGTGTCTCAGCCGGGGTGAGGTGGTCACCGGCTGGGTGCGTAGCGACGAGAGTGTCATGGCCCTGCGTGAGCAACGTATCCCGGCATTGAAGGTCGATCTGGATCAGCCTGTGCTGGGCCTGCCCTCGGTGGCAGGAGATGAGCTCTACTATTTTGCCCCGCCGCCGGCAGAGGGACGTGAAGATCGTCGGGTTGCCAGACTGATCGAGGGCTTCGCTGAGGCCGGAGAGCCGCGCCGGGTGGTCTATCTCAGCACGACTGGAGTCTATGGGGATTGCGCCGGCGAGTGGATCGACGAGACACGAGCGCCAGCTCCCGCCGCTGATCGGGCATATCGACGGCTCGATGCGGAAAACCGTTGGCGGGACTGGAGCCGGGAGAGCGGTGGTGAGCTGGTCATCCTGCGCGTGGCCGGTATCTACGGTCCCGGCAAACTGCCATTGGCGCGGCTTGAGAGTGGTCGGCCGATGGTGGCCGAGAGCGACTCACCGATAACCAACCACATCCATACCCTTGATCTGGTGGAGATCTGCCAGATAGCAATGGCGCGAGGGGGGCCGGGGGAGGTCTACAATGTCTGCGACGGTCATCCCGGAAGCATGACCGGCTATTTCAACACAGTGGCCGATTTCCTCGGCTTACCCCGGCCGCCGCTGATCAGCCTGCAGGATGCTAAGGCGCAGCTGACGCCCGGGATGCTCTCCTATCTGGGTGAATCGCGCCGTTTGAGCAATCGTAAAATGATCGATGAACTAGGCGTGACGCTAGGCTATCCGACTCTGGCTGAAGGGTTGCCGGCTTGTCTTGCTGAGTCCTGAGACGGATTTAGTCGGTGGTTTCCTTGTTGTGGGTATTTGGTGGGGCAGGGCCCCACCCTACCCGCACACTGTAAGGCGGAGCCCTGCCCCACCGATGATACTGATATCAGCCGCTATAGCTTCAGCCAGTCGAGCAGCGGATCCCACAGAATGACATCTTTGTAGACCTGCGAGGGCGCCAGCTCAAAGATGGCCAGACCCTCCTCGGCGGCTTTTATATAGTTCTGGCTTTCGCGCAAGTGGGTGATGAAGGGAATCTTCAGATGGCCGAGATACTCTTCCAGATCATGGTAGATCCGGGTCTGTTCTTTGACCCGGTTGGCGACGATACCGATACGGGTCTGGTTTTTCGATACCCGTCCGCTGGCCAGCAGTTCGGACAGGAAGCGGTTGCAGGCGCGCATGTCGATGGGGGAGGGGAGCACCGGCAGAATCAGGCTGTCGACCCGCAACAGCATCTTGTTGATCTCTTTGCCGTGGATGCCGGCGGGGACATCCATCACCAGCAGGTCGGTCTCCTTGGCCGGGCGAACCGGACCGTTGTTGGCGTCGATGGACTCAATCTCGGGTATCCCCTCGTAGCCCTTTCTCGCCTCCAGCCAGTCGACGCTGGAGCGCTGCGGATCGTAGTCCGCCAGCGCCACCTTCAATCCCTCATCGGCATACCAGGTAGCCAGGTTGGTAGCGATGGTGGTTTTGCCGCAACCACCCTTGGCGTTCATCAACATGATCGTGCGCATGGCTTTATCCCTTTGCTTCTGTGTGATTTTTTTACGTAGTTTAGTCGATCTCCAGCTGATCCCAAATCTCGTCGACACGCTGCTTGATATCGGCGCTCATTTGGATCGGTCGCCCCCACTCCCGGGTGGTCTCGCCGGGCCACTTGTTGGTGGCGTCAAAACCAATTTTGGAACCGAGGCCTGAGACCGGCGAGGCGAAATCGAGATAGTCGATGGGAGTGTTTTCTATCAAGGTAGTATCGCGGGCCGGGTCCATGCGCGTGGTCATGGCCCAGATGACGTCATTCCAGTCGCGGGTGTTGACGTCGTCATCCACCACAATGACGAACTTGGTATACATGAACTGGCGCAGGAAGGACCAGACCCCCATCATCACCCGCTTGGCATGGCCCGGGTACTGCTTCTTCATGCTCACCACCGCCAGACGATAGGAGCAGCCCTCGGGTGGCAGGTAGAAGTCGACGATCTCCGGGAACTGTTTCTGCAGGATCGGTACGAAGACCTCGTTCAGCGCCACGCCCAGTATGGCCGGCTCGTCAGGGGGGCGGCCGGTATAGGTGCTGTGGTAGATCGGATCCTCGCGGTGGGTGATGCGATCGATGGTGAAGACGGGGAAGTCATCCACCTCGTTGTAGTAGCCGGTGTGGTCGCCGTAGGGGCCTTCAGGCGCCATGTCGTCGGGATGAATATGACCCTCCAGTACGAACTCGGCTGAGGCGGGCACCTGCAGGTCTGAGCCGAGACATTTGACCACTTCGGTGCGGCTGCCGCGCAGTAGCCCCGCGAAAGCGTATTCGGAGAGCGTGTCGGGTACCGGGGTCACCGCGCCGAGGATGGTGGCGGGATCGGCGCCGAGGGCGACCGCCACCGGGAAGGGCTCGCCGGGATGGGCTGCCTGCCAGTCGCGGAAGTCCAGCGCGCCGCCGCGATGGGCCAGCCAACGCATGATGACCCGATTGGGTCCCAGCAACTGCATACGGTAGATGCCCAGGTTCTGGCGCGATTTGGCAGGGCCTTTGGTGACCACCAGGCCCCAGGTGATCAAGGGGGCGGCGTCCTCCGGCCAGCAGGTCTGTATCGGCAGCTGGGTCAGATCGACCGCCTCTCCCTCCTGCGCGACCGCCTGGCAGGGAGCGTTGCGCAACTCCTTGGGGGCCATGTCGAGCACCTTGCGAAACACCGGCAATTTCTCCCAGGCATCCTTCATTCCCTTGGGTGGATCAGGCTCTTTGAGAAAGGCCAGCAGCCGGCCTACTTCACGTAGCGCCTCAACCTTCTCTTCGCCCATACCCATAGCGACCCGCTCGGGGGTACCGAAGAGGTTTCCCAGCAGTGGGTAGCGGGAACCTTTGACCTTCTCGAACAACAGGGCAGGGCCGCCACGACGCAGGGTGCGGTCACAGATTTCAGTGATTTCCAGGTTCGGGTCTACCTCGGTGCGGATGCGTTTCAGCTCCCCGCGGGCCTCGAGCTGCTGGATGAAATCACGGAGATCTTTGTACTTCATGCTGTGCAATGCCGGTGACTATTTGCAGAGACATTACCAGAGGGGAGGGCAGGGTCAAGCGGAGGGGCGTCCGGTGCGGCAAGCCGCACCCTAGCATTAATCCATGGATAGGGCGTTATTTGCCGTTCCAATACCAGGTGGTCGGGATGGCTTTGATTTATTTATTACACTCATAGAAAGGGGGCTATTTCACACTATGCTCGGTTATTGACGGATGTGGTTGAAATATCTGACTGAAAGCCTAATATAAGCGAAATCTAATATTCAATAGCGGAGCTCATTCATGAAGCGCTTGATGGCACATCTAATTCTAGGCCTGGTCCTCCTGCCCGGTCTTCTGCCGGCAGCCGATCTGGAGACGGCCACGGCCAGCAAACAGGAGACTGCCCGTGAGTTCTGGCTCGACGGCATCGTGGAGGCCATCAATCAGACCACGCTGTCGGCCCAGACCCAGGGACAGGTGGAGGAGATCCTGTTCGATGTGGATGATTTTGTCGAGGCGGGCCAGGTGCTGATCCGGCTCAAGGATACAGAACAGCGGGCCGGTCTCAATCAGGCCAGGGCTGATCTGAAGGAGGCGGTTGCCCGTCTGCAGGAGGCGGAGGACGACTACAAGCGGACCAAAGACCTGTTTGCCCGCAAGCTCACCTCCCAATCCCAACTGGATAAATCCACCGCCAGTCTGAAATCGGCACGTGCCCGCAAGGATTCCGCTGCCGCCCGCTTATCACAAGCCACGGAACAGTTTGAGTACACCCGCGTCAAAGCACCCTATAGCGGTATCGTCACACACCGCCATGTGGAGGTGGGGGAGACCGCGTCCCCAGGCCAGAAGCTGATGAGCGGCATCTCCCTGGAGCAGTTACGCGTCACGGTGGATATGCCTCAGAGTCTGATTCCGGTGATCCGGGAAGAGGGTAAGGCCAGGGTTCTGTTGCCCACCGGCGAGACCATTGACGGGGTCGACCTGACTATCTTTCCCTTCGCCGACCAAAGCAGCAGCACCTTCAAGGTGAGGGTGCGTCTGCCGGATGGGGTCAAGGGCCTGTTCCCCGGCATGTTTGTGAAAACCGCGTTTGTCACCGGTACCAAGCAGTATCTGGTGGTACCTCGAAGCGCAGTGGTCTATCGCTCCGAGGTGACTGCCGCCTATGTTGTGGATAAGCAGGGGCGTGTCCACTTCCGCCATATTCGTGCGGGACAACTGAGCAGTGACGACATGTTGTCGATCATAGCCGGCTTGTCACCGGGTGATGAGGTGGCGATCGATCCTGTTGCTGCCGCAAAGTTGCTCAAGCAGCAGAAGTTGGAGACCACCCATGAGTAGATTGGGTATCTCCGGCTCTATCGCCAAACAGTTCCTGATTACCGAGATTACTCCCCTGCTGGCCCTGGTTGGCCTCTTGCTGGGGCTCTTCGCCGTGCTGGTGACGCCACGGGAAGAGGAGCCGCAGATCAATGTCACCTTTGCCAATGTCTTCATCCCCTTTCCCGGCGCCACAGCCACGGAGATCGAGAATCTGGTGGCCACCCCGGCGGAGCAGGTGTTGTCGGAGATCGATGGCATCAAGCATGTCTACTCGACCTCGCGGCCCGGTTTGGCGGTGCTGACTGTGCAGTTTTTGGTGGGTGAGGATCGGGAAGACGCCATCGTGCGCCTGTTCGGCAAGATCTACGCGAACCAGGACTGGCTGCCGCAGAACCTCGGTGTAGGGCAGCCGATCATCAAGCCCAAGGGTATCGATGATGTTCCTATCGTCACCGCCACCCTCTGGTCCGAGGACCCGGAGGTCGGCGCCTATGAGCTGGGTCAGGTGGCCCATGCGCTGGAATCCGAGCTCAAACGGGTGCCCGGCACTCGCGATATCTACACCATCGGCAATCCCGATCGGGTGGTGCATGTGCTGCTCGATCCCCAGGCGCTTGCCGGTCACGGTATCGACCTGAGCGACCTGCGCAGTGCTCTGCAGGCAGGCAACCATATCAGAGATGACATCAAGGTCACTGCGGACAATCGGGAGTTGCTGGTGCAGGCAGGTACCTTCCTCACTTCGCCGGAGGAGATCGGCAGTCTGGTGGTCGGTGTGCACGATGGCAAGGCGGTCTATCTGAACGATGTGGCTACGGTGACCCATCAGCCGGATCAACCGCAGAAGTATGTCTGGATGGGGGTGGGACCTGAGGGCGATGTGAAACAACTGCCGGCTGGCGGCAAGTTCCCCGCGGTGACGATTGCCGTGGCCAAGAAGGCGGGTACCAACGCGGTGGATATCGCCAAGGCGGTGATCGATCGCTTTGACCAGCTGGAGGGTATCTTCATCCCCGAAGGGATACATACCACCATCACACGCAACTATGGTGAGACCGCTGAGGCCAAGGCCAACAAGCTGATTACCAAGCTCGCCTTCGCTACCCTCTCGGTGGTGTTGCTGGTTCTGCTGACCATCGGCTGGCGTGAATCGATTATCGTTGGCGCTGCGGTGGTAGTGACCCTGGCCATCACCCTGTTCGCCTCCTGGGCCTGGGGCTTCACCCTCAACCGGGTCTCCCTGTTTGCCCTGATCTTCTCCATCGGTATTCTGGTGGATGACGCCATCGTGGTGGTGGAGAACATCCACCGGCACCTGCAGATGGGCGCCAAGAACCTGCGCGAGGCGATTCCCAAGGCGGTCGATGAGGTGGGCGGTCCTACCATCCTGGCCACCTTCACGGTAATTGCCGCGCTGCTGCCGATGGCCTTCGTCACCGGCCTCATGGGCCCCTACATGAGCCCGATCCCGATCAACGCCAGTACCGGTATGCTGATCTCCCTCGTCGTCGCCTTCGTCTTCACCCCCTGGCTGACCAATCGTATGCTTGCCAGTCAGGCGGAGCATATCGCTTCTCATGGAGGGGGCGAGCAGGTGGCGGCGTTGAACCCCTTCTTCAGCAAGGTGATGCAGCCCTTCCTGTTAGGTAGAAAGGGCAATCTCATGCGCTGGGTACTGCTCGGTTCGATCATGTTGCTGATTGCCGCTTCCCTGACCCTGGTGGTGAGCAAGTCGGTGGTGTTGAAGATGCTTCCCTTCGACAATAAGTCGGAGTTCCAGGTGGTGCTCGACATGCCTGAGGGGACCAGCCTGGAACAGACCACCCGGGTGCTGGACGAGCTGGGTGACTATCTGGGCAGCGTACCGGAAGTGACGGACTATCAGGTCTATTCCGGCACCGCCTCGCCGATCGGCTTCAATGGGCTGGTGCGCCAGTACTATCTGCGCGAGGGGGCCAACCTGGGCGACATTCAGGTCAATCTGGTGGACAAGCACCATCGCGATCGCAAGAGTCATGAGATCGCGCTGTCGGTGCGCGAGCCCCTGCAAACCATCGCCCGTGAGTACAATGGCAACGTCAAAGTCGTGGAAGTGCCTCCAGGCCCGCCGGTGATGTCGCCCCTGGTGGCAGAGGTCTATGGCCTCAACTATGAGGGTCAGACCGAGGCGGCCTGGGAGATCCGCAGTGTGTTCGAGAACACGCCGGACATCGTCGATGTGGACGACAGCGTGGAGTATCCCTCGAGCAAGTTCGTGATTCAGGTGGATCGTTCCAAGGCAGCACGCCTTGGCGTGCCCCAGAGCGTTGTGGCGGAGGCCCTCTCGACCGTGTTGAGCGGTGAGGACGCCAGTTTCCTGCATGGCGAGAACCTCAAATACTCAGTACCGATCCGTATCGAGTATTCCGATGCGAATAAGGCCGATCTCGATCAGGTGCTGGCTCTGCGGGTGCGCTCCCAGAGTGGCACGCTGGTACCTATCTCGGAGATCGTGAACGTCATCCCGCGGGTGCGTGAGTACTCGATTCAGCACAAGGACTTGCTGCCGGTGGTCTATGTCACCGGCGATATGGCGGGGAAGACCGACAGCCCCCTCTACGGCCTGTTCGATATCTCCGGTCAACTCTCCCAAGGGGGTATAGATCAGTGGTTTCTCAATCAGCCGGTCAATCCCTATGCCTACAGCCTGAAATGGGACGGCGAGTGGCAGATCACCTACGAGACCTTTCGCGATATGGGCATCGCCTACTCGGTGGGCCTGTTGATGATCTACCTGCTGGTGGTGGCGCAGTTCCGCTCCTACCTGGTGCCGCTGGTGATCATGGCGCCGATACCGCTGACGATCATCGGCATTCTGCCGGGGCATGCCTTGCTGGGTGCTCAGTTCACCGCGACTTCGATGATCGGCATGATTGCCCTGGCGGGCATCATTGTGCGTAACTCGATCCTGCTGGTGGACTTCATCAACCAGCAGGTTCGGGAAGGTATGGAGCTGGAGAAAGCGGTGATCAACTCGGCGGCGGTGCGTGCCAAACCCATCGCCCTGACTGCTATCGCGGCCATGGCTGGCGGCTTCTTCATTCTCGATGATCCGATCTTCAGCGGACTTGCGGTGTCGCTGATCTTTGGGCTGTTCGTCTCCACTGTGCTGACCCTGGTGGTGATCCCGGTGGTCTACTACGCCGCCATGCGTAACCGTATTGATTTCATACGTACCAGCGAGGCTTGAACAGAGAGAAGGCTCGAGGCCGGTCAGTGCGAACCATGCACTGATGCGCTATCTTTTTAATCGATAGGGGGATCCTGGTAGATGCGCCCTCCAGGAGGGCGCATCGATTCTCTCCCCGTGCGACCTATCCCTCCGTGCCGGTGAGCGATGAATCGGCTCAAGTTCATATTTGGCTTGCCGATGGTGGTGGTATGTATAGAAAACCCAGTTCCTCTTCCGGCAGTGCGGAGTCTGATGCCTCACCTGTGATCGGTCTATGCAGAAAAGTGCTGCTGTTGCTGGCGCTGTTGTGTGCCTTTCCCCTCCAGGCCGAGCCGCCGCCTATCCGCCTGGGCATCATGCCTTTCAACAGTACCCTTGCGTTGATCCGCACTCACCAGCCCCTGCGAAAACACCTGCAACAGGCGCTGGGCCAACCGGTAGAGATCTACACCTCGGCCAACTACGACGCCTTTCAGCGTGACTCGCTGAAGGGTGACTTTGATATCCTGGTCACCGGGCCCCACTTCGGCGTCATGTGCATCGATGCCGGCTATGTGCCGCTGGTGCGCTACAACACCGGCCTGCAGCCGGTCTTTGTCCTCAACAAGAGCTCCAGCATTCATCGGGTGGAGGACTTCCGGGGCAAGCGTATCGGTCTGCCAAACCGGCTCTCTGTGTCGGCCATTGGGGGACTGCGCTGGCTACGCGATAAGGGATTGGTCGCGGACAGGGATTTCTTCGTGCTTGAGAAGACCACCCACGGCGCGGCCATCGCCGGTGTAGCGGTTGGCGATCTGGATGCGGCCTTGACCACCTATACCCCGCTGAAACAGGTGCCGGAGGATGTTCGTGAGCATATCCGCGTGATGCCCACCGATGTGGAGGTGCCCCATCTGATGACGCTCGCCCACGAAAGGCTTGGAGACGAGCGCATTGAGCGCATCCGTGCTGCCCTGATGGGTTTTCCGGCGACTCCGGATGGCGAGGCATTTTTCCGCGACACCGGTTACCGGGGCTATCTGCCGATCGACGCGGCAAGCATCGCTGCACTGCAGCCCTATGTGCCGATCGTGCGTGAGTTGATGCAACTTGAAGGCAGCCAGCCATGACCTATCGATCTCCATCGGAGGGAGCCGGAAAAGCGTCCTCGTGACAGGAGGATGAGCTTGACCTGGCGACACTCTCTGCGCGGCAAGCTGCTGCTGGCCAGTATTTTGGTCGAGGTGGTGATGCTTGGCCTGCTGGTGGGCAACTCCGTGCGTCTGATTCAGAGCCACATGGAGCGACTCACCGAGGCGCGCATCCAGGCCATCGAGCTGGCTTATAAGACAGCGGTGGCCGTACCCCTGGCCTCGCGGGACTATGCCACCCTACGCGATATCCTGGACGGCTGGCGCAAAGCCGAGGATGTCCTTTATCTGGTGGTGACCGATAACAAAGGCCGCATTCTGGCCTCTACCGGTTGGGACGACGAGACACCTTTGCCTGAAGCGGGTCGCGATACGACCGGGCGGGATGTGACCCATGTGCGTATCCACGTCGACTACCTGGGACAAAATTATGGTCAGGTGCAGTACGGACTCTCCACGGACTATATCCGGCGCGCCAAGCGGGAGTTGTTCACCCAGGGAGCGCTCATCGCGCTGACTGAAATCTCCCTCACCATCCTGCTGCTGTCACTGATCGGTTACTGGCTGACCCGGCATCTGAGCGCGCTCATGCAGGCCAGCGGCCGGGTCGCCAACGGCGACTACCGGGCCCGGCTCTCCTTGCAGAGCCGTGACGAGATTGCTGAACTGGCAGATCACTTCAACATCATGGCCGGGGCCATCGAAACACGTATTCAGGCCCTGCAGGAGAGTGACCTGCGTTCACGTACCATCGCTGACTACACCTATGGTTGGGAGAGTTGGCTCTCCCCTGATGGCCGTTTGCGCTGGGTCAATCCTGCGGTGCGCAGGTTGACGGGATACACCCCCGAGGAGTGCTACGCGCTGGCCGACTACCCGATTCCACTGGTGCACAGGGACGATGCGCCGCTGGTGCGCCGTTGTCATCGCAACGGGCTGGCGGGGCAGACCGGGCAGGATGAGGAGTTCCGCATCCAGCGCAAGGATGGCAAGGTTGTCTGGGTGGCCATGTCCTGGCAGCCGATTTTCGACGCCGATGGGAAGTCCCTGGGCTACCGTTCGAGTATCCGCGACATCTCCCTGGAACACTATGCGCGGGAGGAACTGGAGTACCAGGCCCATCATGACGCGTTGACGGGGCTGTTTAATCGACGCGCCTTCGAGACGCGTCTACAGCAGGCCCTGGATGACTTGCGCGACGGCGGTAGTGGCCGGACCCTGCTCTACATCGATCTCGACCAGTTCAAACTGGTCAACGACACCTGCGGTCACAGCGCGGGTGACAAACTGCTGCAGGAGATCACGGCAATCATGCAGCGGACTATCAACCACGGCTTTCTGGCTCGGCTCGGTGGGGATGAGTTCGGCCTGTTGCTGGAGCATGAACATGATGGCGCCAGGCGACAGGCGACCAAGCTGATCGATGTTATCAACAGCCACCAGTTTGCCTACGAAGGGCACCACTTCCGCCTCGGCGCCTCCATCGGCATGGTGGTCATCACCGATGCCCAGCGCGGTATCGACGAGTTGCTGATCGCCGCCGACCAGGCCTGCTACGCCGCCAAGGACAGGGGGCGCAACCGCATCGAGGTCTACCACGACAGTGACGACTACTACCGCTCCCAACGTGCCCAGTTCCTCTCCGTGGAAGAGATTACCGGAGCCCTGCAGGACGACAGGCTGCTGCTCTATCATCAGCGGGTAGTGCCCCTGCGCCAGGGATTGCCGTCCCATGCCGAGATTCTGGTTCGGTTGCGTGATGAGAAGGGCAACATCATGATGCCCGGCGCCTTCATCCCGGCGGCGGAGCGCTTCAACCTGATGCCCGAAATCGACAGATGGGTGATCCGTAACGCCCTACGCAGGCTGGGCGACGACCGGCGGGACCGGGACACCACCTATGCGATCAACCTCTCGGGCCTGAGCCTCTCGCGTGAGGATCTGGCCGAGCAAGTGACCAAACAGCTGCGCGACACCGGCGTGGACCCGCAGAGGGTCTGTTTCGAGATCACCGAGACGGCGGCGGTGGGCAGTCTCGAGAAGGCACAGGCGTTCATCCGCGCCATGCACGATCTTGGCGTGCGGGTAGCGCTGGATGATTTTGGCGCGGGTCTCTCCTCTTTTGCCTATCTGCGTAAGCTCGATGCAGACTTTCTGAAAATCGACGCGCTGTTCGTGCGCAACCTGGATACGGATGAGCGTGACCTTGCGGTGGTGAAATCGATCATGGAAGTGGCTCGTGTGCACGGTATGCAGACCATTGCGGAGTTTGTGCACAAACGGGAGATTGCCGACATCCTCACCCGCATCGGTGTCGACTACGGGCAAGGGTTCGCCCTGCATGAGCCAGAACCGCTTTAGTTTGTGTAAACCCCCGGTCTCTCCCTGCTTTACTGCAAAGACTGTATCCGTGTGTTCTGTCGTGAGACCGATCCCCCTGAATTGAAAGGGCCTGATCAACAAGATCACTTGTCACTGTCTTGGAAGATTTTTCAGGCAAAAAAATGCCCCGATCTCGATCGGGGCTTTTTTCGTCAATTAAGCAGTAATCAAGAAGCTTTCTGTTTTCTTGAGAAGCCAAGTCCGGCAAGGCCCAGAGCCATCAGGGCGATAGATGCGGGTTCGGGCACGTTGCTGTTGCTTACACGATAAGTGATGGTTTCATAGTAGCCGTTTTCCGCTACATCTGCGAAAGACCAAAGCCCTGAAACGCCGTTACCAATATCGATATGTGTGTATGAGTTGCTAAACCAGCCTGTGGCCTTGGCATAGTTGTTATTGCCATAGCTCTGGGTGTTGGCGGAGCTGTAATTCACAATAAAGGTTGCAGCGCTGATTCCCAGGGAATTAAACAGGTCTGAGGTCATGATGTTCCAGCCGTAACCGGACTGTTCGCTCATATCAATCGGACCGCACGAATATTCGAGAAGACCATCACTGCATGGTGATGCCCATGCCAGGTCGTATCCGCCAACGGTGACATACGCATCGCTGGCAACCTCACCGGTGTAGAGGGACGCATTCGCAGAAGAGGCAAATACAGCAATGGCGCAGAGGGCGACAAATTTGGCTATCGGGTTTTTCATCATTAACTCCAACGAATGTAAAAAATTTCAAATACTTGTGGAGGTTAAAGCAATAGTGATGCCAAATTCGTATCTATATGTTTTTGTAGCAAATATTTCGTTCAGAATTTAGATTCCTGGTCGAAATGTCATTTTCTCCGACACAATAGTATTTAATTTCCGATGGCTGTTTTCGGGAGTTAAAAGTTGCTGTGAGCAACCAAGGCTGGTCTTTTGAAAGTGTTGCCGGGCGTGGCGTAGTCGTATCCTGGTGCTGTGCAGTCGTGGCCATACGGGCACAAAACAGAGAGACAGTTCCACTCAATCCGATAGACGGCGCCAGGGCAGCGCGAAGGGGAGACATCCCGACTCGTCCAGTGCCGACAACTCGATGGCGTAGGCTTGGGCCAGGTTCTCTTCATTGAGGACTTCCTGTGCAGGGCCTTCGGCCAGTGTGGCCCCTTCGAACAGCAGTTGCAGGCGGTCGCAGTAGTGGGCTGCCAGGGTCAGATCGTGTAGTACCACGATAACCGAATGACCCTTATCACAGTGGTCGCTCAGCAGTTCCATGACATCCAGCTGGTGGGCGGGATCGAGGGCGGCCACCGGTTCGTCAGCGAGCAGGATGTCGGGTTCGGTGACCAGGGCCCGGGCCAGTAGCACCCGCGCCTGTTCGCCGCCTGAGAGGTTATCGAAACGGCGCTGACGCAGGGCCAATAGATCCGTCTGCACGATGACCCGTTCGATGATGGCGCGATCTTGCGAGCCGGGTTGTTGCCAGGGTTCCAGGTGGGGCAGGCGGCCCAGTTCCACCAGTCGTTCCACGCTCAATGGCCAGGCTACCTGGTGAAGCTGAGGCAGGTAGGCGATGCGTCTTGCCCGCTGTTGCCGTGATAGCTTTTCGAATGGCTGGCCGTCAAGGGAGAGGTGGCCCGAGTCCGCTGGCAAGACGCCGGCTAAGAGTCGCAGCAGGGTGCTCTTACCGGCACCGTTGGGACCGATCAGACCGAGCATCTCACCACGCCCCAGTGCGAGATCGACCTGATCGAGAATGACCTGTTCGCCACGATAGAAACAGAGGCCTTCTGCGTTTAGCATCAGAGACTCCTACCGCGATTCTGTACGATCAGCCAGACGAAGAAAGGCGCGCCGATCAGAGCCGTCACCACCCCCACCTTGATCTCGGTCTGTGCCGACAGCAGGCGTACGATGATGTCGGCTGTGAGTAGCAGCAGGGCTCCGCCCAAGGCGCTTGGTAACAGCAATCGGCTCGGCTGATAACCCACCAGCGGGCGCAACAGATGCGGCACCACCAGGCCGATGAATCCGATGGCGCCGGTGATCGCAACGGCGGAGCCGACGGCCAGGGCCACGGCGAGGAAGAGGCGGCGATGCAGTATCTTCAGATCGACCCCCATGGAGAGGGCGGTCTCCTCCCCCAGTCCCAACAGATCGAGGGCGCGCCCCTGACGCCAGACCAAAAGCCAGCCGAGCAGAGTACCGGGCAGCAGCAGCCAGAGTTCGTTGCGACTCAGGTTGGCCAGCGAGCCGAGCATCCAGAGGGCGATCTCCTGCACAGCATAGGGGCTGGGGGCCAGGTTGAGCAGTAGCGAGACCAGCGCCAGGGTGAAGGCATTGACCGCTACCCCAGCCAGGATCAGGGTCAGGCTGCTGCTGTCGCGTCCCGCCAGCAGGTAGACCGTGAAGGTGGCGAGTAAGGCGCCGAGCATGCCCCCCAGGGGCAGGACGAAGACGGCTACCCCAGCGAGACCGAAGTAGAGGCTGATCACCGCACCCAGAGCGGCCCCGTTGGCGCTGCCGAGCAGTCCCGGGCTGGCCAGTGGATTGCGCAGCAACGACTGCATCAGGGCGCCGCAGAGCCCCAATGATGCCCCTGCTATCAGCGCCACCCCCGTGCGTGGCAGCCGCAGCTCGGTCAGGATCAGGCCAGCGACACTCGGCTGCTCGCTCAGCCCATCCCGCAGGGCCTGCAGCAGTGGGATGGCCTCACTGCCGGTGACTAGGGAGAGCAGGGTGGCGAGTGCAAGGAGTAGCCCGAGCAGGAGGATGAGATGACGCTGTAGCAGCTCCGTATTCATCTCTCCGGGTCCATTGTTGCGGGTGATCCTTGCAGGCCCTCCCTGGCACTGCGCAGCAGGTCAACCGCGTCAGCTAGCATGGGACCGGGACAGATCCAGTAGCGGTAGGGGATATTCTGCAGTGGATGCCCCGCCAGCTGACGGCTAAGCGCAGGATGGAGTAACTGCCGCTCGGCCAGGGAGTTGCCGGAACCGTCGTAGGTTGAGGTAAAGATGCGCTGTGGCTGCCAGCGTAACAACCGTTCCAGATCGACCTGAGCGTAGCCCTGGATACCCTGTTCCGCGGCCAGGTTACGCCAGCCGGCGAGTCGCAACGCCTCGTCCTGCAGGGTCTGCTGTCCGCTGGTATAGCCCCTGGGTTGATAGAAGAGGGTGGTGGGACGCAACTCGGGTGAGGTCTCGCCGGTGTCGCCGATCCGCTGCTGCAGGGTGTGAATCAGCACTTCACCCCGTGCGCTTTGCTGCAGCAAAGCGGCCAGTTGGCGGATGTTGCGGATGATCTGTTTCAGATCGTTGGCAGGCGGTAGCTTTTCCACCCGGTAGCCGAGGTTTGTCAGGGTGGTCAGCAGGCGCGGGTTGTCGTGGCTGGTAGCCAGTACCAGATCGGGCTGCAGGGCAATCACCTCTTCCGCCCGTGCGTGGTTGATGGGATAGCCCTGGGCCTGCTTGGCAACGAAAGAGCTGAGCGGCTCAAGCGCCAGCTGGCTGACCGAAGCCACTTGGTCGGCATCGGCCAGCATCAGCAGCAGCTGGTCACTGCAGAGGTTGATTGAGACCACCCGTTGCGGGCGTTCCGCAGCTGCCAGAGGCTCGAGCGCCAGTCCGATCAGGCAGCACACTGCCACTACCGGCAGAAGCCAGTATGGGCGGGTGTTGTGATCGGTACTGGGTCTGCTCATGCCTATTCAAACTGATAGCGGGCGGTCAGTCTTAGCATACGCTCTGGAGCCGGGAAATAGGCTTCCCGGGGGGTGAAGCTGGCGTCGTACCCCACCGAGCCTGAGGCCGGGTAGCGTTTATCCAGCAGATTTTCGATACGCAGGTCGAGACGCCAGGGACCGGTGGCGTAGCTGCCGCCGGTATTGAGCAGCCCGTAGCCGGGCAGGGTGCCGAAAGTATTGGCGAAATCGCCACTGAAGACACGCTTGCTGCGCAGGATATTTTCAGCGTAGAGCCGCCATTGCCGGGCGGGCATCCAGTCGAGACGCAAGCGGGCGCTACGGGCTGAGACCAGAGGGATCTGGTTACCCTTGAAAGGGCCGGCGGTAATGGTCGGGTTGGTGTAGGTGAAACTGCCGGCCAGAGTCAGGTTGGGTGTTGCCTGCCAGCGGGACTCCAGAATCAGGCCCTCGCGGCGTGTCTCCTCCAGGTTGGTATTGATAAAGCCGGTGGTGTCGAAGTTGATTTCATTCTCCAGCTTGAGACGGTAAATCACCGCTTTGGCACTAACCCCGTCCTGTTGCCATTCGAGACCCGCCTCCTGGGAGAGACCGGTCTGGTTCTCTATTCCGACTGGCTGACCGTAGACCACGTTGGTATGTTCGTCGACTGTGGCAAAGCGGTAGTTTTCGTCGAGCCGCAGGAACAGACGCAGGTTGTCTGCCGGACGCAACACCAGTCCGAGGGAGCCGGCACTGAGGCGATCATCGAGCTGATCACTGCCGCTGCCTGTGTCGATGCTGTTCTCGACCTTGGCCCGGCGCCAGCCCAGGGTGGTGGAGAGGGCGGGCGAGAGTGGTGCGGTCAGCTGCAGGTAGAGGGCATCCACCGACTGATCGAGGCGCTGCGGGCCAAAGCTGGTCTCCAGGTCGTAGTCGGTGCGTTCCAGGTCGGCGCCGCCGGTGAGGGTGGCCTCGCCGCTGGCTAGAGGCAGCAGGCCGATGATTCTCGGATTGAGAGCCTTGACCTTGCGCGTCTGGGTCGAGAGGCTACCGGGAAAGGTGCGGAAGCTGGTCTGAAACTCGCGATCATTGTCCCGGTAGCTGGCTTCGCCTTCGAACCGCCAGTTCCGGGTCAGCTCCTGCTCCAGACCGATGCGGGTAACGTCGGAACGGCTTTCGCTATAGTCTCCGCGATAGGCGGCAGCCGATTGGCGGCGATCCCTTGCCATCTCATCAGCGAAGAGTGAGCCTGGCAGCTGCTGTTCGTCATCGAGCGCCTGCTGTTCGATGAACAGACGACCGCCATCGTGCTCATAGTCCAGTCGCAGGTTGAGGTTCTGATTCTCGGTACGGTTGTTGTCCCGATAGTTGTCAGCGGTCTCCCGCGAGGCACTGATACGGTAGGCGAAGCCATTTTCCAGCCGTTGACTGAGATTTGCCTGCAGTGACCGATCTGAGTCGCTGCCAACTCCCCCCTCTATGTTGGCCTCGAAGGTCTGCGGAGTGCGGGTGATGATGTTGATCACCCCGCCTACAGCCTGGTTGCCATAGAGGGTACCGGCGCTGCCCTGCACGATCTCGATGCGTTCCACCCGCTGCAGGTCGATGCTGGCGAGATCGGGGGCAGCGCTGTCACCGCTGTTATTAAGACGACGGCCGTCGACCAGGACCAGCGTATTGGCACTGGCCGTGGGGCCGAAGCCACGCATGTCGATACGGGCGTTGTGGGCCGTGCCGTAGAGGTTGTCGATCTGCACGCCGCCTCGGCCCTGCAGCAGCTGTGTTAGATCGTGGGCACCGCTGGCCTCGATCTCTTGGCGTGGAATGAGGGTGATGCTGGCCGGCGTCTCGATGCGCTGCTGCTCCACTCGGGAAGCGCTGATGACAATGGTCGGCAGCTCGGTGGCGGCAGCCAGCTGCGGGGAAAGGCAGAGTGTCAGGCAGATGGCCTGCCATAGTGGGTTCAGGTACAACTTCATGAAGGTCTCCCGATGACGCTCACCCGCGTCGATGGATTATCAGGATGTTGACGGGAGAGGTCTGGAGAGGGCGTGTGCGGTTGAAGCAGCGCCTTCATGCCGCCCACCGCAACACAACGAATCGCCGAGGCCGGTATCCGGACTCACAGAGTAGGCTTGGCCCGATGCCGACGCCTTCCCATGTTCCTGGGCGAACCCGGGACCACAGTGGCTTGTGGCGGCATACACTCTGTTTACCGTTGCGGGGGCAGTGCAGGCTTTTCACCTGCTTCCCGTTTAACCCGGGTGGTACCGGGCACCTTCAGCAGGGCGCAAAACTACAATGTCCGGGCAGCATGGTCAAGGTGGGAGCGGTTATACTCAGGCACCATGATTGTCTATCTCCACGGACTCAACAGCGCGGGTAGTTCCCACAAGGCGGCAGTGCTGCGTGAGCAGCTGGCGTCGATCGAGGTGTTCAGCCCCACCTACCCGGCTCAGGCGGCAGCGCAGGCGCTAACCTCGCTCACCGCTCAGTTGGGTGAGCTGTTGGAAACGAGTGCTACGGATACCCCCCGGCTGTTGGTCGGCAGCTCCATGGGCGGGTTTTACGGCGCATGGCTGGCACACCGGTTGGGCTTTGATCATCTGGTGATGATCAATCCTGCCCTGCGCCCCTGGGAGCTGCTGCAACAGGTGGAGGGGTGGCAATACAATGAAGCCAAGGATGAACGCTACTACCTTTCTGCCGAGATGGTGGCAGCCACAGGCGCATTCGCCACCACGCCATCTGAGATCGGCCTGCCGGTCACCTTGCTGCATGATAAGGGGGATGAGCTGATCGACTATCGACAGGCGGTGGCGGCCTATGACGGTATCGCCGATATCCATCTCTTCGAGGGAGGCAGTCATGCCTTCGAGCACATGAACGAGGCAGTGACGATTATTGCTGGGATCCACCGGTCGTTGGCGGCTGAAGAGTAAACTCACGATAAATGCCAATACAGCGTAGGGCGCGGCTAGCCGCACCCTACGAGAGGGTCATCGTGTTACTGATGGGCGGGTTACTCTTCGTAGGGCTCGCTGAAGGAGCACTCTTTTTGCGGGCAGACCTTCTCAGTGCCTTTGCGTTTGGTGGTCTTGATGGTCAATACCGGCCAGCCGCAGCTGGGGCAGGGTTCGGCAATCGGCTCGTTCCAGATCGCATAATCGCAGTCGGGATAGGTTGAGCAGGAGTAGAAGATCTTGCCGCGTCGGGACTTGCGCTTGAACAGCGTGCCCTTATTGCATTTGGGGCAGGTGACGCCGGTGTCTTCCGGTTTCTCCAACGGTTCGATGTAGCGGCAGTTGGGGTAGCCGGAGCAGCCGATGAACTTGCCGTAACGGCCACGCTTGACCACCAGCCCGGAGCCGCACTCGGGACAGTTGCGCCCCTCCACCACTTCCGGTTCCTCTTTCTCACTGGCGTCGGCGTTGAGGTCGCGGGTGTAGTCGCACTCCGGGTAGTTGGTGCAGCCGACGAAGCGGCCGTGACGTCCGAGTCGGATCGAGAGCGGTTTGCCGCACTTGGGGCAGGCTTCGTCGAGGGCCTCGTGGGTTACGTCACTGCGCTTGACGTTCTCCTGGGTGTGGTCGATCAGCTCCTTGAACGGGCCCCAGAACTTGCTGAGCAGGGGTACCCAGGCCTCTTCGCCCCGGGAGACGGCGTCCAGCTCATCCTCCAGCTTGGCGGTGAAGTCGTAGTCCACATAGCGGGTGAAGTATTCGGTGAGGAACTTGTTCACCACCCGGCCTACGTCGGTGGGCTGGAAACGTTTCTTGTCGAGTACGACGTATTCCCGGTCCTGCAGGGTCGAGATGATCGAAGCGTAGGTGGAGGGGCGGCCGATGCCGTACTCCTCCAGCGCCTTGACCAGGGTTGCCTCGCTGAAACGGGGGGGCGGCTCGGTGAAGTGTTGCTCCGGGCGGATCATCTTCAGCGGCAGGGTTTCGCCCTCGTTCAACGGCGGCAGCAGTTTTTCGTCGTTATCGCTCTTGGCGGCGTCGTCAACACCCTCCTGGTAGACGGCGATAAAGCCTGGTTTGGCGATAACCGAACCGTTGGCGCGGAACAGGTTGCCCTCACCGCACTGCAGGTCGGCGGCCACGGTATGGATGGTGGCGTGGATCATCTGACAGGCGACAGCGCGCTTCCAGACCAGTTCGTAGAGTCGGGCCTGGTCTTTGGTCAGGTGGTCTTTTATCTCGTCTGGGGTGCGCAGGACGGAGGTGGGGCGGATCGCCTCATGGGCCTCCTGGGCATTCTTTGACTTGGTCTTGAAGTGGCGTGGCTCCGGAGGACGTTGATCCTGGCCATACTTCTCGCCGATGAACTCACGGATCTCGGCGATCGCCTCATCGGCCAGGTTGACCGAGTCTGTACGCATATAGGTGATCAGGCCCACAGTACCCTGTCCCACGTCGGCGCCTTCATAGAGCTGCTGCGCGGTACGCATGGTGCGCTGGGCGGTGAAGCCAAGTTTTCGCGCCGCCTCCTGCTGCAGGGTGGAGGTGGTGAAGGGGGGCGCCGGATTGCGCTTGCGCTGCTTCTTTTCGACCTTGGTAACCAGCAGGCCGTCGGCACCCGCTTCGGTCAGCTGCTTCTCGGCCGCCAGGGCGTCGGCCTCGTTGTTGATGCTGAACTTTTCCAGCTTTTCCCCGTGATAGTGGGTCAGCTTGGCAGAGAGGCTCTGATTCTGCTTCTCGGAATCGGCCTCGATGGTCCAGAACTCTTCCGGTGTGAAGGCCTCTATCTGCAGCTCTCGCTCCACGATCATGCGCAGTGCGGGGCTCTGTACCCGGCCGGCGGAGAGACCGCGCCGGACCTTTTTCCACAATAGGGGGGAGAGGTTGAAACCGACCAGATAGTCGAGCGCACGGCGTGCCTGCTGGGCATCGATCAGTGGCAGGGAGAGCTCGCGCGGATTGGCGATGGCATCGTTGACCGCCTTCTTGGTGATCTCGTTGAAGACCACCCGATAGACCGGTTTGTTCTTGAGTTTGCCCTTCTCCCTGAGCAGTTCGGAGAGGTGCCAGGATATGGCTTCTCCCTCGCGGTCCGGATCGGTCGCGAGATAGAGGGCATCGGAGGTTTTCAGCGCCTTGGCGATGGCCTGTACATGGCGATCATTGCGTTCGATCACCTGGTACTTCATGGCGAACCCGTTATTCGGGTCGACAGCGCCCTCTTTGGGTACCAGGTCGCGGACATGGCCGTAGGAGGCGAGCACTTCAAAACCGCCACCAAGATATTTCTTGATGGTTTTAGCCTTGGCCGGTGATTCGACGATTACCAGATTCATGCAGAGTCAGTCGGGTTCATATAGGAAAGCGCGGGACAGTGAACCTTCCCGCGCCAGAGAAATCAAGCACTGATTTAATGCAGGTACTGTGGCGCTTCGTTGTAGACCATGTCTTCCATACGTGCAAAGGCGGCCTCCTGACCAGGCTGATTCATCAGCACCAGCAGGATGATCCACTTCAGTTCCTCTTCCGTGATGATTGGGGTATCGAGGGCCAGCGAACGCTCAATGACCAGCTCGCGGGCGGTCTGGGTGAGGATGTCGTTCTGCTCCAGGAACAGCAACAGACCGCGGGAGTCCACGTCGAGTCTGACGATCTCTTCCTCGGTGAAAATGCGCAGAGAGTGGGGCTGATGGGTGTCGCCGAGCGGAGTCAGGGCGTTATCCGCCAGCTCATCGAGCCAGTCGAAAGCCTTGTTGATCTCTACGCTGGAGAAGCCAGCTTGTATCAGTTCACTGCGAAGATCGTTTTGATCAGAGGGTGGGGCCTGCTCACCATCCATGTAGTTTTCGTAGAGGTAGATCAGGATATCGACCACGTTTTCGTTCATGTGTTCTCTCTCCCGCTGGGGCGGGATGCCAGGGTGTCTGTGCGGCTGTACCGGCCGCCCGGAGCTGATGATACATGACCATCCAACTCAAGCAAAAGCAGCATGGACGAAACAGCCTCGGCGGTCAAACCACTTCGGGTGATTAATTCATCAACTGAGACCAGGTCGTAACCGAGTGCGTCCAGCAGGCGTTGATAGTCAGGGTCGCTTTGACGATCGGAATCTGTGGTGAGGGCTGTCTCAGGGCTATCCATGGAGGATTCGAGACCGCCGAGTAGTGATGCCAGCTCTTCCACGATGTCCTGCGCCGACTCCACCAGCTTGGCACCTTGTCTGATCAAGGCGTGGCAGCCTCGTGCAAGCGGGTTGTGTATCGAGCCGGGGATGGCGAAAACCTCACGGCCCTGTTCATTCGCCAGTCGGGCGGTGATCAACGAGCCGCTCTGGATTGCCGCTTCAACCACCAGGGTGCCCAGGGAGAGGCCGCTGATGATCCGGTTACGACGGGGAAAATTCTCGGCCCGGGCCTGTGTGCCGGGAGGGAACTCGCTTACCAGCAGGCCCTGGTCCGCAATACGGTGAGCCAGTTGGTGGTGGCTTGCCGGGTAGATACGATCCGGTCCGGTGCCTAATACCGCGATGGTGGTGCCGCTGGAGAGGGCGCCAGTGTGGGCGGCACCGTCGATACCGATAGCCAGACCGCTGGTGATGGAGAGCCCGGCGGATGCCAGCGAGCGTGCAAACTCCCGCGCATTATCCAGACCGGTATGTGTTGGGTTACGGCTGCCGACTATGGCGAGCTGGGGCTGATGCAGCAGTTCAACTGCACCGATGAGATAGAGCACGGGGGGTGGATCGTCGATCTCTTTGAGCAGACTCGGATAGCCGTCATCGGCCAGCGTGATGAGGTGGTGACCCGGCTGGGCCAGCCATTCGAGGGTGGGCGCAATGGTCTCTCGACGCATCGAACTGAGTGATTCGATGGCAGCTTGGGGAATGCCGAGTGAGCGCAACTGATCCCCTGGTGCCTGCAGCGCAGGAGAAGCTGCGCCGAAGTGGTTGAGCAGGCGCTGGAAGTAGCGGCTACCGATGCCGGAAGCCTGGCTCAGAAGCAGCCAGGCTTCCCGTTCGGTATCGGGTTTTAGGTTCAGCTCATCCATGAACGGAACGATTCCTGTTGTCGATCAGTTTGTCGGGGGGCGCACCCAATCCATCACATGGAGGGGCTTGGTGGCGCGAAGCACCAGGGCGAAGCTGACCTTTTCGAAGGTGCGGAAGACCATCAGGATGCCTGCCTCTTCCAAAGGCAGGGTTACCGTTGCACCGCGTCCCTTGGTGATATCGCGGACCTCGTTACCACCCTGCAGGATCTGCATGACATGACCTGGTTCAAGGCCGTCGCGTGCCCCTTTGTTGAGAATCACCACGTTGTACTGGCCGATCTGAGAAACGCCGTTGAGTACTGAGATGATGCGACCCTCGATATCGCCCTTCGGCGCACGCGGCTGGAAGTTGACCAGGGGCTCATCCTCTTCCGCCTTGATCAGACGGTCGCCGATGATGGCCTCCAGCTCTGAAGTGGCGATGAGGAGTTTGGCCGGATCACCGGTACGCTTGAGGTCGGCATCGCCGATGAAGGCTGCCTCATAGCCGAGGATCTCTCCGGAATCGGGATCTTTGTAGGGTTTGCCCGGTCTGACGATGGTATAGCGGCTGGTGTCGTCGTCCATGATGCTGCGGGCGTAAAACGAGATTCCGGCGCCGCCGAGAATATGATCATCGAGAAAGTGGACGATGTAAGGGGCCGAGTCGAGTTCATTCTCTTCCATCACGAAAGGACGGGTCA
The DNA here is from genome assembly GCA_037384445.1 of Candidatus Thiodiazotropha sp. Taxonomy (GTDB): domain Bacteria; phylum Pseudomonadota; class Gammaproteobacteria; order Chromatiales; family Chromatiaceae; genus Thiodiazotropha. Next base: position 25,240 of record JARRNY010000013.1, read on the forward strand.
GGAACTGGGCGATAGCATCGATCGGGATGGTCGGGATCGCCGCATCGATTGGCGTGGCGCGGACAGTGGGTGAAAGCTTGTTCTTGCGATTGAGGGTGAGAATGGGCTGCCCGTCGCGATAGGTTAGAACGATTTCGTCACCGGGATAGATCAGATGCGGATTCTCGATTTGGGGATTGACGTACCAAACCTCGGGCCAGAGCCAGGGATCGCGCAGAAACAGAGCGGAGATGTCCCACAGGGTATCACCCTTGACCACCGTGTAGCGCTCCGGATGGGCCGGGTTTAGCTCCACTGCTTCGGCGACGACGGCGCTGCAAGCGAGTAGCACGCCGAGGATGAATCCGATGAGTTTGTTGTTAAGATGTGACATAACGATTCCCTTGGATGAGAAGCTGGCTTGCAACGTTGGCAAGGCTAGAGATCAAGGCCGGAAATTGTCCCCAGATTCCAGTATGATCATAATGTTAGCGTAATTTCTTGCATTTGTACTATAGATTTTTTTGGAAAAAACGATGGCGATTCTCGACATACTTCACTTTCCCGACCCGCGTCTGCGCAACAAAGCCAAGCCTGTTGCGCAAGTGGATGACTCTATACGTCGGCTGGTCGACGATATGCTTGAGACCATGTACCAGGCGCCGGGTATCGGACTTGCCGCCACCCAGGTCAATGTGGCCAAACGGGTCGTCGTTATCGACCTCTCCGAAGATAAGAACGAGCCGCTCTGTCTGATCAACCCCGAGATCCTCGAAAAAGACGGTGTCGAGCAGATGGAAGAGGGTTGTCTCTCTGTCCCCGGCGTCTTTGAGCTGGTCTCTCGGGCTGACCACATCCGCATTCGCGCCCTCGACCGGGAAGGTAACCGGTTCGAGATGGAGGCCGAGGGCCTGCTGGCAGTTTGCATTCAACACGAGCTGGATCACCTGGAGGGTAAGTTGTTCGTCGACTACCTCTCCAGTCTGAAGCGTCAGCGTATCCGAAAAAAACTGGAGAAGGAGGGGCGTCAGCCGGCGGAACCCGCCACCGGCACGCACCAAGCCATCTGAAGCGTTCCCAGACCTTGACTGCATCTTCATCTCAGCGGCATATGGAATCTGAGACGCGGTTCCCAGTCCTGTAAACTCCCTAGAGATCAGCCCTTTTCAGGAAAACCATTCATGAGCGACCCGTTGAAGATCATCTTTGCCGGCACCCCCGAATTCGCCGCCACGGCGCTTTCGGCGTTGTTGACCACCTCGCATCAGGTGGTTGCCGTATATACCCAGCCCGATCGTCCCGCTGGACGTGGCAGGAAGCTGCAACCCAGTCCGGTTAAAAAGCTGGCACTGGAGCATGGCATCGAGGTGCGACAGCCGGCCAAGCTGAAGGATCCGGCCGATCAGGCAGCCTTGAGTGAGCTGGGCGCTGATCTGATGGTGGTGGTCGCCTATGGTCTGCTGTTGCCCCAGGCAGTGCTTGATGCGCCGCGTCTTGGCTGCATCAACATCCATGCCTCTTTGCTGCCCCGCTGGCGCGGCGCAGCGCCCATCCAGCGGGCAATCCTGGCTGGTGACGATGAGAGTGGTGTCACCATCATGCAGATGGAGGCAGGGCTCGACACCGGACCCATGCTGCATATTCTGAAGACCCCGATCTTGCGTGACGATACCGGCGGCAGCCTGCACGATCGGCTCGCCGAGCTGGGTGCCCGCGCCCTGCTGGAGAGCCTCGCTGCCATCGCTGACGGCTCCCTGATCCCCCAACCCCAGGATGACGCCCTGGCCACCTATGCGAAAAAACTCGACAAAGGGGAGGCCAGAATCGACTGGGATCAGACAGCGGCGGAGATCGACCGCCAGGTACGGGCCTTTAATCCCTGGCCGGTCGCCCAGTGCGATTTCGACGGTCAGGTCATGCGTATCTGGCAGGCCCGACCGGTTGAGGGCGAGTTGCCGCCGACAAGCCAACCGGGTCAGGTCGTCGGAGCCGGTAAATCGGGCATTGATGTGGCCACCGGGTCGGGTCTTCTGCGTATCCTGGAACTACAGCTACCGGGTAAGCGGGCGCTTTCCGCCGCCGATTTTCTCAATGCCCATCGTGTTGACGGCGTAGTACTCCGCTGATGGCGCAACCCCGTGAGAGGCGTCCGAGTCAGGCACCGCGCGTTGCTGCGGCCCGGGTTATTGAAGGGGTGCTTGAGGGAAACTCCCTCACCACCCTAATCCCTTACCATCTGGCAGCTATCGAAGACCCCCGGGACCGGGCGCTCGCTCAAGAAATGAGTTACGGCACGCTGCGCTATCAGCCGAGGCTTCAGGCTCTGCTGGATCGTCTGGTGCCGAAGCCGCTGAAGGCGAAAGACAGGGATGTAACCGCGCTGTTGCTGCTCGGTTGCTATCAGCTGCTCTACCTGCGGGTAGCCGATCATGCGGCGGTGAACGAGACGGCAGGTGCGGCCAAACAGCTGGGCAAGCGTTGGGCTGTGGGTCTGGTGAATGGGGTTCTGCGCCGGCTACAGCGGGAGCAGGAGAGCCTATTGGCCGGTCTTGAAACCGATGAGGTTGCCCGCTATGCGATGCCGGGCTGGATATTACGGGAGGTCAGGAAGCGCTGGCCGGAGAGCTGGCAATACCGGGTGGCGGCACTCAATGCCCGTCCACCCATGACGCTTCGGATCAATCTGGCCAAGACCTCCCGGGAAACTTACCTCGATCGCTTGGCTGAGGCCGGTATCGCGGCTGAAGCCAATGCCATAGCCGAATCGGCCATCGATCTCGAACGCCCACTGGAGGTGGAATCTCTACCCGGCTTCGAGTCCGGTGAAGTTTCGGTGCAGGATGGCGCCGCACAACTGGCGGCCGGGTTGCTCGAGCTGCAGCCAGGGCAGCGGGTGCTGGATGCCTGCGCCGCACCCGGTGGTAAGAGTTGTCATATGCTGGAGAGCGTGCCCCAGCTTCAGTTGACGGCGATGGATGTGGATGCTGAACGGCTGCAGCGAGTGGCGGAGAATCTGGCCCGACTGGAGCTTGAGGCGGAACTGGTAGAGGGTGACGCAGCGTCACCGGCGGGTGATTGGGCAGAGCGTCTTTACGATCGCATACTGCTCGATGTGCCCTGTTCCGCCACCGGGGTAATCCGGCGTCATCCCGATATCAAGCTGTTGCGCCGCGAGAGCGATATCGCTGAACTGGCTACCTTGCAGCGGTCTATTCTGAAGGCGATCTGGCCGCTGCTGAAGCCGGGTGGGCGGATGCTCTATGTCACCTGCTCAATCCTGCCGGCGGAAAATGAACAGCAGCTCAACTGGTTTATGGTGGAGCAGCCTGATGCTCGGGAGTGCCCGATCGAGGCGAGCTGGGGCGAAGCGCAACAGGTGGGGCGTCAGATTGCCCCCGGCGAGGAGGGGCTGGATGGTTTCTACTATGCCCTGCTGGAGAAGACAGCACCATGAGGGGGCTGGCCCTGGGGCTACTGTGGGCATGGAGCTGCATGGCCTGGGCCGCGCCCTTCCTGGTTAAGGACATTGGGATCGATCTCGAACAGGGCGAGTACCGTCTGAATGCCCGCATTGACTATCGGCTGACGCCTGAAGTGGAAGAGGCGCTCAGCAACGGTGTGCACCTGACCTTGAAGGTGCAACTGGAGGTTGGCAAGGTGTGGCGCGGTTTCTGGGAAGCGAATGTGTTGTCGAAAACGTTGCGATTTCAGATCCGCTATCATGCCCTGACCGAACTTTATCGTGTCGTTGATATGCAGACTGGCGAGGAACAAAATTTCGTCACCCAGGACGCCGCTCTCTACGCCCTCGGCGAGATTGGAGATCTGCCCCTGCTCTCTCAGGCCGATCTGGTGCCGGGCGAGGCCTATCAATTGCGTTTGAGGGCAGATCTTGAGATCGAAGCCCTTCCACTGCCGCTACAGCCGTTCGCCTATCTGGGACGCGGCTGGCGCCTTACCACCGGTTGGACTCAATGGCCCCTTCAACGCTGAGCCGTCTACGCCTCGGCGGCATCTCGGTCGGCCTGCTGCTGATCCTGCTGCTGGTCACCCTGCATCTGATGAGCAGTGCGGTACAGAACTCCGCCGAGCTGAGTCGCTACTTCGTGCCCCTGCTGGTGATCAACCTGGCCGGCATGGTGGTGCTGATTGGTCTGATCACCTACAACTCGATCCGACTGATTCGTCAATACCTGCGCCACAGCGCTGGCTCCCGCCTGACCTTGCGCATGGTGGCCATCTTCATCTTCATCTCCTTGACCCCGGTCGGGGTGGTCTACTTCTACTCCTTCAGCTTCCTGCAGGGGGGGATCGACAGTTGGTTCGATGTGCGTATCGATCAGGCGATGGAGGACGCTCGCGAACTGGCCCAGGCCTCGCTCGACCTGAATCAGCGGTTGTGGCTGAAATATACCGAGCAGCAGCTGTTGAGCATCAATGACACCTCGGAGTCGGCCCTCTCGTTGACCATTGCCGAGTTACGTCAGCAGTCGGGGGCGCTGGAGCTCTCCCTCAGCGACTACAATGGCCAGATCATCGCCTACTCCAACGCGGTGGCCTCGGAACTGGCGCCATCGAAGCCGGACGACTTCATCCTGCAACAACTGCGCGAGGGCAACAGTTATGTCGGCCTGGCACGGGATAAGGATGAACTGATGATCCGGGTGGCGGTGGAGGACCCCCTGGGGCGGCCCTTCATTATCCAGGGGCTCTATCCCGCTTCCGACCGGGTCAGCGCCCTGTCAGAGAAGCTGGAGCTGGCCTATAACCGCTATAAAGAGCTCTCCTTCCTGCGCCAGTCACTGAAACGCAACTTCTCCCTGACCCTCTTCATGGTGTTGATGTTCGCTGTGTTGTCGGCGATCTGGGCCGCTTTTCTCTCTGCCCGTCGCATGGTGGCGCCGATCACCAATATCGCCGCTGGTACCCGCGCGGTGGCCGATGGCGACTATGATCGCCAGCTGCCAGTGCCGCGGGCCAAGGACGAGCTTGCGTTTCTGGTCACCTCTTTCAATGCCATGACCCGGCGTATCGGCCAGGCCCGCGATCAGGCCGATCGCAGTCAGCGCGAGGTGGAGAGTCAGCGGGCCTATCTGGAGACAGTGCTGGGTAGGCTCTCGTCCGGGGTGCTGACCTTTGACGGAGAGCACCGGCTGCGCACGACCAATCCAGCGGCCGAGAAGATCCTCGGCACCAATCTGCAGCGCCTGATCGGCTCCCCCGTGCAGAGCCTGGCCCTCGCCTCGCCGGTCTTGCGGCAGTTCGCGGAGGGGCTGCAGGCGCCCCTGCGCCAGGCCGGCAAGGAGTGGCGCGGCGAGCTGACCCTGTTTGGCGGTGAGGGGCGCAAGGTGCTGATCTGCCGCGCCACCCCCTTCGCGCAACCGGATGGGCCGAGTGGCCATATCGTACTGTTCGACGACGTTACTGCTTTGATCAGAGCCCAGCGCGATGCCGCCTGGGGCGAGGTGGCGAGGCGTCTCGCTCACGAGATCAAGAACCCGTTGACGCCGATCCAGCTCTCTGCCGAACGGCTGCGCCACAAGTATCTGAAGAAGATGCCGGCCAAGGATGCCGAAGTTCTCGACCGGGCCACCCACACGATCGTGCAGCAGGTGGAGGCGATGAAGACCATGGTCAACGACTTCTCCGAATACGCACGTCCGCCGCAGATGGAGGTCAAACCCCTGCATCTCGATCGCTTGATCGATGAGGTGGTCGATCTCTACCGGGGCAACAAAGCGCTACGTTTCAGCGTCAAGTTGGGGGCGGAGCAGGCGCGGGTCGAGGCCGA
>JARRNY010000014.1:0-30431 GCA_037384445.1 Candidatus Thiodiazotropha sp.
ACGCCGCAAACCCTCAACATCAATGCCGATTGAAGATTTTGAAACCCGTCTATTGCTCGACATGCAACAGATGGACGACACCCACCGTGAGTTCGTGGATCTGCTCAATCGCCTGGATAGCGCCACAAAAGATGAATTTATTTCCCTCTTCCCAACGCTGATCGAGCACACTCGCGCCCACTTCGACGCCGAGCAACGCCTGATGGAGGAGTCCCGCTTTCCTGCAACCGGCGAGCACCGCTCTGACCACCAGCGGGTGATGGGCGATCTGACACGTTTCGGTGAGCGGGTAGCGGCCGGCTCGACCGCTATGGGACGCGCTTATGTACGTGAACAGTTACCGCAATGGTTTGAGATTCACGTTCAGACCATGGACAGCGCACTGGCTGTGCATCTGAAATACACCCGTGAACGGTTACCGGAAAAAGCCTAGCCAGAATCTATCACTTAAGTCAGTACCATTCGGTTCTGAACTGAAAGCTACTTAGTTAAGCGATGTAATGGTGGGGCTGGGCCCCACCCTACCTGTGGTCCGGAGTGTAGGGTGGGGCCCTGCCCCACCATCTACCTGTGGTCCGGAGTGTAGGGTGGGGCCCTGCCCCACCATAAGGTGTTGGATACCATCCCAAACGCCCTTACTGACCAAGCCATGGATATTCATACACTCCGCCGTCGCGTGTTTGCTTACGGCAAGTCAGTAAAACGATTACAAGCGTTTTCGCAGTGCGATCAGCGAGGTGCCGGACCAAGATCGGCCACGATAAAAGTCGAGCGCTGGGTGATTATCCTGATCAGCCAGCAGCTGCAGGCGGGTCGCCCCCTTTCGCCGGGCCCACTCCGCCAGGTAATCGAGCATTTGCCCTCCGATACCCTGGCCTCGCCAGGAGGCAGCGACCACCACATCCTCCACCCAACCGGCAAGTGCACCCTCGGCTGTTGATATCACCAGTTGCAGACTGGCCATGCCAACCACCTCCCCCGCCGACTCTGCGACAACGAGATGCGCCTGTGGACTCTGCAGCAGCAACGAGAGCCCCTGGCGTTGTTTCTCGGCATCGGGTTTGAAATCCTGTTCGAGGGTGAACAGTATCGCCAACAGTTCGAGCAGGCTTTCGATGTCGCTATCGCAGGCCGGTCTGAGGTTGACCATCACGCACTTCCCCGCCGAACCTCAGCCATCGCCAGCAACGCATCTGTCTGCTCCATACAGAGTGCTTTCACCCTCGGGTTGAGACTGTTGCCCCACCTCTCGGGAATCGCTTGCAGCCCGTAACAGGCCCCTGCGAGCATACCCACTATCGCTCCGGTGGTATCGGCATCCCCTCCCCGATTGACCACATCGATCAGAATCGATTCAAAATCGTCATGCGCAAAAAAGGCCTGAAAGACAACCTGGAGCGTATCTACGATATAGCCGCTCGGATTTTCCGCCCTGCGTTTATCAAAGCGGTATTCGGGGTAGTCGGCCACCAGTTGTGAGGCGAGCGCTTCCAGTTCCGACTTGTCCGCGCCATGTAACAGACTGATCAGCATTCTGTTGACGGTTTCGGTCCCGGCATCAGACACAGGGTTGTTGTGGGTGGTGTGCGCTTGTCGTTGTGAAGCCAGGCGCATCTCCTCATCAGAGGCGTGGCAGCATAGGAGGGCAATAGGAAGAGTGCGCATGCAAGCACCGTTGCCGGCATCGTACTCGTTGACAGGCACTGAGCTCTCACCGCGCGTACGGTAGTTGATAATCCCCCGTCGAACCGTGTTGCCGATATCAACCGGTTTGCTTCGCATCCAGTTGCTGAATGCCTCGACCACTGCCAAGGGTTCGACTCCGTCATGACCGATGATTGAATCCCCCAGGGCGAGACTCATCTCCGTGTCGTCAGTCACCTCTCCCGGTTTTAACTTCAGCCAACCTCCGCCACTGATCGTATCGTGTGTACCATGCTGCTCTGCTATTTCCCGGGGAGTGAGAAATTCAGTGGTTGCGCCCAAGGCATCGCCAACGGCCAAGCCGATGTAAGCGCCGAGTGCCCGCTCTTTCAATGTGGGGGGTTGTGCGGTCATGCCGGGGTGCAGATATTGAGTAGCAATAGTGAATTGGCCTGGCTGGTTAACCCGAAGGTTACTGGGTGAGAGTCGAGCTTGAGCGGAATCATGGCTTTAATGGCAGCAGCTGTATCGATAAAAGTTACTCCTCACTACCAAAACAGTTGGCGTAGTCGGCACAGACCTCGCAGCTGGGCGAACGGCAGACATAGACGCCCTCAGCTTCACACAACTGTTTATAGAGGAACTTCTTCCACTTCATGTCCTTGTTGTTGCGCCGCGCTAAGGGTTCAAAATTCTCCAACATCAAGTTAGACAGATCGGCCCGTTGCCACAGACCGAGATCCTGCCACAGGTGGTCGCTGGCCATACAACCGGCGATAACGATTTCGACCATCCAGATTTCAGAATCGCTGCGACCGCTACGCTGAGCCAATAGCAGTTTGCGCAGATCTTCCAGTTCATCCGTGCGCTCCGGGTCTATGAGCTTGCTGGCGGAAACCACTGAGTATGGGTCCGCGCCGGGAAAGTGGTAACCCATCATGGCCAGAAAGGCCGTCTCACCCAGACCGAGCCACAGCGGCATCGCCCCCTGCCCGAGATGCCAGGAGGCGAGAATACGCGCCAGGGTCTCCTCTTGAGGATCGCCCCGACGCGTCGCCATCAGCCTATCGTAGACCGCTTCGCGTGTCTCCATTTCCATGGCAGGCAGGTTCATCAGAGGGCTTCGTACTCGACCACAATATCCTCGTCCCTGGGGATAAACTGGCAGGCCAGACGCCACTCGCTGGGGGTATCTTCGACGATCAGTCGCTCCAGCTCTTCCTTACTGATTTTACCGATAGAGCGCAATACCTCTTTCTCCTTCTCTTCCAGGTGGTATCCCATCGGTTCGCTATCACCGATGTACTTGACCCGGATGACGCAGCTGGCGCACTCACCGTCGCCACAATCGAATTTGATCGGGATCTTATTAGTCTTGGCAATCTTCAATACGGTTTCAGTAAAACTCCCGGCTACCGCATAGACGGTCTTGTCCTTGTATTCAGGATTGGTAAACGTAATCAAAGGCATGTGTCGTTTCTCGCTTGAATTGGTTTTCAGGTAGGCTTGACTTTGCAGTCGCCCAGAATCTGTGCCTGGCACGCCAGACGGTCATGGCGTCCAGCCATGTTCTCTTTGAGGATCTTCTCTTCCAGAACCGAAGGCTCCGTCAGATTGTTCCAGCCGTCCGTCACATGCATCATGCAGGTTCCGCAATCGCCCTCACGGCAGCCATAGATGATGCCGGCACCGATCTTCTCGGAAACCTCGATCACCCGCGTACCCGCAGGGACATTGACCGTCTGCTCAATGTCTTCAAATGTAATCTTTGCTTTTGCCATCTCTATTCACCTTAAAGTTTCAACGTTGAAATGTGATTGTCGTTATTGCACGGAAGCGGCTCAGGCAAGATCAGCAAAGTCGATCACGGACTTATCGCGATGCTTGCCAACCAGGACTTCCGCGATGTGCCGGCCGAAAGCGCGGCACTGTTCCAGCTCTTCCTCAGTTGGTATCAATTTGATGCGCAGGCCTTCGTGCGGAATGCGCATCTTCAGGCCGCGCATGCGATCCTCGATCATTTGTACCGCCTCACCACTCCAGCCATAAGAGCCGAAGGCACCACCGAGTTTGCCCTTGAGATTGACCACCGCCAGTGAGGAGAGCAGATCCCAGACCGGCTTGACCGCATCGCCGTTGATGGTGGGAGAGCCGAACAACAGCGCGTCCGCTTCCTCGATCAGATTGACAAAGGGGTCCGTCTCACCACCCTCCAGGTCGTAGAGCGAAACGCGCACACCGTCGACCTCACTACCCCCTTCACTGATCTCTTCAGCCATGCGTGCGGTATTGCCATAGGAGCTCATGTAGAAGATCACCAGTGAACGCTCATCGGTGCCGATCTCCCGTGACAGACTTGAGGTGGAGAGCTCCCGATAGTGGGTCACATAACGGCGTGGTCGTTCGCGCAGAATCGGGCCGTGAGTCGGCGCGATCTGTTTCAGCTTCAGAGGTTCGATCAGTTTCAGTGCGTCCATCACATGAGTTTTGAAAGGACGCATGATGTGGGCGTAGTAGTAATCGAAGGAGAAACGAAAGTCGCCGACCAGGTCGTTGTAAAGCCGCTTATCGCAGTAGTGGCAACCAAACACATCGCCGGAAAAGAGGATGCCCTCCTCTTCCAGATAGGTGCACTGGGTATCGGGCCAGTGTAGAAACGGCGTATGCAGAAAACGCAAGGTCCGATCGCCCAGACTGACGGTATCGTCCGTATTCACCGTGGTGTATTCAAAACTGTCTGACGACGGTTTCAGCAGCGCCTTCAGCATCGAGGTGGCGCGCTGGGAGATATAGAGTTGCGCCTGCGGTGCGCGGCGCATCAGTTCGGGCAGGGCGCCGGTGTGGTCAGGCTCCAGGTGGTTGAGGACGATGGCCTTGATTTCACTGTAATCGGCTTCCGACTCCAGACGGGCAAAGAACTCATCGCTGAAGTTCTCCTTCACTGTGTCGATCACCGCCACGCCCTCACTACCGCGTACCAGATAGGCGTTGTAGGTGGTACCGTTGGCTGTACTCAGGATGATATCGAAGGTGCGCAGGGTGGGATCGAGCGCACCGATCCAGTGAACGCCATCGGCAAACTCGACAGCATCCTGGTGACTGGAGACATCCACATCCCGCCTCACCCTGAGTCCTCGCACACAGGCTGAGATGCATCCATGGGACAATCCTGCAGATTCTCCTCCGGATCGAGATCCACCTCCAATGCATCCAACACCGGTCCGGCGATAAAGCCGGACTGTTTGAGATCTCCGAATTCAAGCAGTGGGCGTTTGATAAGTATCGGATCTTGCAGCATCAGCGCCAATGCCTCGGCTTCACTCAATGAACCGATGGCAATCTCTCCCGACTTGACCGCAGGGGCGCTGCTGTTGAACCACTCAGTCACCGGTGAGGTTCCGAAGTAGTCGCGCAGCGAGGCCGCAGTCCAGGGATGACTCAATAGATCCCTGACGACAAAAGAGACCCCTTGATTGCGCAGCAGGGACTTCTGCATCCCGTTACCGATGCAGCCCGGCTTTTCGTAGAAGACCAGTTCACTCATGCTCAGGCGTCGCGATCCCGCTCGTGCAGGCTGACCAGCAACGCAGACTGACGGCGCCAGACCCGATCCGGCAGATGGACCCAGTCGGGTTTACTGCGCAACATGGGGTGGGAGCACTGCATCACCACCTGGTTGAACCAGCGTCTGCCGCGACTCATACCGGAACTCATTCCAGTGTCACTCGCTACGGGCGCCAGTTGAAGTTGTGGGTCGTACGGATCGTAACTCATGAGCTTCTCCCTCAACGCAGATGGAGTGACCGCCGACTGTTTGATCCAGCCGGCAGTCAATGGGGGTTGTTAGCGTGCCTGAATCTCTGCCATCACTTCGGTCATCTTCTCCGGTGGAATACCGGTCAGCGATCCCGGCGGATTGGCCGCCTCGCCAAAGGCATTCAGGATCGCCCCCTCGATGGGACAGATGCTGACGCACTGGGCATCGGCATGATCCCCCTCGCACTCGGTGCACTTCTTGGCATCGATGAGAAAGTGAGGGCGTGCTGAGCCGGCCCCGCCAGGAGGTAAAAAGATCGCCTGACTTGGGCAGAGCGGTTCACAAGCCCAGCAGTTGACACAGGATTCGATAATTTCGTAGGCCATGTTGCTGACTCCTCAGGCACCGGCCTGCATTTGGGCCGAAGCCTTGGGTTGATTCAGCAGACCGTTTTCGGCCATCTCGGCGTAGACCGCCGCGACCGCCTCTTCGATCGGCTCCATGGCATGTTCGCCATTAGGCTGGATACCCGCCTCTTCCAACATTTCCCAAGGTTCGTAACCGATCTTGGAGCAGAGCACAGACTCGCATCCTTCGAGGGTGCGAATGATCTTCTGCAGCGTGGTCTCCGCATCGCCACAGGTGTCGCCGCCGCTGCAGTAGAGATCGACCTTGCGATGGCCGATGAAACGCACATCGGTCATCGACGCCTCATAAATGAGGAACTCCTTGGCGTGGCCGAAGTGCTGATTGATGACACCACCGCCGCTGGTGGCCACCGCCATCAGCACCGGCCGCGTCTCCTTCTTCTTCACCTTGAGCGAAGCGAGAGAGACAAAACTCTCGCCGGTCTTGTTGCGCTGCGCCTCCAGCGTTGCCAGGGCAGCCGCCTGATACTCGGCGCGCTTGGCCATCGCCGCCTCATAGTCGACCTCCATGGTCTCCACTTTATCCATGGTGAACTCGTCACCCCGGTCTTCGCCCAGCATGCCCACCGCATCGGCACGGCACTGGCGGCAGTGGCGCATCATATTCATGTCGCCGGCGCACTTGTCCTGCAGGGTCTGAAGCTCGTCATGGGTGGGGCCGCGCTGGCCCATGACACCGTAAAACGTACCGTGTTCAGCCTCGGCGATCAGCGGCATAACGTTGTGCAGGAAGGCGCCCTTGGCCTTCACCACCTTGCTCACCTCTTCCAGGTGCTGGTCGTTTACACCGGGAATCATTACCGAGTTGACCTTCACCAGGATGCCTTTGGCGGTCAGCATCTCGAGCCCCTTCTGCTGCTGCTCGATCAGGATCCTGGCCGCCTTGACGCCTTTGATGCGGCGGTTGTTCCAGAAGATCCAGGGATAGATCTTGGCACCGATCTCCGGGTCAACGCAGTTGATGGTGATGGTGACATGGTCAATGTTGTGCTTGCTCAGCTCCTCCACCTGCTCCGGCAGAGAGAGTCCGTTGGTGGAGACACAGAGTTTGATGTCGGGTGCCTTCTCGGTCAGCTGACGAAAGGTCTCGAAGGTGCGCTCCGGATTGGCCAGCGGATCGCCGGGACCGGCGATACCCAGCACGGTCATCTGCGGGATGTTGGCCGCTACCGCCATCACCTTTTTCACCGCTTGATCGGGGGTCAGCAGTTCCGAGACCACACCGGGACGCGACTCGTTGGCGCAGTCATACTTACGGTTGCAGTAGTGGCATTGAATATTGCAGGCAGGCGCTACCGCGACATGCATGCGGGCAAAATGATGATGGGCGTCTTCCGAGTAACAGGGATGATCCTGCACCTTCTGACGTATGCTCTCCGGCAGGTGCGAAAGCTGGTCGCTGGAACCGCCACACCCGGAGGAGCTGCAGCCCCCCTCGGACGGTTGCGCCGTCGTCTGACCGATCACCTTCAATTCCATCGCATGGCCTCCCAAGCTTGCCCCAACGGGGGTGAATGTGGATTTTGCTTAGCTTGAATGCAAGCTGCGTGCCTGCTTTTCGATTCTCACTTATCTCACTGAATTTGTTTGATTTTAATTGAGGGCGATTGAGCCAGTGTTGGGTTGGATACCGACACGGGTAGCGATCCTGTCGTATTCGCTACAGCCGGTTCGCAGGCGAGACCATCTCCACTGAGGCCTGAACCGCCCCACCCTACACGCTGGACCACAGGTAGGGTGGGGCCCTGCCCCACCATTCAATCGCTTATCGCAGCAGCATTCAGGTAACGGACCCTCTGCCTGTACCCTAAATGGATTCAACAAATAGATTCACCGTAAGAGATCCTCACGCTACTTTGACTCCATCTGCAAACGGGACTTGGATTTACCGCCATGACCAGCCACGCAGCGGTAGCAGGCAAAAGCGGGTGATCAGGAACTTGAAGAACGGATGAGATTTACCTGATAGAAGGGAAGAGCGAATGGGAATTACCTGATAGAACAAAAGTGTATTCGACACTTACAGGAGTATGTACCTTGACGCACACTTTAAATTCGTCTCTCATGGCAAACTTTCGTCACTGATTCGGCCCAGAAAAAGCCAGTGCGCCGGTAGCAGACTACTCGCGCACAACCAACCATCACGGATGCGAGCCACATGTTTAAACGACTGATCATCACTCTGATCGGCCTGGCCATTCTTATCGGCCTGCCTGCACTCATCAAACTGAAGCAGTTCGAGGCCATGGGCGCGATGTCGATGCAGATGCCGCCCGAGACCGTCACTTCCGCCTCTGCCCAGCTGGCCGACTGGCCCAACTCCATCAGCGCCACCGGCTCCCTGGTGGCCGTGCAGGGTGTCACCATCACCGCCGAGCTGGGAGGCAAAGTGGCAGAGATCGCCTTCGAATCGGGCGACCGGGTCAAGGCCGGTGATCTGCTGCTGCGTATCGATGTCTCCGCCGAGCAGGCGCAGCTGCGCTCTGCAGAAGCGGCGGCCAAGCTGGCCAAGATCAACCTCGACCGCAACCGGGACCTGCGCGCCAACAAGACCGTCTCCCAGGCCGACCTCGACACCGCCGAGGCCAACTACAAACAGGCGACCGCCCAGGTCGACAATGTGCGCGCCGCCATCGCAAAAAAGACACTGCGTGCGCCTTTTGATGGTCAGTTGGGAATACGCCAGGTCAACCTTGGACAGATCATCGATGAGGGCACTCCCGTCGTGACCCTGCAGACCATCGATCCGATCTACGCCGATTTTTCCATGCCGCAGCAACGCTTCTCCCTGCTGGAGCAAGGCGCCGAAGTCCACGTCACCACCGATGCGGCGCCCGAGCAGATCTTCAAAGGCAAAATCAGCGCCATCAATCCGGAGATCGACCCGGCCACGCGCAGCGTGCGGGTGCGCGCCACGCTGATCAACCAGGGCGAAAAACTGCGCCCCGGCATGTTCGCCAATGTGGAGGTACTGCTCTCCAGCGAAGCGACCGTGCTGCAGATTCCGGCCACCGCAGTGCTCTACGCCCCCTACGGCGACACCGTCTTCGTCATCGACCAGCAGCAGGACGAGAACTCCGGTGAACAACAGCTGGTGCTGCGTCAGCAGGTGGTGCGACTCGGCTCGGCCCGCGGTGACTATGTGTCGGTACTTGAGGGGTTGAAAGAGGGCGAGCAGGTGGTCACCACCGGCGTCTTCAAACTGCGGCCCAAGATGGCGGTGGTGATCGACAACAGTCTCGCCCCCGACGTCAAGCTGTCACCCAAACCCGCCAACCAATAATCGAACGACCTGAACAACGGACAAGCCCATGGGCAGGACAAAAGCCTTTACCGATCTCTTCATTCAGCGCCCGGTGCTCGCCATCGTGGTCAACCTGCTGATCGTCATTGCCGGCATTCAGGCGTGGCATACGCTGAACATCCGCCAATACCCGCTGAGCGAAAACGCCACGGTCAACATCTCCACTGTTTATGTGGGCGCCAGCGCGGAGCTGGTGCGCGGCTTCATCACCACACCGCTGGAGCAGGCCATCGCCTCCGCCGACGGTATCGACTACATCGAATCGAAGAGCCTGCAGGGCTTCTCCATGATCAACGCCCGGCTCAAGCTCAACTACGAGCCGACCAAGGCGCTGGCTGAGATCACCGCCAAGGTCAACCAGGTGCGCAATGAGCTGCCGGCCGAGGCGCAGGTGCCGGCCATCACGGTACAGTCGGCCGACTCGGAGTTTGCCTCCGCCTACATCAGCTTTGCCTCGGACATTCTTTCCCAGGCGGAGATCACCGACTACCTGACCCGCGTGGTGCAGCCGCGCCTGGCAGCGGTGGCCGGCGTACAGCGTGCCGAAGTGCTCGGCGCGCGCACTTTCGCCATGCGCATCTGGCTCAAGCCGGACAAGATGGCGGCCCTCAATGTCAGTCCGTCCCAGGTGCGCCAGGCCCTGGCCGCCAACAACTTTCTCGCCGCTGTCGGCAGCACCAAGGGCTCTCTGGTGCAGGTCAATCTGGTTGCCAACACCGATCTGCACTCGGCGGAAGAGTTCGAAAATCTGATCATCTTCCAGAACGACGACGCCATCGTGCGCCTGCGCGACATCGCCGATGTGGAACTGGGCGCGGAGGACTACGACACCTCGGTGCGCTATCTGGGATCGACAGCCGTCTTCATGGGCATCTTCCCGCTGCCCAGCGCCAACACCATCGATGTCATCGATCGGGTGCGGGTGGAGATCGACGCCATCGCCAAGGACCTGCCCACCGGCCTGGAAGTGAATATCGGCTACGATGCCTCGGAGTACATCGCCACCGCCATCAAAGAGGTCACCAAGACCCTGGGCGACACCCTGCTCATCGTCATCATTGTCATCTACCTCTTTCTCGGCTCCATGCGCTCGGCCCTGATCCCCATGGTGGCGATCCCGGTTTCGCTGATCGGCAGCATCTTTCTGATGCAGGTCTTTGGTTTCACCCTCAATCTGCTGACCCTGCTGGCGATCGTGCTCTCGGTGGGGCTGGTAGTGGACGACGCCATCGTCATGGTGGAGAACATCGAACGCCATCTGCGCGAGGGCCGCAGCAAACGCGAGGCGGCCCTGATGGGCGCCCGCGAACTGGTGGGGCCGGTCATCGCCATGACCGTCACCCTGGCGGCGGTCTATATGCCGATCGCCCTGCAGGGGGGGCTCACCGGCTCCCTGTTCCGCGAGTTCGCCCTCACCCTGGCCGGTACGGTGACCATCTCCGGCATGGTGGCGCTGACCCTCTCGCCCATGCTCTCCTCCCACATGCTGCATGATGCCGCCGACGAGGAGAAAGGCTTCACCGGCTGGCTCAACCGCCACTTCGACCGCATGCGCCAGGCCTATGGGCGCCTGGTCGGTCGCACGCTCCAGGCGCGGCCTTTCGTCTACGTGATCTGGCTCGCGGTGGCTGCGGCTGCCTTCCCGCTCTACAACCTGTCGCCCAAGGAGCTGGCGCCGAGCGAGGATCAGAGCGTCATCTTCGGCGTCATCAACGCGGCGGCCAATGCCACCGCCGACCAGAAGTCCTTCTACGGCAAGGCGGTGGAGGATGTCTTCCTCACCACGCCGGAAGTAGACCTCACCTTCCAGATCATGCTCTCGCCCTCGGCCGGTGCCCTCTACGATGTGGACGGCTTCTCCGGCATGGTGGTCAAACCCTGGCACAATCCCCGCGAACGCACAGTGGCGGAAATCCTGCCAGAGGTGCAGGCCAAGCTGAGCCAGATCCCGGCCTTCCAGATCTTCGCCACTACGCCCCCCGCCCTGCCCGGCGGCAGCAACTTCCCGGTCGAGTTCCTGATCGCCTCCACCGGCGACTCCAAGCGTCTGTTCGAATTCGCCCAGCAGATTCAGGGCAAGGCGGCAGCCAGCGGCATCTTCAACTTCCCGCCGCTGATCGATCTGAAATATGACCAGCCCCAGGCACGGGTGGTATTGGATCGGGATAAGATCGGCTCACTCGGCCTCGACCTCAACCAGGTGGGACGCGACATGGCCGCGGCCCTGGGCGGCGACTACGTCAACCGCTTCAACATCGCAGGGCGCAGCTACAAGGTGATCCCTCAGATCGAGCGCTCGCAGCGGCTCAATCCGGATCAGCTCACCAACATCTACATCAACGGGCCTGAAGGTCAGTTGATTCCCTTGAGCACCGTGGCCCACATCGAGACCCAGACCGTGCCGCGCTCACTCAACCGCTTCCAGCAGCTCAACGCGGTGAAGCTCTCCGGCATGACCAATCGCACCCTGGACGAAGCCCTCAACGTACTGGAGGAGACGGCGAAGGAGATCCTGCCTCCCGGCTACTCTATCGACTACACCGGCGAATCGCGTCAGCTGCGACAGGAGGGCAACAAGTTTCTGCCCGCTTTCAGCCTGGCCATCGTCATGATCTTTCTGGCACTGGCGGTGCAGTTCAACTCCTTCCGCGATCCCCTCATCATATTGATGGGTTCGGTTCCGCTGGCCGTGTTCGGCGCCCTGCTCTTCACCTTCCTGAAGATGCCCAACCCCAATCTGCCCTTCTGGACCAACGGCTGGACCACTACGCTCAACATCTATGCCCAGGTGGGGCTGGTCACCCTGGTCGGGCTGATTGCGAAAAACGGTATCCTGATCGTGGAGTTCGCCAACAAGCTACAGGAACAGGGCCTGCCGAAACTGGATGCCATCCGTGAAGCGGCCATGACACGACTGCGCCCGGTACTGATGACAACCGTCGCCACAGTAGCCGGCCACTTCCCACTCACGCTGGTGACGGGCGCCGGCGCGGCAGCGCGAAATTCCATCGGCCTGGTGCTGGTCGGCGGCATGACCATCGGCACCCTGTTCACGCTTTTTGTGCTGCCCTCGATCTATGTTCTGCTGGCGAAGGACCACAGCGCGGAACACGCAGACGAGGAGTCGGACGAAACCCTCGGCTCCCCCGCCACACAGGCCCCGGGGTAGACTGAAGCCAAGCGGAAAGCTGAATAATCGACCGGCTGGTACAAGCCCATGAACCGGGCATCTACGCGGAAGACTTGCTGAGCGTAGCCGACGCGGTGTCAGGCTATCTCTTCGAGCGGCATTGGCTTGCCGATATGGTAACCCTGAGCGTAATCCACGCCGATGCCTCTCAGCACATCGAGCACACCTTCGTTCTCCACGTACTCAGCGATGGTCTGTTTGCCCATCAGCTTTGCCACTTCGTTGATCGAGCGGACCATCGCCCGGTCTATCTCGTCCACATCGATCTCTTTGACGAAGAAACCGTCGATTTTGAGATAGTCCACCGGCAGGCTCTTCAGGTAAGCGAAAGAGGAGAGTCCGCTGCCGAAATCATCCAGCGCGAAGCGGAAGCCCTGCTGTTTGAGCTGTTTGACGAATTGAATGGCGGTATTCACACGGGCTATCGCGGCGGTCTCCGTGATCTCGAAACAGATCTTCTGCGATGGCACGCAGCTGTTGGAAAAGGTCTTGCGGATATGCGCCAGAATCTCTGGATGACCGATGGAGTGTCCGGACAGATTGATCGAACAGAAGCTTAATTTCTCAAGGCAGCCGGGATGGCTGGAGAGACACTCCTCGGCCTTGCTGATCACCCAACGATCAATGAGGATCGACAGATGATACTGCTCGGCGGTGTTCAAAAACCGGCCCGGCGGCACAATTTCGCCATGCTCATCGAGCATGCGGATGAGCAGTTCGTAATGATCGCCCTCTCCCACCCCGGCGATCGGCATGATGCGCTGGGCGAAGAGTCTGAAACGATCATTGCGCAAGGCATGATGAATCCTGCTGACCCACTGTGCCTGGTTAACCCGCTCTGTCACGGTGTTGTCGGTGACGCTGGCCACATGCACTTGGCCGCCACCCCGATCCAGCGCCACATGGCAGGCATTCTCCGCCGCACTCATCAACTGGGTGGCGCTGTGGATCGTGGCATCGATGGGCACCAATCCAATACTCACCCGGGTGTCGAGTAACCGGCCTTCCCATTCGAAGTTGAAGTGATGGAGTGTCTGGCACAGGTCGTCGACGATCAGCCGCGCCCGTTCCAGGTCGGCATCGTGGAACAGGATAGCAAAGTCGTCGCCGGCCACCCGCCCGATCAGGTCATTGACGTCGCATTTGGACGTTAGCAACTCGCCGACTGCGCGCAGTAGGGCATCACCCGCCATGTGGCCGCTGGTCTCATTGATCACATGGAAATGATCGAAGTCGAGATGACAGAGCGCCTTGGCGGTTGACGAATCGGCGAGCGACTCCTCCAGCGAATCTCGTAAACCGGTCTCGAAGGCGTGGCGATTGTACAACCCGGTGAGCAGGTCCCGTTTCGATTCGTTGCTCAGCTGGTCGGTCAGTTTGTCCACGTCGGCGAGACTTCGATTCAGTCGCGCGCGCTCCTCGACCGACCGTCGATGAAAACGTAGCGCGTTATCCAGCGCCTCAGTCAATAATTCACGTTCACAGGGCTTATTCAAAAAGCGGAAGACCTCGCCCCGGTTGACCGCCTCCACCGCCGTGTGCTGATCCGCATTGCCGGTCACCATCACCCGAACCGTATCCGGCGCCAACTCTTTACAGCGAGCCAACAGCTCCGCGCCATCCATATTCGGCATCATCATGTCGGCCACGATCACCGCATAAGGGCCGTTGCGCTCGATCATCTGCAAGGCCTCTTCCGGACTGGCCGAGGTCTCGATCGCGTAGCGGCCCCGCAGCAAGCGCCGGTAGCCGGTCAGTACATTTTGTTCATCATCGACGAACAGAATCCTGTCGCTGTACTCGAGGGGGATAGCCTCATCCAAATATAACCGCTGATCAATGTTCATGAGATACATCCCTTGATGATCGGTTCCGCCAACGCCTGCCAGGCCGGCAGTTTATGTTCCATACCGGTGGCGGCCAGATAGGTCTGATTCAGACGCTGATCGTTCTGTAACAATGCGTCCGCCACGTGCACCGCGGTCAGGGTCGAAAACGACTGCGTCGGCGCCATCTCGGGCCAGTGCGTATAGGCGACCGCCTCCACCATCGTCTCGGGTAACCCCCAGAGGCCCAGCAGATAGCCGCCCAGCCGGCAGTGCGGCGCGCCCGTCACCTGCAGCTCCGCCTCCCAGTGAGGAATCCCCTGCTCGGCGATGGTGTCCTGTATCTTCTGCCAGACCTCCGGCAGTTTGAAGACAAACAACAATAGGCCGATATCGTGCAGCAGTCCCGCCGCCATGGCATCTTCCACCTGATGTTTGTCACCGCCTTCCGCTTTGACGATATCCCTCGCCAGGCAGCCCACAGCGATACTGTGTCGCCAGACATTCGTCAGGTTCACCGCACCCTTGATGTGTCCGGCCTCCTCGAACTGCCGGAAGACACCCGCCGACAGCACCAGGCTCTTGAGAAGATCCATACCCAGCAGACTTGCCGCCTCCTCGGGACTGGAGACCCGCCGCCCGATGCCGAAGAACGAGGAGTTGACCATCTGCAGCATCTTGGCGCTGATGGGAGGGTCCTGGGCGATCAAGCGGCCGATCTCATGCAGGGTTGCCGTATCGGAGCGCAGTTTTTTCGTGAGTTCCTGATAGACCGCGGGACAACTCGGTAGCGAATCGATATTAGAAATGACCGATGTCAACGAGGGATCCTGCAGGATCTCCTGCAGCATGAAGGCGCGCTTGAGCAGCGACTTGAGCGTCTCGGCATCACAGGGTTTGGCGATAAAACGGTGAGCAGTATCGATGAGACTCAAAATGGATTGTTCGTCGGAGTGACCGGAAAGCACGAAACGGATCGTCTGCGGCTGTTGCCGTGCCACTGCATTGAGCAACTCGGCGCCACTGATTCCCGGCATCCACATATCCGAGACCACCACATCCACCGGTTGATTGTTTATCAGTTCCAGCGCCTCTTCCCCCGACCCGGCAAAAGACATCTCCCACTCATTGCGTTGTCCGCGCAGAGAGCGCTTGAGCCCGGACAGCAAGTTAGGCTCATCGTCCACGAAGAGGACGTGCGGTTTAGGGGTCAGGTTGTCCATTTGGTGAGTTCGCATTATTCCTTGAGAGCACAGGATACGGACAATTCTTCGAGCAGACAGCTATCAGGCGAGATAGGGGAAATACGCAGTGACTATTTGTCTCCCTGGTAAACAACTGCGGCAGATATGGGAAAAACTGAAAAAAGCGCTACGACTTTATTTACTAATCCCACTGTATCAGTAGCTTATCGCCAAATGCTCGCAATCCGTATCGACAGGCGGACGGCAGGCTAAAGCTGATGAGTTCCCATGCCGTTAATTATATATCAGTAAAATGGACATTAACCCTTGAGCTAAGGGGATTTAGCGCAATGCAGCAGTTCCTCTCGCGATTCAAGATTCACACAAAACTTCTCGCCGGGTTTGCCGTACTGCTCGCCCTCCTGTTTGTCGCATCCTCACTCATCCGGCTGCGGCTGATCGAAGTCACGGACGAGATTGGAACTGTGCTGAATGAGCACCGCCCGGTAGAACAAATGGCACTACAACTGGACGCCAGTCTGGACGACACGGTAGCCGCGCTGGGCATCTTCGTCTCGCTACACGACGAAATCTCCGTCAATCGTTATCAGCAAGAGCTCGCTGACGTCTACCGTCTAACAGAGATGTTGCA
The DNA here is from genome assembly GCA_037384445.1 of Candidatus Thiodiazotropha sp. Taxonomy (GTDB): domain Bacteria; phylum Pseudomonadota; class Gammaproteobacteria; order Chromatiales; family Chromatiaceae; genus Thiodiazotropha. The sequence goes on from JARRNY010000014.1 coordinate 15,986, forward strand.
GCAATCCGAACCGGTTATGGAGCATGCAGCCTATGGGGAAGTACTGGACAATATTCGCCACCATATCGATGAATTGCGCACCTATGGAGAGCACTTGCTTCAGACCGCCGACGACGAAGTCAATTTACCGGGCCTGGCCTTCGCCAATCACCAACTCAACCCCCTGGGCCGGGAGATCCAACAACTCACCACCCAGTTGCTGCATTCGGCAGATATCCACCAAGACAGAGACGATCATGAGCTGCTGTTGCTCAAATCCGATCTGCGCTACTACTGGATCAACGTGATGAGTGGCGTAAGGGCCTATCTTGCCTACCGCAGTGACCAGATCGTTCACGACAATCGGCTCTACCTGGAGACAGTTCAAGAGACATTGCTCAAAATCGACTCGCCGCAATTCAACCTCAGTCTCGAAGATGAATCGGCGCTACAGCAGCTTAAACAGGCATTGCCCCGTTTCGAGAGCAGTTGGAAAGAACTGCAATCCATACATGCCGGCGAGAAATGGCGCACCGACAGTTTTCTGATGCGTACCCGCATATCCCCTCTGTTTGATCTGCTTGAGGTGGAACTGGGTAAATTCATTCAGATGCAGCAGTCGACGATGGACAACCTCTCGAACCAGCTCCTGGTGCACAGTAAGCAGATCACCAGACTCTCCGATATGTTTATCATTCTCGGCATCATCACCAGCGTTGTCATGGCCTTGGCCATCAGCCGCATCATTTCCCGGCCGATTCACCAAATTGCCAGTGCCATGGAGAACATAGCCAGCGGTGATGCCGACCTGACGCAACGACTCGATGCATCCGGCCGGGATGAGATAGCCCGCCTGGCGGGAAGCTTCAACACCTTCATTATCAAAGCCCAACATCGCGCTGAAGAAGAGCGCGCACTCGCCCATCTGTTGCGTCTCTCGCTCAAGCCTACCACTCTCGAAAGTTATCTCAGCGATGGCCTGAAGAGTGTCATAAAAACGGTGACCTGGCTCTCCTTCGAACCCAAGGGCGGCATCTTTCTCAAACATCCCGATGACGCCGAGACACTGAAACTGATCTCGACCTACAATTTCTCTTCCGCGCTGACGACCCTTTGCGCGAGCGTACCCTTCGGTCACTGTCTCTGCGGTCGAGCGGCCGAGAGTGGAACAATCGTCTTCGCATCCGATGTGGACGATCGTCACGAGACCCACTTCGACGGCATGCAGACTCATGGCCACTACAGTGTACCGATACGATCCGACGACGAATTGCTGGGAGTTTTAGTGCTCTATCTACCGTCCGGTCATCAGCACTCGGCCTACGAGGAGGATTTCCTCCATAAAGTAGCCGAAGTGCTTAGTATGGGTATCAGTCTGCGCCAGACGAACGATGAACTCGTGGTTGCCAGACATCGCGCCGAAGCCTTCAGCAAGCAGCTGACCAATATCACCGCGAACATACCCGGAATCATTTATCAATGCAGCCGCACCCCATCAGGCGATTGCAGCTACCCCTTCGTCAGTCCCGGCACCGCCTCGCTCCTTGGCAGGACGGGTGACGATCAGCAAAACGACATACACCGACTCTTCAACGATGTGCATGATCAGGACAGGGAACGACTGAAAGAGACACTCGAAGCCACTTCCCGAAGCATACAGCCCATCAACGTGGAGTACCGCATCCACCAAGACGACGGCGGGGTGCGCTGGATACTCTGCAATGCTCTGGCCCGAAAATCACACGATGGCCAGATACTCTGGGACGGCATCCTGCTCGACATCACCGACAGAAAGACACTGGAACAGAAGCTCTTGCAAGCGCAGAAGCTGGAATCGGTCGGCCAGCTCGCCGCCGGCATCGCCCATGAGATCAACACGCCGACACAGTACGTGCAGGACAACACCCGTTTTCTCCAGGATGCCATTGGCGACTATCGGGAGGTCTTAGCCGCCTATAGCCGGCTGCGGCAACAACTCAACGATGCGGAGATACCCAAGGCCTGGCTAAAACCAGTCGACGAGACCGTTGAGAGGGTCGATATAGCCTATCTCGACGAGGAGGTGCCGCAGGCGTTCACTCAGACCCTGGACGGCATACGGCGCATCAGCTCCATCGTCTCTGCCATGAAGGAATTCTCCCACCCGGGAACGGATGCTCAGCAGCCTGTACATATCAATGACGTTATCGAGAACGTGGCCACCGTATCGCGTAACGAATGGAAGTACGTGGCGAATCTCGAACTCGATCTCGCAGACGATCTGCCACTGCCTATGGGGTATCAGGACAAAATCGGCCAGGTTATACTGAACCTGATCGTCAATGCCGCACATGCGATCACCGATCAGATCGAGGCCGGTAAATTCGACAAGGGAGTCATTACGATATCCACCCGGCACCGAGACAGCACCATAGAGATTCAGGTCAGCGATAACGGCCCCGGCATCCCGCCGGCCATCAGGGAAAAGATCTTCGACCCCTTCTTCACCACCAAGGGTGTCGGCAAGGGAACGGGCCAGGGACTCTCCATCGCCCATTCCGTGATCGTGGAACAGCATCAGGGTACCCTGACCGTGGAATCCACGGCGGATGGCGGCGCAGTATTCGTTATCCACCTGCCGGTGGCCTTGTCTGCGATTGCGTTACAGCCAACACTAAAGTCCGCCGGCGCCTAGCGGCACCGCGGCATCAGTATTCACGCAAATCCATTTACAGTCGGTATCACCTTTGCCACGCCGCCAGTCTTTTGGTCAGAGTTGCCGCACCTTGATATTCAGCGTCTGAATCCGGTCGCCGATCTGCCGTGGTGTCATGCCCAGCAGGCGTGCCGCCTTGGCCTGTACCCATTAGTGACTGAATCCAGCCGGCATGGCTGTCAGTTACGCCACTGATTCTCCGCAAGCTCTGCCTTTGGTAGCGAGCTGGAGCGATGGAGGTTGAAAAACGGCAGTTTACGACACGTGCTCTTGAATATTGCACCGGGACGATTCACTCCTCATCTGCGGCTAGCCTTACCAGAACATCGATCAGCGCCCGCGAGGCGGCCGACAGTCGTCTGTGCGGTGCATATATGAGCGAAAAAGGCCTTGAACGCCCGCGCAGTTGCGGCAATATCTCGACCAGCTGCCCACGCTGTATACGTTCGTGGACGACAAAGTCATAGGTCTGACAGATACCCAGACCCTGTTCGGCCAGCGACACGACCCCCAGCACGTCATCCGTAACTTCGATGGCAGTAGCCGGGATCCAGTCGATATCCTGCTGCCCCTCTCGAAACAACCAAGGCACGACGCGTCCCGTGCTGGGCATGAGGAAAGGGGTGCAGGCATGTTCGCGCAAGCTTGCCAGATCCTGTGGCACACCCTCACGCTCGAGATATTCGGGTGAGGTGACCAGACAGAGCTCAGCATCCTCCAGTTTGCGCGCCACCAATCCACTGTCGGGTAGATAACCTAAACGAATGGCAAGGTCGAAACCCTCGGCTACCAGATCGACATTGCGGTTGGTAATGTTCAACTCAACGTGGACCTGCGGATACTCTTGCGTGAAGCGTTGTAACAACTTGGGCAGGCGGTAGTGGCCGTAGGTTGAAGGCACGCTGATCCTGACACGACCGGTGAGCTCTCTCTGCCAGCCCTGGATCTGGCGTTCGGCATCATCGATCAAACCAAATGCCGCACGAGCCTGTTCGAGATAGAGCTGGCCGGCATCTGTCAGACTCAAACGCCGCGTAGTACGACGTAGCAACTGACACCCCAGCCGGGCCTCCAACCGGGTGATGGCCCGGCTGAGCACCGATGCCGTTGTCGATAACCCCACGGCTCCTGCTGTCAGGGAACCATGCTCAACTACCGCGATAAAAGCTTCCACATCGGGCAGATGATCGAATCTACGTCCCATTATTGCCTCTTAAGAACAAATGCATTTCCAGTGGGCGAGTTTATCTTCTGAAAGTTGCCTAATAAAGTACGCATCGTTCTCTACTTTCTACTAATCGAGGTATACAAATGATGACGCCCCCTCCTCTACCCATCAAACCCGTCTTGTTCGTGCTGACGAGCCATGGCAGCAAAGGATCAACCGGTGAGCCGACTGGATACTATCTGGCTGAAGTGACCCATCCCCTGGCTGTGCTGGAAGCGGCAGGGATCGAGGTCGAGTTGGCTTCGATTCAGGGTGGCGAGCCCCCGGTTGACGGGCTCGATCTTGAAGATGCTACCAATGCCCGATACTGGAACGATCCCCGTTTCCGTGATGCAGTCACTCACACAAAGCGTTTGCAGGATGTGGATCCCGCAAACTACTCGGCGATATTTTTCGCTGGCGGGCATGGAACCATGTGGGACTTTCCCGGCAACCCGGATGTTCAGCGAGTTACGCGTGAGATCTATGAAGACAACGGCCCTGTCGGGGCCGTCTGTCACGGCCCCTCGGCCCTGCTGAATGTCACCCTCAGCGATGGCACCTATCTGGTGGCGGGGAAACGGGTCAGCTCTTTCACTGACAGTGAAGAGCGGGCGGTAGAACTCGAAGAGGTGGTCCCTTTTCTGCTGGCCAGGGAACTCACAGCACGCGGCGCCGAGCACCAACCGGCAGCGAACTGGCACTGTAAGGTGTGCGTCGATGGTCGTCTGGTAACCGGGCAGAACCCGCAATCGGCCACCGCTGTAGGTGAAGCGTTGCGCGACCAGCTGTTGGCCCCCAACCGACAGTAGTCCTCATCCACGAAGGATTGGCTGAGCTGAGTTCCTCTCCACAAGTCAATAGTCCCCAGGGTGTGGCTTGCCACACCCTGGGGACTCAAACGGTAAAGGTGTACGGCGCAACGCGGCTATGGAGCCGACTTGCCAAAGCCGGTTTCAGAGCTGCCGCACTTTGATATTCAGCGTCTGAATGCGATAGCCGATCTGCCGTGGCGTCATACCCAGCAGGCGTGCCGCCTTGGCCTGTACCCAACCCGCCTGTTCAAGCGCGGCAATGACTCTTTCGCGCTCATCCAGATCCGGGTCGTCGATATCGACCCGTGGGGCAGTGCTGCCGCTACTGACTGCAGCCGGACCCGGTTGCAGACTGCTCTCCAGACCGGTCATATTGATCGCCTGTTTGTCGATCAGACCCGCTTCGCTCATGACCGCGGCGCGCTCCAGGCAGTTCTCCAGCTCGCGTACATTGCCCGGCCAATCGTAGCGCATCAACATACCGATACCACTGTCATCGATCTCCAGCTCCCGACCCTGGCTCTTGGCGATCTTGCCGACCAGAAATCGCGCCAGGTCGGGAATGTCTTCGCGACGCTCACGCAGGGGCGGCATGTTGATCGGCATGACATTCAAACGGTAGTAGAGGTCCTCACGAAAACAGCCTCCCTGCACTTCCGCTTCCAGGTCCTTGTTGGTGGCAGCTACCACACGCACGTCAACCAGGTGGGTCTTCACTCCACCGACGCGCTCGAACTCGCCCTCCTGCAGCACGCGCAGCAGTTTGGCCTGAAAGGCGGGGCTGATCTCGCCGATCTCATCGAGAAAGATGGTGCCGCCGTGTGCCTGTTCGAAGCGCCCTTTGCGCTGACTTACTGCACCGGTGAAGGCGCCCTTCTCGTGACCAAAGAGTTCCGATTCCAACAGGGTATCGGGCAGGGCCGCGCAGTTGAGTTTGATAAAGGGACCGTTAGAGCGGGGTGAGTTGTAGTGGATGGCATTGGCGATCAGCTCCTTACCGGTACCCGACTCACCGCGTACCAGCACGGTAGTGTTCCACTTCGCCACCTGGCGCACCTGATCGAAGATCAGCCGCATGTTGCGGGTGTGACCGACCATGTTGGAGAAACCATGTTCGCCCCGCACCTTGCGTCGCAGAGAGTCGCGCTCGCTCTTCAGCGCCAGCTGTTCGTCTTCGACTTTCTTCGCCAGACGCACACTCTGGCCGATCAGGTTACCGACCATCTGCAGGAAGCGGCTCTGCCGATCGAGCAAATTCAGACTGCCGGAGGGCTGAGCCGCCAGTATGCCTGCCGTGTGTTCACCGATGGGAATGGGCACACCGATAAAGGGCAGCTCCGTGTCGTAGACCCCGAGCCGATCGAGAAACTGGTCTTCATCCGAGATCCGTTGCACCACGCGCGGTTGACCGCTCTCCATGATGGAACCGACGATACCTTCGCCCGGCTTGTAACGTACCGCATTGAAGGGCACTGGATTCTCATGCAGTGCACTCACCAGCAGATCACCGCTCTGCTCGTCCAACAGACAGATCATACCGTGGCGCATATTGCCGCTATCATTGAGCGTCTTCAGCAGTTCGGTCAGGGTCTCGCGAAAGTCGAGCGAGCGACTTAGCACCTGGCTGACCTGATAGAGGCTCTCCAGCTCCGACTCCAGAGCCGAGTTATGATACTGACTCATGCTGTCATCAGGATTTGAATCGGGCGAACTCATCGAATCACACCCCTCCCCCACCCTTTACGGGCAGCCTGACGATGACTCGGCATCCACCGAGAAAATCGGGATCGATCTCCACATTACCTCCATGACCAATGACTACTTCCTGGGCCATGGTCAGTCCCATGCCCGCATGTTCGCGTGGCTGTGTCCAGCCGCAGAAAAAGGGTTCAAACACTTTCAGCCGATGCATCTCCGGCACACCGGGACCATTGTCCATCACTTCAACGACCAGCTCCTGGCCGTCGACGCGGGTTTCCAGCCGAATCTCGCGATAGTCCTGATCGGACTCATCGAGCGCCTGCATCGAATTATCGATGAGATACTTAAACAGACCGCGCAGTGCATTGGCGCGTCCATTGACACCGGGCAGCACCGGGGCAGGACGCCAATCGATGATCACACCTCGCGCCAGCATCCTGTCGGTCGACAGACGGATCACCTCATGCAACAGCTCATTGATATTGACCAGTGTCGACTGCTCGACAGTCGGACTCGGCAGCGCCGAATGCAGACTCTCCATCGCCTCGTCACCACTCTCCAGCGCCTGCTGCAGCACCTTGCGCAGACCGCTCTGATCTTCTGCGGAAGCCGGCATTGAGAGGGCTGCCTTGATCACGTTCAACGGCGCCTGCAGTTTGAAGATGGAACCGGAGATCGCTTCACGCATGGTCTGCACCATCTGCTGCTCCGCCATGCTGGCGCGAATCATATTGAGTCTCGCCTCGTTGATGCGTCGTCGGCTGCTGGTCACTTCGTTGGCGATCAGCAACAGACAACAGCGGGTCGAGCCGGCGCGTTTGAAATAGTTTTGCGCTGCTTCGTCGAGTTCAGCCACACGCACACCGGAGCAGGCGAACCAGCGGGGAGTGGCGGCACCGGGCGGATCGAGTCTGACCTCAACATTGGTGAAGCCTTTACCCACCTGACAGACATTGGCCAGATCGAACCCGATCTGCTGTTCCAGCGCATCGAGAAAGAGATTGACCGGCTCAACCCCACGAAAGTCGCTCATCAGTGCCTTATAACTGTGGTTGTCCAGCAGTACCTCGCGATTGGCAGCGACCATGGCCACCACCATCGGCGCAGCATCCAACGCCGCCTCGGTCAGTCCCTTCTGGAACTTCAGTCGTTGCTCCAACTGATGCATTTCGGTGATATCCCGATGCATGCCCAGGAAGTAGACCACCTGTTTCTGCTGATTCAGAACGGGCGCGATGACCAGCTCGGCCAGATACTCCTGTTTGTCCTTTTTGTGGTTGACCAGTGTACCCTGCCAGACCTGACGTCCCTGGATCGTCTCCCACAGTGTCTGATAGACCTCGACCGGGGTCGATTTACTCGAGAGCACCGACTCGTTCTTGCCGACCACCTCATCGCGGGTATAGCCGGTGAGTGATTCGAAGGCCCGGTTCACATAAAGAATGCGTGCCGCCGGATCGGTAATGGAGATGGCAATGGGTGCCTGTTCCACCGCTTCGAAAAAGAGCTTGGGGGGAAGGTATTGCTTGGTACCCAGGGTACTGAAGGCCTCGATCACCTCCGCCGGCGTGCCTTCCGGTGGTGATGCCAGAAAACTGCTGATGGTATCGATCACATCACCGGAGATGGTAGAGGTCTTGCGCTGAATCATGTCGCTCACTTCCCGAAAGGCTCGATTGCCTGAAATATCTCTCTAGCAAGAGCTATACCATGGAAAATCAGCCTGAAATTGGCTGATCTATCCTACCAATTGTAGTCAACTCAACATTTCCCATATGCCCGTCTGTAACAAAGACTACAAACAACGGGCGGATGGATGATAACAGGCTTTCCCTCCCGCTTTCGACCAAAACGCAGCGCACCCAAATACACAGAAAATTCATCTGCCATTTCAAGGCCATAGAAAAAACATTCCGCTGATTCACCGGCGATTTATCAGCCAGCTCGGTTGATTGGCATATTTTTTGTTGGGGAAATGTCATCGTACGCGCAACCGATGACATCTATGGAATACTTCCTCATCATTCTATCCACCGCTCTGGTCAACAACGTGGTGCTGGTCAAGTTTCTCGGACTCTGCCCCTTGATGGGCGTCTCCAACAAGCTCGACTCGGCACTCGGCATGGGGCTGGCCACCACCTTTGTTCTCACCCTGGCCGCCTTCGCCGGCTGGTTGCTGGAGCACTATGTGCTCAGTCCCCTGGGGCTCGGTTACCTGCGTATTCTCACTTTCATTCTGGTGATCGCCGTCGTCGTGCAGTTCACCGAGATGGTGGTGCGCAAGACCTCGCCTGCCCTCTACCAGGTGCTCGGCATCTTCCTGCCGCTGATCACCACCAACTGCGCCGTGCTTGGCGTAGCACTGCTCAATGTGCAGCAGGAGAACAGTTTCTTTGAGTCTCTGCTTTACGGTTTCGGCTCGGCCCTCGGCTTCACGCTGGTGCTGGTGATGTTCGCCGGTCTGCGCGAGCGTCTGGCGCTGGCCAATGTGCCTGCCGCCTTCAGAGGCTCACCCATTGCCTTTGTGGTGGCAGGACTCATGTCTCTGGCCTTCATGGGCTTTGCTGGTCTGACATAGGGAGGTTTGACGATGGTATCTGCAATTTTCATCATCACCATACTCGGCGTCTCCATGGGCGCCATGCTGGGACTTGCCTCCCGCTATTTCGCCGTCGAAGGCAATCCGCTGCAGGCGGAGATTGAGGAGCTGTTGCCCGGCTCCCAGTGCGGCCAGTGCGGCTATCCCGGTTGTTCGCCGGCCGCCGAGGCGGTGGCCAACGGTGAGGCCTCGGTGACCATGTGCCCGCCCGGTGGCAAGGCCCTGGCCGAGTCCCTGGCTGAGAAGCTGGGCGTCAGTGTCGACCTCTCCTCGGTGGAAGAGAAAGCGCCGACGGTCGCCTTTATCCACGAGAATCTCTGTGTCGGCTGCACCAAATGCTTCAAGCGCTGCCCGACCGACGCCATCCTCGGCGGTCCCAAGCAGATCCACGCAGTCTTCGCCGACGCCTGCACCGGCTGTGAGAAATGCTTCGATGTCTGTCCCACCGAGTGCATCGAGATGCGTGAGGTGAAACCGACTCTGCAGACCTGGTATTGGCCGGAACCGGCAAGGGCGGCTTGATCATGGGCGCGGAACAGTTCTTCAAGCTCTTCAAGATTCGCGGCGGCGTTCACCCGGAAGATCGCAAGCAGCTCAGTGCCGAGCAGGCGATCGAGCCGCTGCCGATGCCGCCCCTTCTCCACATCCCTCTGCAACAGCACATCGGTGCACCGGCGGAGCCGCTGGTACGTCGCGGCGACATGGTGAAAAAGGGCCAGATGCTGGCGCGTAGTCAGGGCGCCATCTCGGCCCCGGTGCATGCGCCTACCTCGGGCCGCATCATGGGTGTCGGCGGTTATCCGGCGCACCACCCTTCTGGCCTGCTGGTGCGCACCATCACCCTCAAACCAGACGGCGAGGATGCCTGGATAGACAGCCTCGATCCGGTGGCCGAGCCCTTCGAACTGCCACCGCAGGAGATCGCACAACGGGTTGCCGAAGCCGGTATTGTCGGCATGGGTGGCGCTACCTTTCCCTCAGCAGTGAAGCTCAACCTGCGTAACCGCTACACGCTGCATACCCTGGTCATCAACGGCGCCGAGTGTGAACCCTACCTCACCTGCGACGATCGCCTGATGCGCGAAAAATCGGATCATGTGCTCGACGGCGTGCGTCTGATGGCCCGCGCGCTCGATGTCAGCCGCATTATTATTGCTATCGAGAATAACAAGCCACAGGCCCAGGCCGCCATGCGCCGTGCTGCCGAAGGCTTCGATGAGGTCAGTGTGGTTGGCCTGCCGACCCGTTACCCCATGGGCTCGGAGAAACATCTGGTACAGACCCTGATCGGCAAAGAGACACCCGCACGCGGACTGACTGCCGACATGGGGGTGGTGGTACACAATGTGGCGACCGCCCTGGCGGTGCACGATGCACTGCGTCACGGTTATCCCCTGGTCTCGCGGGTGATGACGGTGACGGGTGGCGCCATCGCCCAGCCGAAGAATCTACTGGTGCCCCTTGGCACCCCCCTCTCCCATCTGGTCGACTACTGCGGGGGCTTCAAGACAGAGCCATCAACCCTGGTCAGTGGCGGCCCGATGATGGGCCAGCCTCTGCCGAGTACCCGGGTGCCGGCGGTCAAGGGCAGTAACGGTCTGTTGGCGCTGACGCCGGCTGAAAGTGAAGCTGCCGATGAGATGCCCTGTATCCGCTGCGCCAGCTGCGTGCAGGCCTGTCCCTGTGGCCTGGTGCCACTGGAGATGGCGGCCCATATCCGCACCGGCGGTCTCGACAACTCGGTCAAGCTGGGGCTGCTCGACTGTATCGCCTGTGGCTCCTGCTCCTATGCCTGTCCTTCACATATCCCGTTGGTGCAGTACTTCAACTATGCCAAGGGCGAGCTGGCCGCGCGTCAGCGTTCGCAACACAAACAGGGTGAGACCAAACGCCTGGCCGAAGCGCGCACGGAACGTATGGAAGCGATCAAGAGAGCCAAGCGTGAAGCGATGATGAAGCGCAAGAAGGAGATGGAGGCGAAGAAGAAGGCCGAGGCAGAAGCCAAGGCCCAGGCCCAGGCTGAATCCGAATCCGAACCTTCATCGGAAACAAAACCCAAGGCGGAAACAGAAGCATGATCGAAGAACAACCCGTCGCCGGTCCCTATACCCACGCAAAAACCAGTGTCAGCCGCACTATGGGATTGGTGTTGCTGGCGCTGCTGCCGGCCACCGTCTACAGCCTCTACCTGTTCGGCTGGCCGGCGATCTATCTCTTCGCCACTACCATATTCGCCTGCCTGCTGTTCGAGGCCGGCTCCCTTCGCCTGGCAGGCAAGCGGGCACGCCCCTTCCTGCTCGACGGCTCCGCCCTGCTCACCGGTTGGCTGCTGGCCATGACCCTGCCGCCCTGGGCACCCTGGTGGATCGGCGTGGTGGGGGCCTTTCTCGCCATTGTCATCGGCAAGCAGGTGTTCGGCGGCATTGGCCAGAATCTCTTCAATCCCGCCATGGTTGCGCGTGTTGCCCTACTGATCTCCTTTCCGCTTGAGATGACCCTGTTCAATTCACCGGTCCCCCTCTTCTCGTCACAGGCGCCCGGTCTGCTCGATAGCCTGGCCATCACCTTCGGCAGTTCGGAGCAACTGGATGCCATCAGCAGCGCCACCACCCTCGGCCATCTGAAGACAGAACTGGGACGTGGCGTACCGCTGGAGAGCGCCAGCAGCGGCATCGAATCACTCTGGCAGCTGAGCCTGGGTCAGGCCGGAGGCAGCCTGGGTGAGACCTCTGCCCTGCTTCTGCTGCTGGGCGGACTCTTTCTGCTCTACAAACGGATCATCACCTGGCACATACCACTCTCTATGCTCGGCACCCTGGCCCTGCTGGCGACCATTTTTCACCTCGTCGACCCACAGAGCTACGTGGGTCCGCTGACCCACCTGATGTCGGGTGCGGCAGTCATGGGCGCTTTCTTTATCGCCACCGATCTGGTGACTTCGCCGGTCTCTGTGCGTGGCCAACTGATCTTCGGCGCCGGCATTGGGCTGTTGGTTTTCGCGATACGCACCTGGGCCGGTTATCCGGAAGGTGTCGCCTTCGCCGTGATGCTGATGAACGCTTGCACCCCACTGATCGACCACTATTTGAAACCCCGCATCTACGGCCGCGACCGCAAGGGAGAGCCGCTCAACTATGCAGACGAAGGAGCTGACGCCTGATGGGTACACCATTAGAACCTGCATACCGCAAACGCATCGGCTACCAGGCCGTGCTGTTGGGTGGTTTCTCCACGCTGGCGACGGCGCTGCTTGTAGCGGGCAACATCGCCACCAAGGATGTGATCGAAGAGCGTCAGAAGGAAGATCTGCTCGACTCACTGGCCCAAGTGGTCCCCGCAGAGCGCTATAACAACGACCTGCTGGCGCAACCGCTACAGATCATGGATGAGAACGGCAAGCCGCTGACCGTCTACCGGGGTACCGTCGGTTCCGACGTCAACTCCCTTGCCTATGAGATCAGCGGTCAGGGTTATGCCGGCGAGATCCGTCTCATCATGGGCCTGGATGCCGACGGCAAAATTCTCGGCGTGCGCGTGCTCTCTCACGCAGAGACACCCGGACTGGGCGACAAGATCGAAGTGGCGAAAAACAACTGGATACTCGGCTTCAACGGCCTCTCCCTGGGCGAGCCGCCGGAAAGCGAATGGGCGGTGAAGAAAGACGGCGGACGCTTCGATCAGTTCAGTGGCGCCACCATCACGCCGCGTGGCGTGGTCAAGGCCATCAAACACGGATTGGAGTTCTTTCAGGCCCATCGTACCGAACTGCTCAATCCGCCGGCCGAGACCACCGAGACGGTCGCAGCCAAAGATAAGCCACTCTGACAACGCGGACGACACCATGAGCAACGACTACAAACGCATCGCGAAAGACGGTATCTGGGACAACAATATCGTCTTCGCCCAGGCCCTCGCCCTCTGTCCGCTGCTGGCCGTCACCGGTACCGCCAGCAACGGCCTTGGCATGGGGCTCGCCTCTACTGCGGTGATGATCGCCTCCGGCATGTTGATCTCACTGTTTCGCGGCATCATCACGCCCGAGGTGCGCATCCCGGTGTTTGTGCTGATCATCGCCGTGCTGGTCTCCCTGGTCGACATGTCGATGAACGCCTGGGTGCACGACCTGCATAAGGTACTCGGCCTCTTCATTCCGCTGATTGTCACCAACTGCGCCATTCTCGGGCGGGCGGAATCCTTCGCTTCACGCAATATGGTGTTGCCGTCGCTCTTCGACGGTCTGATGATGGGGCTGGGCTTTACCCTGGCACTGGTGGTGCTGGGCGCTGCCCGCGAGGTCCTCGGCAGCGGCACCCTATTCGCCAACGCCGCCCTGTTACTTGGCGACTGGGCCTCGTTCCTGGAACTGGTACTGATCCCCGACTACAAAGGCTTTCTCTTGATTATCCTGCCACCCGGCGGCTTTCTCGTGCTCGGCTTCCTGCTTGCGGGCAAGCGTCTGCTGGACAACGCCCTGGCAGAGCGCCGTGCCACCCTGGCTGCCACTCAAGCGGCAGCATCGAGTCAGTAAAGGAGTCATCGGAAATGAACGTAGGTGTCGCATACGCAGACAAGTTCAAACAGGTCTGGCTAAAGCTTGAAGTCCCGGACGACAGCACCGTACGCCAGGCCATCGAACACTCCGGACTGCTGCAACAGTTCCCGGAAATCGACCTGGATAACCAGAAAGTCGGCATCTTCGGCAAAGTGACCAAACTCGATGCCAAGATCCAAGAAGGCTCACGCATCGAGATCTACCGCCCCATCACCGCCGATCCCGAATTGGTAGAGCGCAGAGATCAGGACGAGGACGACGAGTAGCCAAAAGACTTCAAACCAACGTAGGGTGCGGCTTGCCGCACCGAACGTCACTTTCGAAGCACCGATGCGTCATGACGCACACCACGACCCGCCCCCGAACCTGCCCTGCCAGCAACAACGGCGCGGTGGTGATCGCCTCACTGAGACCGATGACGCGGGTCATCGTTTCGAGCTTCGAAACATCGAGATCGCGGGCGAGACGCGACCAGGCTTCGAGCCTTTGCGGCCGCGGACACATCACGCTGTCGATGCCGGCCAGGGTGACACCACGCAGAATGAACGGCGCGACCGTCGCCGGTACATCCATCCCGCCGGCCAGTCCGCAGGCGGCGACCACGCCGCCATACTTCAGCGAGGCGCAGACATTCGCCAGTACCTGGCTGCCGACCACATCGACGGCCCCTGCCCACCGTTCTTTAGCGAGCGGTTTGCCGGGTTGCTCGAAATCGGCCCTCGGCAGCACCTCGTCGGCACCCAACCCCTTGAGATAGTCCGTCTCTTCGGTGCGACCACTGACGGCAACGACGCGATAACCCAGCCGGGAAAGGATGGCAACCGCAACACTGCCCACGCCGCCTGCCGCACCGGTGACCAGGATGTCACCCTTGTCCGGCGACACGCCGTGCCGCTCC